>JBIQMI010000271.1:0-4226 GCA_044463585.1 Cryomorphaceae bacterium
GTTCGGCCCCGGGCAAATGGCCACGGCCTCCAGCTTGTGGGCAGGCGTCATGTCGTCCTTCAGCAGCACGCTGGCGCCCAAACCTTCGCACAGGCAATCCTTCTCGGTGATCCGCGCCGCCTCGCGTTCGTAGGTTTCCTCGTCCAGGCCCTTGGCCTTCAGTTGGCGCAGGTTCAGCTCCTGGTACTGCCTTGATGAGGTGCAGATGGGGGTCTCGGTGAACTCGGTATTGGTGGAGAGGTATTTCTTGTAGCACGGGCTGCCCGGGCGGTTTTTGGCGATGCGCAGCTTGCGCTGTGTTTCCGATGTGCTGGGCCTGAAATTGTGGAAGGGTATGCCCAAGGGGGATGCCCAGCTCATGTAGTAATCATCGGGCGAGGCCGTGGAAAGTTGCTGCAAGGTGTGCGGGTCCACGTTGGTGGCCTCGGGCACGAGCAGGAAGGGGCTCCCCCACCCCGTTCCGTCCACGCCGTAATGTTCCCGCAGGAACCGGTCCTCCGCAGCGGTTCCTATCCCGCCCTGCACGGTGATCCGTGCGCATGCCCCGGGGTGCAGCGGATCTTTGCACTGCTGCTGCAGCGCGGTGTTGCACAATTCGAACAGCTCGGCGTTCAGCGTCTGCCGCTGCTCCTGGAATTCCTTGAGCACGGGACCGAGCAAGTGCCCTTCCGTGGCAAAGGCATGGCCCCCGCAATTCAATCCGGATTCGATGCGGAACTCGGAGACCCAGATGCCTTTTTTGGCCAGGATCTTTCCTTGGATGGAGGCGGAGCGGAGATCGCTCACCTTCAGGATGATCCGCTTCCGGATGTGGCCGCTGGCGTCGGGGAAAAAATCCGGGAATGTGGCGATGTACGCGTAGATCCTGGGATTGTAGCCTGCACTGAGCACGATGCCCGCATCGAGCTGGCTGAGCGCGAAGCCCCGCAGGGCGGCCATGCCCTCCGCATACTCCACCGGCAGCGCGGTGCCGTCCTTGGCGTGCACCGTGCGGTCGATCTTGGCCATGATGTTCACATCGATGCTGCCCGTCACCAACGATTCACGAAGTTCCTCCTGCAGGGCATGCCGGGCAGCACCTTCGGGCAGGGCGCGCATCTGCATGTATTTGTTCCGCAGGGCCGAACCTTCGGGCAGCAGGGTGAAATACTTGTCGATGTCGGAGCCTTCACCGAATGCCGACGCGCGCAGTTTCTCGCTGTTGTGGCGCACCACGCGCTGCACCAGGTCGAGGTAGGCGGTGATGCGCTGGGCGCGATGGTCGATCTCCTTTTTCGGAATTTCCGTGTACGGCTCCCCTGCCAGGCGGCAATGGTACTCGCGCATGCGTTCCACCAATTCATCCTCGATGATGGAGATGACCGAAGCGATACCGAAATGGGCCACCTTCACCGGCGTATCGATGGTATAGCCCAGGCCCATGACAGGAATGTGGAACGTGTGGGGAGAACTTAACTGCATGGTAAGGGACCGGGGTGATTGATGGCGGCTGCAAGTTCAATCGCGGAGTGCCACCGGCGGCTGACGATGCTCATGCACGGGCCGTGAAGCGGCGTCAACCGCAGGAACTTTAACGGATGCGAGCTCTTCCACCCAATGGGTGCCGCAATTGGCCGTTTGCTCCTGCGCGGAACGCGTGATCGCCAGGCCCGCCTGCACCAGGTTGCGGAAGGCCAGCCATGCAAAGGCCGGTGATGGGGCGAGCAAGTGCTGTCCGGCCTCGGCCAACATGCCGGCCAATCGATCGTGCGCCCAGGCCAGCCCGGCCTTGGTGCGCAAGATCCCCACCTCCCTGGTCATCAATTGGCGCAATTCGTTGGCCAGCTCAGCTGTGCGTGGGTCTTCTTCCATGGTGAACCGCGGTGTTCCATGGGCCCGGACCGGGCAATGCGCTGGCAGCTCCGTGCGGCCTACGCTCTCTGCCGCGCGCTGGGGCATCACCAAGGCCTCGAGGAGCGAATTGGAGGCCAGCCGATCGGCGCCGTGAAGACCGGTGCTCGCACATTCGCCCATGGCATAAAGCCCCTGCAGCCTGGTGCGGCCAAGATCATCCGTGGCGATGCCCCCGCAGCTGTAATGCGCCGCCGGCATAACGGGCAACAGGTCCCGGCCGGCCACCAGCCCCAAGCGGCCGCATGCGTTGGCGATGTTGGGGAACTCATGTGCGAAGCGCTGCACCCCGATGGGCGTGGTATCAAGCCATACATGCGGCTTGCCGCTTAGCACGATCTCGCGGTGTATCCCACGCGCCACCACATTGCGCGGCGCCAAGTCGCCCTTGGGATGCCGGCCCTGCATCAGCGGATGGCCATCGGCCTTCAACAGGCGGGCACCGGCTCCCCGCACGGCCTCACTGATCAGGAACGTAGCGCCGGGGCCGGGGTTGTACAAGGCTGTGGGGTGGAATTGAATGAAGGCCATGCCGCGCAAGGGCACCCCGGCCCGCATGGCCATGGCAATGCCATCGCCGGTGGCGGCGGGCGGATTGGTGGTATGCCGGTAAACCTGGCCCGTGCCGCCCGTGGCAAGCACCACCACCGGCGCGCACAGGTCGCGCACTTCGCCGCTGGTACGGTCCACGGTGCGCACGCCAATGCACCTGCGTTGCCCGTCAACTTCTTCCACCAACAGGTCGATCACTTGGTCCGAATCGCGCCATTGTATGCCCGCTTCCTGCGCCACCCGGTCGCGCAGCACCCTTACGATCTCCGCGCCTGTTGTATCGCGGTAATGCACCACCCTGGCTTGCGAATGGCCGCCCTCACGAGCCAATTGCAAGCGGCCGTCGGGGTGCGCATCGAACCGTGCACCGGCCTCGAGCAGCCGGGCAATGCTGGCCGGTCCTTCCTCCACGATCAACCGCACCACGCGTGGATCGCACAGCCCGGCGCCCACATCCATGGTATCGCGCACATGTTGTTCCACGGAATCTTCGGGCAGCACCACTGCGGCGATGCCGCCTTGCGCCAAATACGAATTGCTGGCCTCCACCGGGGCCTTGCTGAGCATGAGCACCCTGGGCGCACGCCCTGCGCAGCGCGTCATCAAATGCTCGGCGAAGGCCATGCCGGCAATGCCGCCACCGACCACGATCACATCCGCATCGGTCGGGCGCATCATCCTAAGTCGAGCATGGCGCGCAAGGAGCGCAGGGCCTTGACCCGAACAGCCTCATCCATGGTGATCTCCGGCGATCCGTTCAGCAATGCGGAGTGCACCTTTTCCAGCGTGTTCAATTTCATGTACGGGCATTCGGCACAGGCGCAGGCATTCTCCGCATTGGCCGGTGCCGCGATCAGCTTCTTGCCGGGCACGGCCTCGCGCATTTTGTGCAGGATGCCGGCTTCCGTGGCAACGATGAAGGTGTCGCCCGGGTCGGTCTGCACGAAGGAAAGCAGCGAACTGGTGCTGCCCACATGGTCAGCCTCATCCAAGATGTGCTGTGGGCATTCAGGGTGCGCCACCAGCTTGGCCTCGGGGTATTTTCCCAAAAGGAACTTCAATTTGTCCAAGCTGATGTCCACGTGCACCTCGCACACGCCGTCCCAAAGCACGAGTTCACGCCCCGTTACCCGTTGCACATAGGCCCCCAAGTGCTTGTCCGGCGCGAAGATCACCTTGCGGTCCGCGGGTATGCTTTGCACCACGCGCACGGCATTGCTGCTGGTGCAGATGATGTCGCTCATGGCCTTCACCTCGGCGCTGCAATTGATGTAGCTCACAACCACGTGGTCCGGATGCTTGTCAATAAAAGCCTTGAATTTCTCCGGTGGTGCACTGTCGGCAAGCGAGCAACCGGCGTTCAGGTCGGGCAGCAGCACTTTCCTGCCGGGGTTGAGGATCTTGGCGGTCTCGGCCATGAAATGAACGCCGCAGAAAAGGATCACGTCCGCGCTTGTTTTCTCCGCGGCCTGTGCCAGGCCGAGGCTATCGCCCACAAAATCCGCCAGCTCCTGGATCTCGGGCTGCTGGTAATAGTGCGCCAAAAGCACGGCGTTGCGCTCCTTCTTCAACCGGTGGATGGCCTCCACCAGTTCATAGTCGCTCATTTGGGCGTCCGCCGCAACGGCTTCGGCCCGGGGCTGGACCACGGTATTCATCGGAGGCCAAATTTCCATACGGCGATCAGCCCATAAGCTGACATATATCACATTCCGGCCCCAGGGTGGCGAAGGGGTAATTTTGTGGCATGTGCCTGATCGGCATTGCCTACAAGGCGCGCGCGG
>JBIQMI010000272.1:0-4218 GCA_044463585.1 Cryomorphaceae bacterium
CCTTCAACTCATTGCGCATCCAATGTTCCCAAGGAAGGGTGAAGCCCATTTTCTTCCGCTGGCTGATCTCCGCGGGTAGCATGGTGCCCAAGGCATCGGTGAGCAATTGCTTGGGCGTGTGTGGATATTTCATTTCATCCGGCACGCCAAGCACATATTCCACCAGCCGGTGGTCCAGGAAAGGGGAACGTATTTCCAGGGCGTGGGCCATCGCCATCTGGTCGGTATCGCGCAGTAGCGTGTCCGGCAGATAGGTCAGGAATTCGGCCGCCGTCACTTGGCCCAGCGTGGGCAGCCCTTTGCCGGCCGGGCTATGCAGCAGTTCGCGCACCGCGGCCGCCACGGCATCGGGGGCCGGGACAAACGCGAGCAGGGTGCGCAGCTCCCTGTTGCTGCAGGCCAGGCGTGCCAAGGGATAGGTGTGCGCCACGTCCCACTTGGGCAATGCCAGCAAGGCTGCGGCCTTCCAGCCTACGGCGCCCTGTTTGGTGCGCTTCACCATCGCGCCCAACAAGGCACGCAGCGGCCGGGGGATGGCCGTGAATTTGTTCTGTTGCACCAACGTCCGCGAACGCTTGAACAGCTCATACCCGGCGAATACCTCATCGCCCCCCAGTCCGCTGAGCACCATGGATACCCCGGCCTCCTTGGCCATTTTGGCCACCACCCAGGTATTGGGGCCATCGGCGCTCGGGTGGTCCATTGCGGCCAAGGCCTCCGGCAGCCATTTCAGCATGGCCTCCGGTTTCAGGCGGATCTCCTGGTGCCGGGTCCCGAATTTCTTGGCGATCAATGCCGCGAACCGGGCCTCGCTGAATTCAGCTTCATCGAAGGTGACGGTGAAGGTGTGCAGCTTACCCTGCGTGGTTTCGGCCAATGCGCCCACCACGGCGCTGCTGTCGATGCCCCCGCTCAGGAATGCGCCATAGGGCACATCCGAGACCGAGCGTAGCTCCACGGAACGGAAGAAACGCTCCCGCACTTCGCGCAGCACCTCCCCTCGGGGCATGGCCATCGCACCGTGCTCCATGTTTTCCGGCAAGCTCCACCAGCACTGCAGCTGCATCTTCCCTGCCGACCAGCGCAACAGGTGGCCGGGCGGCAGCATGCGCACATCCTGCACCATGGTGGCCTCCCCATGCACGGCACCATGCCGCAGGTGATCGGCCAAGGCGGCGCGGTCCAGCTTGCGCGGCACCATGCCAGAGGCCAACAAGGCGCGCACTTCACTGGCGAAGAGCAGTTGGCCATCGCGGAAAGCGTAGTACAGCGGCTTCTCCCCGAAACGATCCCTTACCAGCACCAGCTCTTCCATTTGGCTGTCCCAAACCGCGAAGGCGAACATGCCCTCCAGCCGGTGCAGGCTTTCGGGGCCCCATGCTTCCCACGCGGCCAACAGCGATTCCGTGTCGCTGTTGGTACGGAACGGACGGCCTGGCAATGCAGCGCGCAGCTCCTTGTAGTTGTACACTTCCCCGTTCTGCACCAGCACAAAGCGGCCGTCCGCGCCATGCATGGGCTGGTGGCTTGCCGGGCCGGGGTCGATGATGGCGAGCCTGCGGTGGCCCAGCACCACATGGCTACCGGTCCAAAGCCCTTCGGCATCGGGTCCACGGTGCGCCATTGCCGCGGCCATGCGCTGCACCGCTGCCCCGGTTCCGTCCGTTGGGCGTGTGGTAGCGATGCCGGCGATGCCGCACATGTGCCTTGGTCAATCCAGGATGTACGACGTATCACCAAGGATCCGTTCCAGGCCCTCGCGCAGGGGCACCAGCTCACGCCCGAGCAGCTCGCGCATCCGCGAAATGTCCGGCATGCGGCGCGTCATGTCGCCCTCCTTCAACGGGGGCAGGTGCACGATCTTGGAGGAACTCCCGGTGAGCTCCACCACCAGATTGGCCAACTCCAGGATCGTGGTTTCATGGTCGTTACCGATGTTGGCCACGTCGTTCACCACCTGGTTGCCGAAAAAGGCGTTGGTGGTGGCCTTGATGTTGTCGTCGATGTAGCAGAAGGTGCGCGTTTGCATGCCATCGCCGTACACGGTGATGTCGTTGCCCTTGAGGGCGGCGCGGATGAACTTGCTCACCACGAAATCCTTGCTCTGCTTCGGCCCGTAGGTGTTGAAGAAGCGGAACACGGTGTAGTCCAGTCCGTATTCGCGGTGGTAGCTGCGCAGGAAGGCTTCCCCGATGTTCTTGACGATCGCGTAGGGCAGCTTGCTGTTCAGGGGCGTGGTGTGCTCGTTCTGCGGAAACTCCACCGGTTCGCCGTACACCTCGCTGCTGCTGCTGAAGAAAACGCGCTTCACGCCCGTGTTCTTGCACAGGTCCAGCACATTGCGGATGCCATCGATGTCGTGCAGCACGCTCACGGGGTTGTCCGTGGTGCGCTTCACCCCTACCACCGCGGCATAGTGGAACACGTACTCGGGCCGGTAGGCATAGAATACGCTGCTGATGTCCTCGAAGCGGTTCACATCGCATTTGATGAAATGGACCTTCGGGTGTGAACCGAGCTCCAATTTGCGCAGATCACCGGTGGTGAGGTTGTCCACCGCTACCACCTCGGTGTTGGGCGCGGCGGCCAGTTCCAGGGTCAGGGCGCTGGGTATGAAGCCCGCGCCACCGGTGATCAAAATTCGTGTCATGGTCTTATGGAGGCAATGGTGGCCAAAGAAAATCATTATCGCGCTGGCAGCACCAAGGGGGCTTGCACGGGCACCTGCTCCTTGGCCTGCTCCAGCGAGCCGATGATCTCCGGCTCGGACATAATGGTGAGCACCACCAACAGCAGGATGGTGTACGGGTTGAGCGAAGCGGAAAGCCAGCTCTCGTAGATGATGGAAAAGAGCACGGAGAACATCACGGCCAAGGCGATTGGCGTGTTCTTGCTGGCCTTGATGAAGATGAGCGAGAAGCTGCGCAGGAAGAGCAGCAGGCCCACGATGCCCACGTTCAGCCAGAAGGCCAGATAGGTGTTGTGCACACCGCCTTGGTGGCCAAGGGCGGAGAGGTACCGGTAGGCGCGTTGCATCAGGACATATTCATTCTCGAAACCGGCCCCGAACAGGAAGTAGCCGTCGTTGTTGATCAGATCCCAGGCGTATTGCCAAGCGATGTACCGCCCCGACCCGGAATCGAGGCTGTCCACCCGCAGGTACTCTTGCAGGCCAAGCGACTCGATGATGTAGGGCAGATTGCTGGACAGCAATTCGCCCAAGCCGATGAAGGCGATGAAGGAAACAATGCCCAAATACACCGAGATGCGGAAGAATGGAATGAAAACGGTGAACATGAGCGTGGCCATCAGCGAGGTGCGGGCCCCGCAAGTGATGAGGTAGTAGATGAAGATAGCGTAGATGAACAACGTTTCCCATCGGTTGAACAGGTCACGGCGAAAGTGCCTCACCACGGTGAAAAGCACAAAACAGAGGTAAACGAAAATGGCCATGCCGTTCGGGTTGCCGAACCAGCCCTTGAAGCGCCCTGCCACATAAAACCGCGAGGTGTCACCACCGAAATAAAGCAGCAGTTTCTGGCTGAGCAGCAGCAACGCCAGGAACCAGCACAGGTTGCGGAAAAAAGACCAGCCGAAAAGCCTGAAGTTGTGCAGGACATAATTGGGCACCACCAGGAAAAGCAGGGCATAGGACAACGTCTTCTCCATGGACGTGATGGGCACGGGTGAGGCCAGAATGGGCAGGAAGGCATAAAGCAGGAAGGGCAGGAAGAGCGGGAACACCCTGGCCAACGGCTGAAAGCTGGCACGGTCCACCAAAAGCACGAGCAATAATACCAGGATATACAAGGCCTTGGCCGGCTTCATCACGTCCATGCCCGGCAGGCCGTTGATCATATCGGACAGCACCAGGCACATCACAAAGCCGAACAGGATGTCCTGCCAATGGCCCACGCGCCGCAACAGGATCACGCCCAAGGGCAGCACGCCGTACATCAGCGCCGGGGCCAGCCGTGCCACCAGGATCCACAGCAGCAGGAAAGCGACCGTATAATAGTTTTCTCGGAAGAACTGCCGCATGGCAAGGCCGGTGGCCTGGGTGGTTAGGCCGGCCAAAGGTAAACGGCCCCGGATGGCGCGGGCCTTGGCCCCCCTGCGGGCGGAGGCTTACTTTTGGCTGCGCATGGAAAAAGGATCCAAAGTGCTGGTCACCGGCGGTGCCGGTTTCATCGGCTCGGCGTTGGTGGCGCACTTGCA
>JBIQMI010000273.1:0-4190 GCA_044463585.1 Cryomorphaceae bacterium
AGGTCGATACGGTCGATACCGGCCAGCACAGCGGGCAGTTGTTCCTGGAAACTGCCTTGGTGAAGCCGGATGTTCGGCGCGGTGAACCGGTTGAAATGGGCTTGGGCCAGTTCCGCGATGGCCGGGCAACCTTCGATGGTATGCACTTGTGCGCCCGGTGCTGCCTTGGCCAGGTACAAAGTGGTAAGGCCCAGACTGGTGCCCAGCTCGAGCACGGTACTTGGCTTGAAATACGCGGTCAAGCGGGCCAATTGCCAGGCCTGCCTGCGGGGTTTGAGCGAAGTGGAGGCGATTTGCCGCACCTGCCGCAGCGTCCCGGCATGCTTGCGCGATCCCGCGCCCAGGTCCGTTACGGACACCAGGTCCTGGCACTGCAGCAGCGCATGGCGCAGGCCTTCCAACGGCGGAGCGAAGGGGGGCGCAACGTTTCCGCGCAACGCATCGGCCACCAGCCCGAACACGAAAGGTGAATGCACATGGTGGCGATTGCCCGCATGCCTGAGGTGGCGCAGGTACGCGCGGACAGGATGTGGGATCAAGGCCATGGAACGGGCACGAAAATATCCACGGCCCGGGCGTACGGCCTAGCTGATGATCACCGCCTTGGGATAGCGCTCCTTCCAGACCTCGAAGGCCTTCTTGCTGGACAAGGTGATCACGGTGCGGGCGTCCAAGCGGACCTTGAAGGTCTTCACACCCTCACGGACAGGTTGGGTAAGGATAATTTCAGGCTTCTTGCGTGGCATGTTCCTAATATGCTTTGGGTCTTGCAGTACTGCCCAAGGGCAGGTTCGGTGGTTCCAACGGTAAACCAACGAGGATAGTTTGACATGGAAGGAAACTTCCGGCGTGATTAACATTCCTTCGGAAGGGACGGGCAGTGAACATTGGCTCAGTGCGGCCAGTGCTCCACCACATTGGCCCAACAGGCGTGCAGCCATGGCACAAAATGTTCGGGCGCGGCCATGAGGTCCTGGGCCAATTGCTGCCGTGGCACCCAACGCGTTGCCGCTACTTCGATCGGATCGGGCGTTACCGGGCCATCCCAACGCCCGAAAAAGACATGGTCGAATTCATGCTCCACCAGGTCACCCACTTGTGCGCGGTAGGTAAAGGCAAATTGGTGCGATAATAACGGGTCGGTGACGCCCAACTCCTCGCGCAAGCGCCGGCGCGCGCCTGCCTCCGGCGCTTCACCGGGGGCGGGGTGGCTGCAGCAGGCATTGGCCCATTGCATGGCGCTGTGGTATTTGCCAGCGGCCCGTTGTTGCAGCAGGGTTTCGCCCTTGTTGTTGAAGAGGAACACACTGAAGGCGCGGTGGAGCAGCCCTTGCTTATGGGCCTCCAATTTTTCCATGGTGCCCAATGCCCGGTCGTGCTCATCCACCAGCACTACACTGGCCAGGTCCAAGGTTCGGGTCATGGGCGCGGTTCCTTGCGGCAAAGGAAACCATGCGCCTTCACCTGCGTGTTTTTAGGCCAACATGCCTTGCAGGCGGTGGCGGGCCTGGTGGATCCGGCTTTTCACGGTTCCCACGGGAATGGCGAGCTCATCAGCGATCTCGTGGTACTTGAAGCCTTGGTGGTGCATTTCGAACGGCGTGCGGAAAATGGTGTCCAGCCGGCCCAATGCCCCTTGGATCTCGCTCATGCGCACATTGGCCTCGGTGGAGGCAGGGGTTTCCACCAGGCATACCCGCTCGCGAACCCGTTCCACGTGGTCCATCACCTTACTGGTGCGCTTTGCGCGCCGGTGGCCATTGATGAAGGTGTTCTTCATAATGGTGTACACCCAGGCCTTGAAGTCGGTGTTCTCCCGGAATTTGTCACTGTAGGTAAGTGCCCTGAGCATGCTTTCCTGCATCAGGTCATAGGCATCATCGCGGTCGCGGGTAAGGCTGAGCGCGAAATAGAAGAGTTGGTGGCGAAGGTTTACAAGTTGCTGTTGGAAGGTAGTGCTTGACATGGCTGATGGGAATTATTGCGGCCAGCGGACGCAAACTCCGTTCCCACCCGGCAAGCTGACGGGCCAAAAGCCGTTAAACCCCTTTGGTGCCCTTGATCGGCGGTACTTCGCGCGTTCCGCGGCGCATGTGCCACCATGCGGCAACAGCAACCCAGATAAGGAGAATGTTCCCCAAACCGAGAACACCCCACCCCACTATTTGGTTCTCGAACGTGCCCCACAGATCTGAACTTCGCGTGCCGTAAAGCAGCATGGCCAAAACGAAGAAGAGGGCCAGCGGCCGGTTGCTTCGGAGGAACAATGCCGTGATGATCAGGAGGATCAGAGGCAGGGAAAACATGAAATGCTGCTGATCGGTGACCACTAGCAACGGCACCAACGCAAGCGCCAGCCACAGTTCAAGGGATTGGTCGAAGCTCGTGTTGCGCCGCTTCGCGCGATTGCTGGCCACGAAGAGCGCCAAGGCCGTTCCCGCCACGGCGATCAACACCAGATCGAGGGTTTGGGTGGCAGGAGTGTGGAACCAAGTGTGGAGGATCTGCCCCAACTTATCGGGGCTGAACATGGATTCGGTATGGGTGCGCATGGAGCCGAACCATTGCGTGGTAAGCGCATACCCGGTGCGTGGGCCTTGCGCCAACCCTGGCAGGGCCAGGCCGATGAGCATGGCGGCGCCCGCGTATAGCAAGGTGCGCCAGTGCGTCCGTAGCACCAAGGGCACGGCCATGAGCAGCAAGTACGGCTTCAGCAACCAGGCGATCCCCAGCAGCAGGCCGCCCAGTGCCGTCTTTCCCGCGTTCAACCGCTCCAGCCCGAGCACGACCAGCAGCAAAAGCATCATGTTGATATTGCCCATGTGCAGTTCGCGGGCAAGCAGCACCGCAATGCAGGCAAGGCCGATCAGGTTGCGTACCGCCGCCTTGGGCATGTTGCCGAAAAGCCGGGTCAAATGCTTTTCCTGCACAAGGAAGATGGCCATGGTGCAGGCCCCGATCAACAGGTAATGCAATACGGCTGCCGTGCTGTACGGGAGAAAGGTGAATGGCAGGAAGGGGTAGAGGAACACCGGCGCGTACTTGTACAGGCCGGTATCGAGGCCGAATACTTCGCCATAAACGGGGAGGCCTTGCCGAAGCCGCGCCGCAGCACTGTAGTACACGCGGAAATCATTCAGCCAAAAGCGGCCGTTGACCCATTCCAGCGCCAAGCTGGCCACGGTAAGCAAGGCGGCTACCAGGTAGAACGGCCACAAGCGGCGCAGCAGGAGCATGCGGCAAAGGTGCGCATGCCGGACCGGCTTCGTGCAGGCAGTAACGTGAGGTTATCAGGCGTCTTGCTTTCATGCTATATATTCGCGCCCCGTTCTTGGGAGCATAGCTCAGCTGGTTCAGAGCATCTGCCTTACAAGCAGAGGGTCACTGGTTCGAATCCGGTTGCTCCCACACATCATTGGGACCTTAGCTCAGTTGGTTCAGAGCGCATGCTTCACACGCATGAGGTCACTGGTTCGAATCCAGTAGGTCCCACCGCCGATAAAGCCCCGATTACAGGGGCTTTGTTGTTCGGGGCCGGGCGAGGTTGGTTCAGAGCGTCCCGCCCCACGGACGGGAAGGTCACTGGTTTGAATTCAGTAGGTCCCACCGCCGATAAAGCCCCGATAGCAGGGGCTTTGATATTTGAGTCCGGCGAGGTTGGTTCACACCACCTCCGCCACCACAAAAGCACTGCCTGTTACCAGCACGAGGTCCTTGCTGCTGGCCTGGTGCCGGGCTGCGGCCAAGGCGGCCTTGACCGAAGTGTAAACTTCGCCGCGCAGTCCGTGGCCCTTGGCCCGTTCCAATAGCTCGGCGGCATCCAGCCCACGGGGGATGTCCGCCTTGCAGAAGTAGTACCACGCATCCTTGGGCAGCTCCTCCAGCATACGCCCCACATCCTTGTCGTTCACGGTGCCCAGCACAATGCGCAACCGCTCATGCGGTGTTTGGGCCAGCATGGTGTTCACGATGTGCAGGCCATCCGCATTGTGGCCAATGTCCACGATGGTGGTCGGCGCTGTGCCAATGGTTTGCCAACGCCCTTGGAAACCCGTACTGGCCTGTACATGTGCCAAGCCTTGCACAATGTGTGATTCCGCGATCGGCCAACCCTGCTGCTGCAGGATCCGGATGGCGGCCAAGGCCGTGCGCGCATTGCGCTGCTGATGGTCCCCGGGCAGGTCCAAGGT
>JBIQMI010000274.1:0-4162 GCA_044463585.1 Cryomorphaceae bacterium
CGCGGGGTGTATGATGGCACCATGCTGCTCAGCGACCACGTGTTCGACCGCTATTTCGATGGCGTGGTGAAGCCCGCCGACCAGGCCTCGGCCATGGGCTACGCCTACATCGGCCTGCCGCAGTTGCGCGAAACGCTGGCAAAGCAGCGCCACCTGCCCAACATGCCCAGCCGCGAGCAATGGGAGGCAAGCGGCGGCACCAGTTTAGGCAAACTGGCCACCGGCCTGTGGCAGACCGTGGAGGACCAGGCCCTCTATATCAGCGAGCTGGAAAAAGACCTTGCGGCGCTGGAGCAACGAAGCTTCGGCGAGCAATTGCAACCCGAACAGGCGGAAGCGCTGATCAAGGAAATACAGGATAGCAAACGCCTTACGCCACCGCAGAAGGAGCATTTGGTGCAGGCCATCCGCCAAAAAACCGCACAACCCGCCAAGCCATGAGCATCCTTCACCGCATCGCACGCAAGGCGGCCGTGGTGCTGCTGCTGGCAACGCCCATGGCCGCCAGCGCGCAGAACGGCAACATCGCCATCAATGAGACCGGTGCAGCCCCGCACCCCATGGCCCTGCTCGACATCTCGTCCATCAGCAAGGGCCTGTTGATCCCGCGCACAGGCACGCTGCCCCCGGCAGCGGCATTGCCCGATGGCCTTACCATGTACCGCACCGGGGCCAACGGTGGGTTCCACGTGGTGGACAACGGGGTTTGGAAAAGCCTGGAGAGCGGCAGGAACAATTGGGACGTGTACGGCAACCACTTGGTGGGCACGCCCAACCCCAACTTCCTCGGTACCACCGATGGCGCGCAGCTCAATTTCCGCACGTTCAATGCGCACCGCATGCACTTCAGCGGCAGCACCGGCTTTTTGGCCGTGGGCCACCCGGCGGGCACCGCGCCCAAGGAGCGGCTGGACATCAACGGGCAGTTGCAGATCTACTACGAACCGTCTTCTGGCCGAAAGCCCAGCGATACCGATGCGCCCGGCGTGATCCGCTACCAGCCCTTCGGTGTGCTGTCCACGGGCACATCGCCATACAGGCTGGGTACCTTGGAGGAAAAGGAGTTCAGCAGCGCCGCGCTGGCCAGCGAAGTGGTGGGTAGCGTAACCGCCTTGAATCCCCTGTTCTATGCCGCCCATTGGGGCAATGTGGACGGCCGCGCACCCCGCATCGGCAACAAAATAACCACCACCCCCAATACGCTGATCCAACCCAGCAGGGGAGGATGGCGCGCTTTCGAGAACCCCTACAAGGTGGTGGCAGGGAAAGCCTGGACCGACGTGAAGAACCCGATCTGCACACCGGGCAGCGCGGCCGAGATCCCATCGCCTCCGCCACCGGCACTCCTTAGCAGCAACGCCATATTCAATGATCCACTTTCTGGATATAATGCGCCGGAAAGGGATGTGTTAAGCCCGTACTGGAGATCAAATTGGGGGAGCCAAGGTGCTCCATGGTTCCCGCAGTATCGCCGCCAGTACCTGTATTTGGCCAGCGAGCTTAACCTGGAGCTTTCCCAAGCCGCCAATCCCTTGGCCGTGCAAGGCCTGTGTGCACACCAGCCGGTTACCAAGGTGGGGTTCTATGTGAATAATGTCGGTGGTTATCAAAGGAACACGATCACGGGGCAATCACACATTATTGTGCGCAACGCGCCCTTTGGGCTGGACCAATTGAACGGCTTCGACAATACCCCACCGGCTGATCCGTCCACCACCGGCTGGGGAGCACTGCCCCCATTATGGCCCGGCGTGGCCCCGGGCGGAAACACATGGGACATGGTAACGCTTACAACGCCATTTATCTGGGATGGCAAAAGCCCGGTGATCATCGAAGTGGTGGCCGCGCTCGCTGCGGATGGACCGAAGAATGGGCTGCCCGCCCCGGTGCGGGTGACGGGCCCTGCGCCGAACAACATGAGCTATGGCGCGCACCACCGCATGTCCAGCACCTCCAGCTATACACCGTTGCCCAATCCCTTTCCCAATCCGGCATGGGGGCCGGCGACGCTGTTCAGCCCAAGCGGATTGAACAAGCAGTTGCTGTTTTCCAACCAGGGCAACGGTGGAGCAACAGGCGCTAATGGTTATAACTGGGGTGCTTCCACCTACCGTCCCATCGTTCGATTCGAGGGCACGGTGGCCAGTGTGCCGCCTGGTGCGGCACCCACCGGCACCGCCAATTTCATTTCCTACCCGGGTGCCTTGATCTTGGAGGACAGCACCGCTGCGGGCCGGATCAACAGCCTGAGCACGGACCTGCCCTGGGGGCGCATGCGGCCGGGCTTCCCCAACCTGTACAACTATTGGAACTATGCCGGCAACGGCACCATCAGCGCGCAGAAAGGCATTTTCGACAACGGGGTAAGGCTGAACGACCACGTGTTCGACCGTGCCTTCGATGGCCGCGTGGCCCCGGCCGAGGCCGGCCTGTTCGGCCGCCAGCGCCTGCTTTCGGTGGAGGAAATGGCCGCATTCACCCAACAAAACCGCCACCTGCCCACCATGAAGGGCCGCACCGACTGGAACCGCAGCGGAGGCTTCTCACTCGGCGACCTTACCAACCAGCTTTGGGCCACCGCCGAAACGCATGCCCTGTACGTGGCCGACCTGCACGACCAGTTGAACCTGCTTGAACTGCTGGGCAACGACCGCCCCCTGAACCTGGCCGAATACCGCAGTGCCTGCGGCCAACTGGCCAACCTGCCCGGCTACACCGATGCCCAAAAGGCCCGCCTGATCGAGGCCATGCGCAAACGCACCCCGCAAGCCAACGCCCGCCCATGAACCGCCCATTGACCCTAAATCTGTTGAAGGCGCTGCTGTTGCCGCTGGCCGCAATGCTTTCCATGGCCCTGCACGCACAGGTGGCCATCAATACCAATGGCGCCCCGCCGGCCGGCAACGCCATGCTCGATATCCAAAGCCTCACGCGCGGCCTGCTGGTGCCCCGTGTCAATAATCAGGGGCGTTCGGGCATGACCATGGCCGGGGTCCCCAATGGAATGATCGTGTACCAGACCGATTCCGTGACCTCCAACCCCAAGGGCTTCTACTATTACGATGCCAGCACCCCTCCTGTGGGCTGGCGCCATTTGCCCTTCGACCGCGCATGGAAGCTGGGCGGCAACGCCGGTACCACTACCAGTGATTTCATCGGCACCATCAACAACAAACCCTTGGTTTTCCGCATTTCGGACCAGGACCGGGGCCGGATCACCGAAACGGGCCTGCTGCAGTTGTATGGGGGCAGCTATCCGGCGGGATCGTTCAACCAGGAAACCTCGAGCATCCAGTCCGAATTGGTGTACGTGCAGGGCGCGGTGAAGCTTTCGGGCAACGCCACGGTGATGCCGCCCGCGGGATCCAACATTAATGCGGGCACCATTGTATTCGTGCCGCCCACAGGTGGCACGCCCGGGAGCTTCCAGGGCTATGTGCATAACACCGGCACAGGGGCCGTGGACGGTTGGCGCCAATTGGACAATAACTTCTACGAGCGGAAGTACCAGCAACGCAGCACGCAAGAAGGAGGGTGCCAAGACCCCGCCAGCAGCACCGGTGTCACCACGAACCCCCGCCCGTGGCCCATTCCGGGCCCCACCTCGGGTTTTGGTACGTTCGGCAGCGTGAACTCTCCCTATTACACAGTTTGGGAGGACGGCCGCCGGCAATACCTTTTCCTGGCCAGCGACCTCAACGCAGCGGGCATTTGCCCGGGGCCCACCAATCCCATTCGGGCTATTGCATTCTATGCGAGCGGTGTGAGCTCAGGAAGCGGCCGCATCCATTTCCTGCGTTTCAGCATGAAGAACACAACCGCAACGAACACGAACACATTTGATGATAACGGCCTGCAACTGTTCAGCCTGCCAGGCTATCCGGCGAACGGTGTGAACTATACCGAGGCAATAAATGTGCATAATCAAGGGTACACCATCTCCCCGGGCTGGAACATTCACGCCCCTGACGCAAACACCGGGAACAACAACTTCGTTTGGAGCGGGCAGAACCTGCTGCTGGATGCCGCATTGGACAACCAGGAATGGACCTCACCTAGTATTCAGAGCGCTTCGGTGCAGAGTTATAATACGAGCTACATCAGCATGATCACCTCGTATTGCGATGCGTGCGGCCCTTCAACAGCCAATGCCTTATGCCTG
>JBIQMI010000275.1:0-4154 GCA_044463585.1 Cryomorphaceae bacterium
CCAAGGAACTCATTGCGCTATACCCCACCAAGGACCGCGACGGTGCCAAGCTGATGGTGATGGAGCGCAAGACCGGAAAGATCAAGCACGACAAGTTCAAGAACATACTTGACTACTTCCAGGAAGGCGACTGCTTCGTGGTGAACGACACGAAGGTTTTCCCCGCCCGCATGTGGGGCAACAAGGAGAAGACCGGCGCCAAGATCGAGGTGTTCCTGCTGCGCGAGCTCAACCGCGACAGCCTGTTGTGGGACGTGGTGGTTGACCCGGCGCGCAAGATCCGGATAGGCAACAAGCTGTACTTCGGAAAAGATGATGAACTGGTGGCCGAGGTGATCGACAACACCACCAGCCGTGGCCGCACGCTGCGCTTCCTGTTCGATGGCAGCTACGAGGAGTTCAAGCGCACCATCACCGAAATGGGCGAAACCCCGCTGCCGCATTACATCAAGCGCGAGCTGGAGGCCAGCGACGCCGAGCGCTACCAAACCATTTTTGCCCGCCACGAAGGCGCCGTGGCTGCACCCACCGCCGGCATACACTTCAGCCGCGAGCTGATGAAGCGCGCCGAATTGAAGGGCGTGAACTTCGCATATGTCACCCTGCACGTGGGCCTCGGCACCTTCCGCCCGGTGGAAGTGGAGGACCTCACCAAGCACAAGATGGACAGCGAGCAGGTGATCATCAACCAGGCCGCCTGCGATGTGATCAACGCCAGCATCGACGCCAAGCGCAGCGTATGCAGCGTGGGCACCACCACCATGCGCGCCATCGAAAGCAGCGTCAGCACCGACGAGCACATCAAGCCGTTCAACGGGTGGACCAACAAGTTCATCTTCCCGCCATACGACTTCACCGTGGCCGACCGCATGCTCACCAACTTCCACATGCCCGAAAGCACCCTGCTGATGATGGTGGCCGCCTTCGGCGGATACGACCACGTGTGGAATGCGTACAAGGTCGCCATCAAGGAGAAGTACCGCTTCTTCAGCTACGGCGACGCCATGCTGATCATTTGAGGAGAAGAGGCGCGGAGGTCTTGTTGCCGCGCAGGCGCAGAGACGCCGAGCATGCGTTAGGGCGCGGCTCTACGTCATTCCTTGCGCAGCACTATTCTTGCAATATGGGTTCCATGGCACTCAAGGGTCCTTTGCACGCCTCTGCATCCCAGTGGTTCGGCCGTATTCTTCCCTGCGCCTCTCTGGCCCTACGGCAATGACCCAACGCTCCGCGATCATTGTGGCAGGCGGAAGCGGCAAGCGCATGGGCAGTACCATGCCCAAGCAGTTCCTGCTGCTGGCCGGAAAGCCCCTGCTCTGCCACAGCATTGCGGCCTTCCATCGCTATGATCCCGCCATGGAGTTGATCGTGGTGCTGCCCGCGGAACAGCGCCTTGCATGGGAGGATCTTTGCAGGGAACACCAATTCAACGTGCCGCACAAAGTGGTACGCGGTGGTGCCGAACGCTTCCATAGCGTGGGCGAAGGATTGAAGAAGGTGATGCACGACGGATTGGTGGCGGTGCATGACGGTGCGCGACCGATGATCACCCCGGCACTGATCGAAAGGTGCTTTGCCGCTGCTCAAGCGCATGGTGCGGCCATTCCAGTGCTACCGGTAAGTTCCTCGCTGCGTAAGATGCACGGTGATGCCTCGCGGGCCGTTGACCGCGGCACATACCGGTTGGTGCAAACGCCGCAATGCTTCTCCGTGCCCTTGTTGTGCAAGGCATTCCAACAGCCGTACGATCCGGCCTTCACCGATGAGGCCACCTTGGTGGAGCGCGCCGGGGCAAAGGTGTTCCTGGTGGAAGGGGAGGAGCACAACATCAAAGTGACCACCCCGTGGGACCTACGGCTGGCAGAACTGCTGCTTGCTGATCATTGAAAATCCGGTACAGGAGGATCACGTGCGGGTACTGGAATCCGCCGGTCGCCGTTCATGTACATCCGCATATCGGGCTTGCGGTGTAGGGGTTGCTGGTGCTGCTGGTGGTGAACACGCTATGGAAAACCAGGGCCTCGAAAGCGTAAAACGTCGCCATTTCCCTGCCGTGGCTATTGATCCTGAATGGCCGGAAGTAACGGCTTTGCCTGTGCATCACGAACTTTGCAGCATGAATGCCCAACTGACCGACCTCCGCGAATTGTCCAAGGAGGAAATTACCGCGCTGGTGGTGGAGCTGGGCGAGAAGCCTTACCGTGCCAAACAGGTGTGGGAGTGGATCTGGAAAGCCCACGTGGGGTCGGTCGCGGAGATGAGCAACCTGTCCAAGGAGTTCCGCGAGCGGTTGGCCGGGCGCGCCATGGTCCGGCCGCTGGTCCTTGCCGAGCAACAGCAAAGCGATGATGGCACGGTGAAGTGCGCGTTCAGGACCTGGGACGGGCATGTGGTGGAAGGCGTATTGATCCCCACCGAAAAGCGGATCACGGCCTGTGTGAGCTGCCAAGTGGGTTGCAGCCTGGCCTGCGAGTTCTGCGCCACCGGGCAGCTCAAGCGCCTGCGCAACCTTACCGCGGGCGAGATCGTGGACCAAGTGGTGGCCATAGCGCGCATGGCCACCGCGCAATTGGACAGGCCACTCACCAACATCGTGTACATGGGCATGGGTGAACCGTTGCTCAACTACGCCAACGTCATGCGCAGCATAGAGCGGGTCACCGCACCGGACGGGCTGGCCATGGCGCCCCGGCGCATCACCGTAAGCACCGCCGGCATCGCCAAGCAGATCAAGCGCCTGGCCGATGATGGCGCCAAGTTCAACCTCGCCCTTTCGCTGCACGCCCCCACCGATGCCAAGCGCAGCAGCTTCATGCCCATCAACGACACCAACAACATCGCGGAATTGGTGGATGCGCTGCAGTACTACACCCAGCTCACCCACCGCACCGTCACCTTCGAGTACATCCTGTTCCGCGACCTCAACGATTCGCTTGAGGATGCCAAGGAGCTGGCGCGGATCTGTTCAAAGGTGGATGCCAAGGTGAACCTGATCGAGTACAACCCCGCCGGCAATCCGCGCTTCCAGCGCTCGCCCATGGACCGGGCAATGGCTTTCCAGAATTACCTGGAATCGAAAGGGGTGGTGGCCCGCATACGCCGGAGCCGTGGCCGGGATATTGATGCGGCCTGCGGGCAGTTGGCCAACAAGAACGAACCCGCCATGGCCGCCGATGCCCGCGTGCTGAAGCCTCAAAAGCCGTAACCCAGTTTCACCCCAAGGAAAAGGGCCGGCACGTTATCGTGATTTTCGTCCACCGTGTAGTGCCACGACCGGTCGCGCAGGTCCATGTGCTCCTTCACCTGGGTGATGGAGCGGTTGCGGAAGCCCACGCCGGCATAAAGGTCGAGCAGCCAGTTGCTGCTGGCCGATAGGGCTTGGAAACCACCGTACAGGCGAAGGTCGTTGTACAGCCGCCGGTCGCGTAGGCTGTTGGCGCCCACATGGCCCGTGCTGTCCTTCATGAAAATGTCCTTGGCATGGTCCACATAGGCCAATTCGGCTTGCATATAAAAGCCTGCCGGCTCCAGGTCGTGCGTGAAATACCATCGGAAACCCCCGCGCAGCGCCGGCCGGTTCAGGATCTTCGTTCCCGCCCCGTAGTCATCCGGCAGGTCACCCGTGAAGCCGCCGCCCATGTAATTGCGCGTGGTGATGCCCACCCCCAATTCGGCGCTCAACCGCGATGAAAGGGCGCGTTCGTAGTACAGCGGTATTTGCCCCCGCAGAAAGATCAACGGGTTCAGCTTGATCACATTCTTCACGCAGTTCACCGTGTCCCACTGTGCGGCAATGCGGTCCTTGTAGAGCACGACCTTGGTTTGCTGGCCCGATTGTGCGTGCACAGGAAACAGCAACCAGGGGAAAGCGGCGGAAAGGAGCCATGCGCGGCGGTGGGCCATCATGTGCCGAATGTACAGAGCAGGCATCCAATGCCGCGTAGCCCGGCCCCGAATGACCCGGCCGGGAGCTGCCCTGCCCGCGGGTGCCTGGGCGCGGCTGATAAATGTCGCCATGCAAAAGCCGTGATCGGCCCATCTTTGTGCAATGGCCCTGCCCGTTTCCGAGCAAGTGTCCGTGGTGCCGCGCACCATGGCGGGGATCCGCAGGCCGGTAGCGGCGGAAATGGAGCTCTTCGAGCAGCGTTTCCGGC
>JBIQMI010000276.1:0-4140 GCA_044463585.1 Cryomorphaceae bacterium
GGAGTTCAAGGACGCGCAGAAGGACGACCCGGGCTCCGCTGAAAAGCCATAAGGCCGTGGAGGACGGGACGATGACGTTGCCGCGTACCTTCCACGAGGCCCGCAAGCAATTGGCGCAGGGCGGCACCTCGGTGGTGGCCATGGCACAAGCGGCCCTGCGGAAAGCGCAGGATACAGCGTCGCTCAACTGCTACATCGAGCTTTTCAACGACAGTGCCTTGGCCAAGGCCGCGGAAGTGGACGCGAAGTTGGCCGCAGGCCAGGCCGGGCCGTTGGCCGGCGCCATCATCAGCATCAAGGACAACCTGTGCTATGCAGGACACCGTGTTTCGGCCGCCTCGCGCATGCTGGAGAATTACACCAGCCCTTACAGCGCCACCGTGGTGGAACGGTTGCTGGAGGCCGATGCCGTGATCATCGGCCGCACCAATTGCGACGAGTTCGCCATGGGCAGCAGCAACGAAACCAGCTATTACGGGCCGGTGGGCAACCCGCATGATCCCGGCAAAGTGCCGGGCGGAAGCAGCGGGGGAGCGGCCGCCTCGGTGGCGGCGGGCACCTGTCATGTGGCCATGGCCAGCGATACCGGCGGGTCCATCCGCCAGCCGGCATCATTCTGTGGCGTGGCCGGTTTCAAGCCCACTTACGGTCGCGTTAGCCGCTATGGGCTCATTGCCTTTGCCAGCTCATTCGACCAGATCGGGCCCATTGCCCACGATGCCGAGGACATTGCCGCGGTGTACGCGGTGATCGCCGGCCCGGATCCCCGCGACAACACCAGCAGCCACCGGCCGGCCAGCACCTTGGCCACCAAGCAGAAACTGAACGTGGGCTACTATGCACACTGCCTGCACCACCCGGGCATGGACCCCGAGATACGGGCGCATGTGGAGGAGCAATTGGATGCCCTGCGCGCCCAAGGCCACAACGTGGAGGCCTTGGACCTGCCCATGGCGGACCTGTTCGTGCCCACCTATTACATCCTTTCCACCGCCGAGGCCAGCAGCAACCTGGCCCGGTTCGATGGCATACGCTATGGCCATCGCACCGAACAGGCCGGGGATATGGACCAACTGTACCGCAAGAGCCGCTCGGAGGGCTTCGGCCCCGAAGTGCAGCGCCGGGTGCTGTTGGGCACGTTCGTGCTAAGCGCGGGCTACTACGATGCCTATTACGGGCAGGCCATGCGGGTACGCCGGTTGATCCGGGAAAAAACGCTGGAAACGTTGGAAGGGCGTGATTTCATCCTCATGCCCACCGGGCCGTCAACGGCATTTGGCAAGGCGGAGATAGAGGACCCGCTGGCCATGTACCTCCAGGACATTTTCACCGTGCAGGCCAACCTTGCCGGTGTGCCGGCCATATCGATCCCAACGGGGCGGCATTCCAACGGGCTGCCCTTCGGGCTGCAGCTCATGGGCAAACCCTACAGCGATGAGCAACTGCTGCATTGGGCCAGGCACTTGTTCGCCCATTAGTGCCGGCGTTTAACTTCACGCGCCGATCTTCACGATCGATCGTTCGCGGTCTGCGGGCAACATACCCGCCAAGGCTGCGTATGAAACAAGATATTCGCCCTGCCATGCTGATCCGCCGCCTGCTTCTCTCCCTCGCCGTGTTGCCCTTAGGCCTTGCTGCACAGGATTCGCTTTCCGCAAGCGACCCTGTGCTGGAGCGGATCAACGAGCTCAGCCGGTTGCCCTGGTTGAAGAACGATCCCTTCACCACGGATGTGGAAAAGCTGAACGTGCACGGATTCGCGCCGGGCGAGGTGCCCACTTGGCCTGAATCGGCATACCGCGAGCGATTGCTGCAACTGGACGAACGCACCCCGTTCAAGCTCACCTACAACGGGCCGGTGCGGGCATACATCGACATGTATGCGCAGCGCAAGCAGGAGCAGACCGCACGGATGCTGGGACTGGCGGAACTGTACTTCCCCATCTTCGAGCAGGCGCTGGACCGTTACGGGCTGCCACAGGAGCTGAAATACCTGGCCGTGGTGGAAAGCGCGCTGTACCCCGGTGCCCGCTCGCGGGCCGCAGCGGTGGGCCTGTGGCAATTCATCGTGGGCACGGGCAAGCTGTACGGCCTTCGGGTGGACAGCTACGTGGACGAACGCTGCGACATCTACAAAAGCACGGATGCCGCATGCAGGTACCTGCGCGACCTCTACGATGCCTTCGGCGACTGGGAACTGGCCCTGGCAGCGTACAACTGCGGACCCGGCAATGTGAACAAGGCCGTGCGCCGCGCTGGTGGCGCCATGGACTATTGGAAGGTGTATGATTACCTCCCCCGGGAAACCCGGGGATATGTACCCGCCTTCATCGCGGTGAATTACATCTTCAACCATGCCGCCGACCACAACATCTTCCCCATTATTCCCAACTATTGCGCCTACGAGGTGGACACCGTGCATGTGCGCTACCCCATGGAGCTGGATAAATTGGCGGGCTTGATCGGTGCGGACGCGCAGCAACTGCGCGACCTGAACCCGGTATTCAGGGCCGGTGTTGTGCCCGAAATGAAGTGGCCGGCAACCATTTACCTGCCCGAGCAGCATGTGGCGGCCTTTATCGAACAGGAGGACACCATTGCACGCAGCTACCAGCCTGACCTCAGCACACCGGCGCCGGCCACCGTGGCCCAGGCCAAGCCTGCGGCGCACACCAAGAGCTATACGCACGTGGTAAGGCCCGGTGAATCGCTGGGCTTGATCGCGCAGCGCAACAAGGTGAGCATACAGGACCTGCGCCGTTGGAACCACATCAAGGGCGACCGCATACACGCCGGTCAACGGTTGGTGCTGCACCGCGAGGCCGAACCGGTTAAACAGGGCACAACGGCCGCAGGAAACGAGGAGGCCTCGAAACCGGCCCGCAGCGCGCCGGAGGGGACCGAATTCATTTACCACGTTGTGCAACCCGGCGATACCTTGTGGGGCATTGCCCAGAGTTATCCGGGCACCAGCGTGGAGGAGCTGCGGCGCCTGAACGGCGAAATGAACGTGCGCCATTTGACCGTGGGCAAGAAGATCAAGGTCGGCGTTGAAAAGTCCTAGCGCACGCGCTCAACCGCAACATGGGCGCGGCAACTGCCGCTGCCGCAATTAAGCGCGCACGGGTGCAATATCGCCTGCCCACTCGCGGTACCGGTAAGCTGGGCCGCATTCGGGCATTTATGAACAGCGGGCGCGTTTTTGTTGATGTTTTGTTCTTGGGCATGCGCTGGTTGCCTGCTACCTTCGGTGCAACATGGCCAGGCCCGACATACGCGAATTCGCCCATGTGCATTGCCGCTTCCGGCTGAGGAGCGGCCGCGTGGTGTTCGGCGTGGTATGGGAAGTGGCCAACCAGGCAGGGCGGCTACTCCACTTCACTTCCATTGGCGAATACGAACGGGCCCGGCGGGACCTGCGTGCACCGGCTGATGTGGTGCCCATGCAGCCCGAGGAGATCCTGGCCGCCGAGCGCATTCAGCCCGAAGGCTTATAAGGATCCCGCAAGTCCTGCACGCCAGAGCAGGAAGGCGTAAACGCGGGCCACTTCCGCTAAACGTTCGAACCGGCCGGTGCTGCCGCCATGGCCGGCCTCCATGTTCGTCCAGAGCAGCACCGGTGCATCGCCCTGCTGGTGCTGGCGCAACCGTGCCACCCATTTGGCAGGCTCCCAGTATTGTACTTGGCTATCGTGGAAACCGGTGGTGGCCAAGATCGCAGGGTACCGGGCGTGGTGCACATTGTCGTATGGCGAATAGGCCATCATCCGGGTGTAGGCCGCGGTGTCGGCAGGGTCGCCCCATTCGTCGTATTCGCCCACGGTAAGCGGAAGGTCCGCGTCCAACATGGAGTTGACCACATCCACGAAGGGGACCTCGGCCACTGCGGCATTCCAAAGGTCCGGCCGCATGTTCAGCACGGCACCCACCAACAGCCCGCCCGCACTGCCGCCCATGCAGTACATGCGCTTGGGGTCGGCGTGCCCATCCGCCACCAGCTGCTCGGCACAGGCAATGAAGTCCGTGAAGGTGGTCTTCTTCTGCAACATACGGCCTTGATCGTGCCAGGGCTTACCCATATCGCCGCCGCCCCGAATGTGAGCTATCGCGACCGCGAAGCCGCGATCCATCAGCGCCAGC
>JBIQMI010000277.1:0-4095 GCA_044463585.1 Cryomorphaceae bacterium
CGGGCAAGGGCGATACGCTCTATTTCGCCAGCCAAGGCCACAACTCCATGGGCGGTTACGACCTCTTCCGGTCGGTGAACACGGACGGCCGCTGGAGCCGGCCCGAAAACCTGGGCTGGCCCATCAACTCGCCGGGGGATGACCAATTCCTGGTGCTGGCCGCCGATGGCCGTACAGGTTATTTCAGCAGCACGCGCCCCGGGGGATTGGGCGATGATGACATCTACCGCGTGGAAATGCCCATACGCGGGCAAGTGGAGGAAACCGCCATGCTGGCCGATGCCGGGGCCGCGGTGCCCACGCAGGAAGCCCAGGAGCGCATGCGCCTGGAAGGCTTCATCAAAGGGCTGAAGATGATGGACCCGGTACAGGCCACGGTGGAAGTGATGAGCTTGGACGAGCCTGACCTGAACATCAGCTTCGCGGTGGATCCCGCCACGGGTGCGTTCACCGGCACTGTGCCGCAGGGCAATTACGCGCTGCACATCAACGCCAAGGGTTACCTGCTGCACAGCGAACACGTGGCAGAAGGCACCGCCGTGAAGCGTTTGGACGTGGAACTGAAACCGGCGGAGCCGGGCAGCCGCGAGATCCTTCGCAACATTTTCTTCGAGGCCAACAGTTACCGGCTCGATTCAACTTCCACCGTTGAGCTGCAGGCCCTTGCCACGTACTTGGAGCAGCATCCCGGGATGCACGTGGAGATCGGAGGGCACACCGACAGCGACATCGGTGCGCTGCCGAACCAGGAGCTGAGCCAGGCCCGCGCCCAAGTGGTGGTGAACTGGCTGGTGAGGCATGGCGTTTCACCCGACCGGCTGGAGGCGAAAGGTTACGGGGACACCCGTCCCATGGCACCCAACGACAATCCGCAGCACAAGGGGCAGAACCGCCGCACAGAGATACGCGTGCTGTGAGCCCTTACTTTGCGGGGTGCAAGCCAACGGCCATATCCCTACGTCGGCCGCCGGCCTTCCCGGCGACCTGCAACCGATGCCCACGGGCGACGGTTCCTTCACCCTGCACAGTGCCCAACTGGATGAACATTACCATTCACGGCATGGTGCGGCCACGGAAAGCAAGCATGTATTCATCAACCATGGGCTGCTTGCCTGCCGCCCGGGCGCCATTCGCCTGCTGGAGGTGGGCCTGGGCACGGGATTGAACGCACTGCTTACGTGGAACGCGGCCTTGGAACACAACCTTGCCGTTGATTACACCGCCCTCGAGCCCTATCCATTGCCCAAGGAGCTTTGGTCGGCCATGGGCCACGCCCACAAGCTTGGGCTGCCGCATTTGGCGGACGGCCACGCCCGCATGATGGCGCAAGCGCCCGGCGAAACCCTGGAGCTTGCCGGCGGCTTCCGTTTCCGCCAGGAGCGGACGCCCGTGCAGCAACTGGCCGGGGAAGCGGTGTACGACCTGGTCTATTTCGATGCCTTCGCGCCGGGCGTGCAACCCGATGCATGGACAGAGGCGGTTTTCCGCGCGGTGGAACGGGCCATGGCGCCGGGCGGTATTATGGTGACCTACTGCGCCAAGGGCGATGTACGCCGGGCTTTGGCCGACGCGGGGCTGGTGGTGGAGCGCTTGCAGGGGGCGCCGGGCAAACGGCACATGGTGCGCGCAACAAGGCCGGCATGAGCGTTTCGAGGTTCAACGTAAGGGTGTACGGGCTGTTGGTGCACAACGGCCGCGTGCTGCTCTCGGAGGAAAAGATCCAAGGCCAGCGCGTGGTGAAATTCCCAGGCGGGGGGCTGCAGCCGGGCGAGGGTACATTGGATGGCCTGCGGCGCGAGATCAGGGAGGAGATGGGTGTGGAACCGGTGGACATCCGCCATTTCTACACCACCGATTTCTTTCAGCAAAGCGCCTATCGCGCACAAGATCAGATCATCAGCATTTATTACTGGTTCAGTGTGGACAACCCGGAGGGCATACCGGATGGGCCGGGACACGGCCTCAAACCGGGTACCGGCGAGGTGTTCCGGTGGCGTGCATTGGCCCATGCCGCGGTGACCGATGTGGACCTGCCCATCGACCGCGTGGTGATGGGAATGTTGCTGCGCGGGCACGCACCTGGTACCGGAAAATGAACAAGTCATGCGCGGCCATCGTTAAAGAGGCCCCGACCGCCTGTAGTTTTGTGATCAACCCCGTGGCGCATATTCAACAAATGACCGAACCCCGGACCAACGGCCCGACCAAGGAGTTCGTGGTCTTTTCATTGGGTGACTCACGCAAGGCCAGCACATGGTCCAATGTGCCTTTTTTCTTCACCCGCACCCTTGAAAAACGGGGGTGCAGCGTGCACCGTGTGAACATTGGCCCGCCGCGGTGGCTTCAGCTTCTTTTTGATGTGCCCTGGAAATTGTACTGCAAGGCCGTGGGCAAGCAAACGCGCTACACTTTTTTGCGCAGCCAAATGCACCGGCGCATGGCCGAGGCCAAGATCGCCAAGGCCATCGAGCAGTACCCCGAGGGCCATTGCATCTTCATGACCTACTCGTTCGGTGCAGGGCGCAAGCGCGAATACACGCTTTTCTGCGACCAGACCTTCGAGCAGCACATCGCCTATTTCGACGAGCGGCGGCCCGATAAACTGGAGCGCCCCACCATTTTGGCCGAGCGCCGCAACCTGCGCCATGCAAAACTGATCATCGCCCTGTTCCCCGAGTTGGCCGATAAGCTGAAGAACCTGCACGGCGGAAAGGTGCGCTACTACGGCAATGTGGTGAACCTGGAGACCACGCAGGCGGACGAGGAGAAATTGCTCCGGTTGAAGCGGCAAAGCCGCGAGGTGGTGTTCATCGGCAACCGCCGGTACAAGGAAGGGCTTGAATTGCTGGCCAAGGCGGTGAAGATCATCAATGCCCAGGAGATGCGGCCCATTACGGTGAACGTGATCGGCATGGACCGCATCGAAATGCCGGGGGCACCGGCCAACATGCTCTTCCACGGGTACCTCAATAAGGCGGTGCCCGAACAGAAGAGAACGTACTTGGACCTGCTTGAGCGCTCCCGGCTCTTCGTGAACCCGCATCCCAAATGGGCGGCCTTTTCGGCATCATGCGAAGCCCTGTACCTGTACACCCCGGTGGTGATCCCCGCCTATAGCGAGTTCGAGCGCACCTTCGGCGACATGACCGCACTGGGCGTGCCTTTGTATTCCACCGAGGCCGCGCATGTGGCCCAAGGCATCATGGCCCTTATGGACGATGATGCGGAATGGGAGCGCCGGGCCCGCAACGGCCACCAGGCCACCCGCGCCATGTCCTGGGCCAACTACGTGGAAAAATACCTGGATGACCTCGAGCACGTGGGAATGAGCGGCCCGGCGCGCCCGTTCAGCCCAAGCGTTTCATCACCAGCGCATTCACCCGGTTGAACAATTCGTCCGGGTCAAGTTTCCGCCACGGAAGTTCGTTCAGTTCGCCGCCAAAGGCCATGTACTGGTCCAGGTCCGCGTCCTGCAGACCGGCCAGCACGTGCGGCATGAACCCGATCAGCGCGATCCAACCCCCGGCATCGGTGGCCTCCTCGAACCATTCCGCGTAGTAGTCCTCATCGCCGGAGTGGAAATTCAGCACGGCGGAACCGATCAGGATGAACTTGTTGATCCCCTCTGCCAGCATCGGCTCCACCACATCGCGCTTCAGGTACATCACATCGTTGTGCAGGGTGTCGTTCCACTCGCCAATGAGCTCGATCACCGCGAAGCCGTCGTCGTAGTCTGCAAAGAGCACCTTCAAGTAAAGGGTGCTGCTGCCGAACGCGTCCCACTGCGGGTGCAAGGCATGGTCGTAAACCGCGTGGGTGAATTCGAATTCGCTGTGCTCGGTGCCGCTGAACGGCGACCGCGGGTCATCCTCGGCGGTGTACAGGTGGCGCCAATTGAAAAAGGGCTCGATCTCATGCATCTGTGGCAAAGTTGGGTGTAATGCACCGCACCATGATCATGCCGATCGTGGGCAGGGTGTTTGCACAGCCAGGGCCGAGCCGCAATTACATTCACCCCAACAAACCTTGAACCGCATAACATCCAGTGACCCGCGTAAGAAGCCGGCCAAAAACGCTTGGAAGCGTTGGCTGGCT
>JBIQMI010000278.1:0-4064 GCA_044463585.1 Cryomorphaceae bacterium
GGGGTTGCTGAAATCATTGGACCAGATCACGTCACGCTCCCCTCCTTGATGGATGGCAGCGGGGCGAGGTTCCAGATCCTTCTGTTTCCGGGTCGGCAGGTCCGGGCTTTGGGCCATGGCTGACGCGCTTATGACAGCGGCAGCCAACAGGGTTGGGTAGAGTCTGTTCATTGAATGGTTGGTTGGTTGGTTTTTCGGGTTTAGGAGGCGAAAGATAGACGTAAGGAGCAAACGGCTGGGGTGCCTCCGGTTCACTGTGCATTATGAAACAAAGGTTAAGGACTTTGGTTCGTCCGTTTGTGCGAGCCCGTGGTGCCGGCCCAAGCAAAAGCCCCCGCCGGGCCATGGGGCCGGCGGGGGCTTGCCTTGGAGGGAATGCTTACTGCACGGCCACGCGCTGCACGCTGTAGCTGCCGTTGTTGCCGATGCGCACGGTGTATACGCCTGCACCGTTGCTGCTGAGGTCGAGCGAGGTGCTGGTGCCATTGAAGCTACTGGTTTGCACCAGCTGGCCCAGCGGGTTGAACACTTCAACCGTGCTGCTGCCGCCAACGGGCATTTGCACCGTGAATTTGCCGTCGTTCGGGTTCGGGCTCAGGGTTACACCCTGCAAGCTTGGGTTTTGTTGCACGGCCACGTTCAATAGGCTGGAAAGGCGCACGGCCCATGCATTGCCATTGCCCCACACCCGGCGGCCCGATCCTTGGTTGTCCACAGGCAGCCAGATCATGCTGGCGATACTCGGTTGGGGCACGGTGAGGTCATCCAGGATACGCACGTTCGCACCGCCCTCTTGGTAAAGGTTTGCGGAAACAAAGTATGCGCCAGGGGCAAGGGAGATGGGGTTGCTGAAGGATACTGCGGTGGTGCGCACGTCGATGTCGGCCTGCTCAATGATCCGGAAGTCGGACTCCACCAAGGGGTTGTCGAGCATGGTATTCAGGTCGGACAGTACGCTTGCCGTATCGTAGATGGCCGCGATGAAGTAGCTGCCAGGCGAGGTGGCGCTGGAACCGGTCAGGTAGATTTCAACGCCGGTGAAGGTTTCTTGCTGTTTGACCTCGAAATAGTTGAGCAGTCGCACGTCGATCGTGTTGGCGGTCCAAGAATCTGTTCCGCCAGAGCCCAGGAAAAGATCGTCACTGGGAATTACACCAATACCGTCCAGGGCATACATGTCGGTGGTGATCTCGATGTAGCGCACATCGCTGTTGTTCTCCTGGTCGGCGTCCTGGTCGATGTCGTCGCTGGTCATGGAGAAGTGGCAGGTGTAATGGCCGAGCTCCATGGTCGCGGGCACGTTCATGATCAGGTCGGCGTGCGCGGTGTCGCCGCTCACAATGGTGCCCAAGTTGGTGCTGGCCGAGGCTACCTCCACGTCGTCCGCGTCGCGCAGCGAGGCAAAGAAGGTAACGTTGTGCTGGTCGTTCATGCCATAGTTGATGATGGCGCCGCCAACCTCCACGTTGTCCAGCATCTGGTTCTGCGGCACGCGGTGGTACTCATAACCACCGCCGAACTGCGACAGATAGCCGTAATCCATGATCAGCTCGTACGGCGGCACCGCGTTCAGGGTGATGTCGTCGATCTGCCAGTGGTAGTGCGAAACACCGCCGGTGCCGTCGTGGCGGAAGCGGAAACGCACGTTGGCCGGGTTGGCGCTGATGGCGTTGGTGATCACAGCGGCGAATTGGCGCGTGCCGGAATCGGTGTTGCCGCTAACGCCTTCCTCCAAGGCCAAGGAGTATTGGGAAGGCCACGTGGTTCCACCGTCGGTGCTGATGTCCAGGATGTGGCTCACCACGTTTGCGGCACAGCAGAAACGGAAGCGGTGGTAGAAACGGATCTCCACATCGGGCGTGGCGCTGAGGTCAAGCACCGGTGATACCAGCGAACCCACCAGGTCCACGGGGGCTCCCACGATAACCGGGGGCGATGCGCTCCAATCGGTATTGGCGGAATCCGAGTTGAACAGCATCCAGCCATTGGCGGCGGATGGTGAAGTGATGGCTTGGCTCGGCGCGCTGTATGCACCAACAGGGCCGCTGTGGGTGAAACGCCACACATCGCCGTTCGGGCCGTTCAACGTCCATGCCCCCACACCGTTGTTGCCGGCAAGGCCATTGGCAAAGTCCTCCTGAAAGATCACGTCGCGCTGGGCATTGGCGGCCACCCGGTTCTTTGCCGGGGCGGTAGCGCTTTGCTTTTCCAGCTTGTACACGTTGGCTGGCCCATTTTGGGTACCCAGCTGTTGGGCCTGCGCCCCCGAGGCAATAAGGCCCAGGGCCGCAGCTGCTGCGTAAAACTTGTTCATGAATGTTGGTTTGTTGCCGTTCGGCAGTTGGATTGCCCCAAAGTTAACAGGCAGGCCCTAATGCGGCGCGCGCCTCGATGAACGGCGGCGTTAATTCGGCGAAAGGCTTGGATTCCTGCCCCAATGGCCGGATCACCGCTGCTGTGGGCCGGTGACCGGCATGAACTGCTGCAGCAACCAGGCCAACGCCACGGTTATGGCCGGGGCGATCAGGTTGTACCACAGAAAGGCCACTTCGATGTGGGAGAAGTGCAACACCAATATGGTGGTCTGGGCCACTAAGGCCGCCACGAAAACCGCCGTGGCCTGTACCCGCTTAAGGAAGAAGGCCACGAGGAAAATGCCGAGGATGGTGCCATAGAACAGGGAGCCCAGGATGTTCACGGCTTGGATCAGGTTCTCGAACAAGGAGAAAATGGCCGCGAAGCATAACGCGAGCACCCCGAAGAACACCGTGGCCCATTTGCCGACGGCCACTTGCCGCGTGGCCACGACCTTGGCGGGCAGCACGTCCACTACGCTGGTAGTGGCCAAGGCGCTCAGCTCGGCGCTGGTGCTGCTCATGCCCGCGCTGAAGATCATCGCCAGCAACAGGCCGATCACCCCAATGGGCAGGTGGTCCATGATGAAGGTGATGAAGATGTAGTCCTTGTCGTTGGCCTCGCGCTCGGGGGCATGCTGCTTGATCAGTGCGGTGGCCCCGGCACGCAGTTCGGCGTCGGCCTTCAGGCTTTCCCGCAAGGCCTGCCCGGCCTTGGCCTGCGCGCTATGGTCGGATTGGCGGCGGGCCTGTGCCCATTGCAGTGCTTGCCCTTGCAGCCGGGCGTTGTTTTCCTGCTGTGCATGCTCGAGTTGTTGCAGGCCGGCCTCGGCGGGGCCATGCTCCAATGCGGCCAAGTTGCTTGCATTCCAATGGATCGGCGTGCCGGCGAACAGGTAGAAGATGAACACGAGCACACCGGTGAGCAGGATGAAGAATTGCATGGGGATCTTCAGCACGGCGTTCATCCAAAGGCCCATGCGGGCCTGCTTCACGCTTTGGCCGCCGAGGTAGCGCTGCACTTGGCTTTGGTCGGTGCCGAAATAGGAGAGCTGCAGGAAGAAGCCGCCGATCAGCCCGCTCCACAGCGTGTATTTGTCGCTGGGGTCGAAGGAAAAGTCCACCACCTGCAGCTTGCCCAATGTGCCGGCCAAGGCCAGGCTTTCGCCAAAGCCCATGTACGGACTGATGTAGTGCACCACCAGCCCGAAGGCGAGGAACATGCCGGCGAACATCACGGCCATTTGTTGCTTGTGCGTAACGCCCACTGCCCTGGCGCCGCCGCTGGTGGTGTAAATGATCACCAGCACGCCGATGAACAGGCAGGTCCAGGCCAACGGCCACCCGAGCACCTTGCTGAGGATGATGCTGGGCGCATAGATGGTGATGCCGGCGGCCATGCTGCGCTGCACCAGGAACAGCCCGGCCGTGAGCAGGCGCGCGCGCTGGTCGAACCGCTTGCCGATGAATTCGTAAGCCGTGAACACTTTCCACTTGTAGTAGAGCGGGATGAACACGAGGTTGATGACCACCATGGCCAGCGGCAGCCCGAAATAGAATTGCACGAAGCCCATGCCGTCCGCGAAGCCTTGGCCGGGGGTGCTGAGGAAGGTGATCGCGCTGGCCTGGGTGGCCATCACGCTAAGCCCCACGCCCCACCAGCGCGCATCATCGCCGCCCCGCAGGTAGCCTTCGGCCGTGTTGGTGCGC
>JBIQMI010000279.1:0-4055 GCA_044463585.1 Cryomorphaceae bacterium
AATAGCAGGTGTTGCCAATGTCCGCGCCGCACGGGCGCTTCCCGCCTGTGGGCATAACCCCACCAAAGCACCAGCAACAACCCGATAAACACGGCGGCCACCCAGCCATGCCCGGCAAGCAGGGCCGGCAGGTTGCGGGTGCCCGGGCCAAGTTGCATCAGCAGGTCGCGGCCCACCCGCTTGTTGTTGAACCCGAAGAAGGCAAGATCGATCGAGCAGACCAGCAGCAACAGGCCATTGACGATCATGAACGCAAGGCGCAGCACACGTTGCGCCTTGGGGCCGCCCAGCCACGGCCAGCCCAGCAATTGCACGGCGATCAGCGGCGCGTTCCACAGCACCACGGTGGCCGCATCGAAACGCAGGCCCTGCAGCAGCACCTGCGGCCATTGCCCAAGGGGCATGTGGATGAATTGCTGCCGGTGCGCAAGGAAGAAGAGCAGGCGCAGCACCATCAACAGCCCCAGGACCAGCCCGTACCGGGCGGCCATCAGCCGCCAAATCCGCAACGTGCCCACCATGTCTTACGCCAGCTGGCCGCGGCCCGGAGCACCTATTCCACGGAGAACACGGAAGCGTCAATGCCCTTGTTCACCTCAATGGAAGTGGCGTTGAGCGTCATTTCCATGGCGCCGCCCTGGTGCAGCACATGCGGGAAAAGCACGTTCTCCACCGCCTTGTAGTCGCTGTAGTCCGTGATCACTTGCACATAGCCGCCACCATCCTGCGATTGGAAATCCTTCCGGCGCAGTTTCAGGCCGGTAGTGGTGTCGTAGTATTCATCGAATCCGCCACCTGAGATCGTCTTTACGTTCACGCGGTAGGCCTTCGCCCCTTCCACGTCCACAATGCCCAACAGGCGGGCGCTGTATTGCAGTTCATCGTAGTGCAGCTCGGGAAAGGTGTAGGCGTTGGCCAGCACCTCGTCGAGGTCGGTGTCCACCAATTCCTTTTCGCCCATGAAGCTTTCGAGCTTCGCTTTTTCACCCCCATCGTACTTGATGCGCTGCAGCAGCATATCGCCCATTTTCATCTCCATGGCGTACTTGTTAGGTGCTGCATTTGATTCGACCAAGGTGGCGGGCATGCCCTGCACTTTGGTGGTGTACACGCGGCGCACATCCTTCACCTTCTCCAGCGCTTCCTTGCCGCCAATGGCCTTCACGTAGTTGACCAGCACATCGCGGGCCGTCATGCCCTGCGGGGCCGGGGTTGCTCCCTCGGTATGGTCGATGCGCACCAGATCGCCGTTCACGTCGTAGTCCAGCACCTTGCCGGTGGTGCTCAGCGGGGCCAGCGTACCGGCCACTTCCTTCCTGTCGCCCACCACCAGCACCGTGCAGTTGTCGGGACTGAGCAGCCGCTCGGCGGCTTGTTGCACATCGGCCGCGGTAACGGCATCCAGGCGTTTGAGGTAGGTGGTGTAATAATCAGCGGGCAGGTTGCTGATGTACGTGTTCAGGGCGAAGCGTGCCAGGGTGCGCGGGTCCTCGAGGCTACGGGCAAAGCTGCCGGCCATGTAGCTCTTGGTCAGCGCCAATTCCTCGGCGCTCACGGGCGCCGTGCGTATGCGTGCGATCTCATGCAGGATCTGCGTGGCGGCGCTGTCGGTCACCTCATTGCGCACATTGGCCCACGCGGCGAAATTGCCGCTCCAACGATCGGCATCCAGGCTTGAATACGAGCCGTACGTGTAGGCTTTGTCCTCGCGCAGGTTCTGCATCAGCCGCGCGTTGAACACGCCCCCGCCCAAGATGGAATTGAGCACTTGGGCCTGCAGGGCCATGGGGTCGTTCGGCTTCAGGTCCACCGGAAATACCACTTTCACCACGCTTTGCGCACTGCCCGGCCTGTCCACAAAGGCCACGCGTACACCGCGCTGTGCGCGGGGCGCGTTGCCCGCGGTGATGATCGGGCCCAGGTCCTTCACCACGTCGTGGCCATCGGCATCCTTGGTCACGGGCACCTCGGCACCGGCCCACTTTCCGAAGTAATGCTCGGCCATGTCCTGCGCTTCCTTCAGGCTGATATCGCCCACCAGCACCAAATAACCCTGCTTGGGCTGGAAGAAATACCGGTAGTACTGATATGCCTGCTTGCGGGCCACTTTTTCCAAGCTGGCCTTGGTGGTCACTTCGCCGTACGGGTGGTCCTTGCCGAAAGTGAGTGCCTCCCCCACTATTTCGCCGATCTGGTCGGGATCATCGGCGCGGGCCTGCACCTGTGATGCCAACCGGGTTTTGGCCTTCTCGAATTCCTCCGGGGGGAAGGTGGCGCTGGATACTACTTCGTACATGAGCTCCATTACCGCGGGGAAGTTCTTTTTCAGGCTGGCGGCGAACAGGCCGTTGCTGCTTGCGGTGAATTGGGCGCCCAGGCCGTCCACCCGTTCATCAAACTCTTGCTTGGTGCGGCGTGCCGTGCCGCTGGTCAGCATTTCGCCCACCAGGTCCCTGTAGCCCGCCATTTCGCCCTGCATGACCGGTGGTATGTCGAAACGCAACTGGCCGCTAACGATCGGGGTGGCATGGTTCTCCACCACGATCACGCGCATGCCGTTGGGCAGCAGGAATGTTTGGTATTCGCCGATCCGTACTTCCGGGGCGGGGCCGGGTTGGGGTGCTTTACTGCGGTCCACTTGTGCGGTCATCAGGGCCGGTGTAAGAATGGTTGCGGCCAGCGCAAGGGTATGAAACGGGGTCCGGTTCCTCATCTTCCGTTGGCTGTTCATTGTTTCTGGGATTGGGGCAGGTAGTGGAGCACCACGCGGTTCGCGGGCACGAAGTACTTGCGGGCCACGCGCTGCAGGTCCTCGGCGGTAACGGCCAGGTACTGTTCCACTTCGGAGTTCACCTTGGCCGTGCTGCCCAGGAACATGTAGGCATTGGCCAGGTTGTGCGCAATGCCCGCCATCTTGATGTTCTCCATCGCTTCCTCGGTCTCCACCTGTACCTTCAGCTTTGCCAGCTCCTCGGCGCCGACCAATTCGTTGCGCACCCGTTCAAACTGCCGGTCCATGCTGGCCTCCAGGCTATCGGCGGCCACGCCCATGTTGGCAATGCCAAAGGCGATCGATAGCCCGGGATCCTCGAACGGCAGCTGGAAGGAGCCGATGAAAAGCGCTTTCTGCTCCTCGTCCTTCACCGCTTTCATCAACCGGCTGCTGTTGCCCCCGCTCATCAGCCTGTTCAGCATGCCCACGGCATAAAAATCGGGCGTGCCCAGTGCAGGTGTGCGGTAGGCCTGCACCACGGCTGGCAGCTGGATCTTGTCGTGCACCACATCGCGCACCTCGGCGGCCAAGGGCGGCTCCACCACGTTGTTGCGCGGCACGGCCTTTCCTTTGGGCACCGGGCCGAAGTAGCGGGTAACAGCATCCGTGGCCTCCTTCACATCGAAATCGCCGGCCAGTACAAGCACGGCATTGTTGGGCACGTAGAAGGTCTTGTAGAATTGCTTGTAATCCTTTTCGGTTGCGGCATTCAGGTCCTCCATGTAGCCGATGGTGGGCCACTGGTAGGGGTGCTTGGTGTAGGCCCTGGCCAGCACTTCGGGCAGAATGCTGCCATAGGGCTGGTTTTCGTAGCGCTGCCTTCTTTCCTCCTTCACCACCTCACGCTGTGTTTCGATGCCCTTGGTATCCACCTTGGCGTGCAGCATGCGTTCGCTCTCCAGCCACAGCCCCAAATTGAGCTGGTTGCTGGGGAGCACCTCGTAATAGTAGGTGCGGTCGCCGCTGGTATTGGCGTTCAGCACGCCGCCCGCTTTTTCAACATACTTGGAGAATTCGCCGCGCCCGATGTTCTTGCTTCCCTCGAAGAGCAGGTGCTCGAAGAAGTGTGCAAACCCACGCCGGTCGCGCGCCTCGTCCTTGCTGCCCACATGGTACATGACCCCCACGGCCACAATGGGCGTGGTGCGGTCCTGGTGCAACACGACGTGCAAGCCATTGGGGAGGTCGAATTCGGTGAATTGGATCTCACGGGGCTGGGCCACAGCCGTGATCATAGCCATTGTGCAAGCTGTTATTGTGGTGGTCGTTCTCATGCTTCGCG
>JBIQMI010000280.1:0-4043 GCA_044463585.1 Cryomorphaceae bacterium
CGAAATCGATCGGCCCGCCCAGGTTTTGGGTGGCCGTATCGAAAAGGTTTTCCAGGTCCTCATCCTTGGTGGCATCTGCCGGCACAACGGTGGCGCCGATCTGCTCGGCGAGCTTGTCGATCTCGCCCATGCGCATGGCCACCGGTGCATTGGTGAGCACGATGCGTGCACCTTCCTGGTGGGCCATGGCGGCCACTTTCCATGCGATGCTTTGCTCATTCAGCGCACCGCTGATCACTCCGCGTTTCCCTTTCAATAGTCCGTAGGCCATGTGTTCTGGTTTGCGGGCCGAAGATAAAATTATGCACATGCCGGGCGATCACCGGTGGTCATTTCACGCCCAACAACTCCTTGGCGTTGGCCAAAGCGGCCTTGGTGGTCTTTTCGCCGCTGAGCATGCGCGCTAGGGCCTCGATCCGTTGCTCGCGGGCCAGTGGTGCGATCGTGGTTTGCTCGCGCGGCCCTTCGGAATCCTTGGCCACCAACAGGTGCGTGCCCGCCTTGCCGGCGATCTGGGGCAAGTGGGTGATGGCGAGCACTTGGCGCTGATCGCCCATACGCGCGAGCAAGGCCCCCACTTTGTGGGCGGTTTCACCGCTGATCCCGCTATCGATCTCATCGAAGATCACCGTCGGCAATTCCTTGCCGCGCGCTGCAAGGCTGATCAGGGCCAGCATCACCCGGCTGAGCTCGCCCCCGCTGGCCACCTTGTCCAAGGGCATGGCAGCCCGCTCCTTGTTCGCCGTGAACAGGGCCTGCACACGGTCCATGCCCCGGGGGCCGGGCTCCACTTGTTGCAGTTTCAGGGTAAAGAGCGCCTGCGGCATGCCGAGTTCCTGCAACAGGGCCGAAACCTCCTTGCCCAGCGGTGCTGCGGCCTTCAGCCGTTTTTTGCCCAACGCACCGGCGAGTGCAAGCACTTTTCCCTGCAAGGCCTGCTCTTTTTTCCGCAGCGCCACTACTTCGTCGGCCAACGAGCCGATGGCTGCAATGCGTTGGCCTAGGCTGTCGCGCAGGGTGATCAGGGCATCGCTGCTGTCCACGCGGTGTTTGTGTTGCAGCCGCGCCAACAGGTCGAACCGTTCGCGAAGCCGTTCTGCCTCCCGCGGGTCCAGGTCGAGATTGCCGGCCATGATGGCGGCCTCCTCTCCTATGTCCTTTGCCTCTATGAGCACGCTTTGCAGGCGTTCGGCCAGCGCTCCGGCGGCCGCCTCGATGCGGCCGGCCTTTGCCAGTGTTTGGCGCAGGCCCGAAATGATGCCCACCACGCCTCCATCGGCGGTCAGGCCTTCCTCCGCGGCGCGCATGGCGGCGATCAACTCCTCGGCATGCTCGGCCCGGTTCAGCGCGGCTTCCAGGTCCGTGGACTCATTCGGTAGCAGGCGGGCCGCCTCCAGTTCATCGAATTGGAACTGCAGGTAATCGCGTTCCTTGGCGGCCTCGTGCTCTTGTTCCTGGGCCTGCGACAATGTGCGGCGCGTGCGCTGCCATTCCTGGAAAACATTGCCGTATGCTTCCACTTCACCGGCCGTTCCGGCGAAATGGTCAAGCAGGCCCAGTTGGAATTGAGGGGAGTTGAGCAAGAGGGTTTGATGCTGGCTGTGGATGTGCACCAGTCTTGCGCCGAGGTCGCGCAGTTGCTCCAAACGCACGGGTGTATCGTTGATGAAGGCGCGGCTTCGGCCCCCCGGTTCGATCTGCCTGCGCAAGATCAAGGGTTGTTCGGCGGGCACGCCGTTCTGTTGGTACCATTCCTCCCAAAAAGGCAATTGGGTACCATCCACTTCCAATTCGATCACACAGCGCTCCTCCGCATTGCGCGCCAATTGGCCCTCGGCGCGTTCGCCCATGGCCAGGCCAAGCGCGCCGATTATGATGCTTTTGCCGCTGCCCGTTTCGCCGGTGATGGCCGTAAGGCCGGGCGAAAGCGGCAGTTCCACGCTGTCGATCAGCAGGTAGTTGCGTATGGACAGGTGTCGAAGCATCGCAGCGCGAAGTTCGTAATGGCGCGCCCGTCGCGGATGCTCAGCGTGGCGCTTTCATCATTTCGGAGTACTGGCTGATGTGCCCCGGGTCGATGATCTGCAGTGTGTTGTACACCTTGGCCCTTTCCTGCACATCGGCCGCCCGGAACAATTCCACCAGCTCGTTGTACTTGGCGTTGAAGAGCACTTGCAGGTTGTAGCTGCTGGGCTTGGCCTGGTGCACCTGTTTCAAGGTTTCCACGGCCGCGGCACATGCCCTTCGGCCACCTGCCACGTCCTGCGCCATTTCGTCGAAACCGTTGCGGTGGTAATCGTACAGGAATTGCCGCAATGGCCGGAAAACGGCCTGTTGCTGGTTGTCGATCAGCCAATAGCGGTTCTTCTGGTCCTCGAAGGCCTTCCAGCCGGATTCAGAGGCATTCTGGGCATTGTTCACAACGTTCTGCGCCTGCGCATAAAAGTCGGTTCCGCCCAACGGGCTGAAGGTATCTGCATCCACGCCAAGGATGTAGTACGCGTAGAAGGCCACGATGCTGGAGAGGTTGTTGCTGAAGCGTTCGGGCGAGAATTCGATCAGCGTATTCTCGAGGAAGGTGAACTGTACGTTGTTGTCCAGGATGTCCACCACCGGGCTGAAATAGTCGCTGCCATATACAGGCCTGGAGTAGATGACCTGCAAGGTGCCCTGGAAGCGGTCGGCGGAGGATTGCTCGTTGATGGTGAGGAGCATGTTGCAATCGATGCGCTCGCCGGGGCTGAAATTGAGCGCGGTCCAACGCCGGGTGTTCATCAGTTCGGCGATGCTGGTCTCCATGCTTTGGAACACCCTTTTGGGCGTGCTCTGGATCTTGGGGGCGATCACGGATACCTTGCAATTGAACTCTTGCGCGGCCAAGGGGCCGGCAGCCCAGATCAACAGCAGGGCGGCAATGGTTCTACGCATGTTGGGGCGGCAGCTTTTCGATACGGTCCAGGATGGCACGGGCCACCTCGGCCTTGGGCATCAACGGTAAACTTTCGGGGTTCGTGTCCTTTGCCAGCAGGGTCACCTTGTTCGTATCGTGCCCAAAACCGGCGCCACTGTCGCGCAGCGAGTTGAGTACGATCAGGTCCAGGTTTTTCCGGGTCATCTTCTCTTCGGCGTGGCGTAGCTCGTTGTCGGTTTCCAACGCGAAGCCCACCAATAGTTGCCCACGCTTGTTCGCTCCCATCCAGGCCAGAATGTCCTCTGTGGGCTCGAGGGTAAGATCAGTCATACCGGCCGACTTCTTCATCTTCCGGCCGGCCTGCACCGCGGGCCGCCAATCGGCCACTGCAGCGCTCATCACCACGATCGCGCACTTGTCGAATTCCTCTTTTGCGGCCAGGGCCATTTGTGCGGCGGAAACCACGTCCGTGCGTTGTATGGCCGGGTTGCTGACCTGCAGTGCAACCGGTCCTGTGATCAAATGCACATCGGCCCCGCGTGCCGCCGCCTCTTCCGCCAGGGCGAACCCCATTTTGCCCGAGCTGCGGTTGCCGATGAAGCGCACCGGATCGATGGCCTCGTGCGTGGGCCCGGCCGTGATCATGATCCTTTTGCCTGCCAAGGGCGAATGGCCCAGCAGTGCCTTGCCGAGACGGGCCACGATGCCGGCGGGCTCCGTCATCCGGCCCTCTCCTACCAGTCCGCTGGCCAATTCGCCGGTTTCGGGCCCGATGGCATGCACATGGCGCCCGGCAAGCAACGCCAAGTTGGCCTTCACAGCGGGGTTCCTGTACATTTCAAGGTCCATGGCGGGTGCCACGAACACGGGGCATTCGGCGCTAAGCCAGCAGGCCATCAGCAAATTGTCGCACAGGCCATGGGCCATTTTGGCCAATGTTTCCGCCGTGGCCGGGGCGATCAGGAGCACATCGACCCACCGGGCCAAATGCACGTGGTCATTCCAGGTGTGGGTGCCATGCGCTTTTTCCACCAATGTGGTAAGCGCCGGCCTGCGGCTGAGGGTGGAGAGCACCAAGGGCGAAACGAAATCGTGCGCGCTGGGGGTGAGGACCACTTGCACTTCGGCACCG
>JBIQMI010000281.1:0-3990 GCA_044463585.1 Cryomorphaceae bacterium
GTTCCTCGGCCTCTTCCTGGGCAACACCATCCTTCGCACCACCCCATGAGCAGCACGGCAAAAGCATATCGCATAAGCGGGATCGCTGTGGCCGTGGCCGCTGTGGAGGTGATCGCATGGGCCGTGGGCCTGGCGCTGTGGTTCGCCATTCCCTACTACCTGCCGCAATTCCGGCTGCAGCGCCCTGAGCTGCTATGGGCACAGCTCATCGGCCCGTTCCTGCTGTTCTTCTACCTGTGGGGGCTATCGCGGAAAAACCGCGCCCTCAGCCATTTCAGCGATGCTGGCCTATTGGGGCGCATGGTGCCCGGCATTTCATCGTGGCGTTCCGCATTGAAATTCCTGCTGCTGCGGCACGGGCTGGGCTTTGCATTGATCGCACTGGCCGGCCCACAAATGGGCACCCGCATGGAAGAGGTCACAGCCAAGGGCGTGGATGTGGTGGTGGCCGTGGATGTGAGCAACAGCATGCTGGCCGAGGACCTGAAACCGGACCGCATGGAAGTGGCGCGGCGTGCGTTGTCGCAACTGATCGACCGCATGAGCGGCGACAGGTTGGGCATCGTGGTGTTCGCGGGCGAGGCCTACACGCAACTGCCCATCACCGCCGACCGCAGCGCGGCAAAGATTTTCCTGCCCACCCTGGGGCCCAACCTGGTACGCGCGCAGGGCACGGCCATCGGAGCAGCCATCGACCAGGCCCGTGAAAGCTTCGGGCCTGATGCCGCAAAGGGAAAAGCGATCATTGTGATGAGCGATGGCGAAACCTTCGAGGACGATGGCGTGGCCGCCGCGAAACGCGCCGCCGATGCCGGGATCGTGGTGAACACCATTGGCATGGGCACGCCCCAAGGAGCCCCCATTCCCGTGCGGCTGGGCGGCCGGATGGTCGGTTTCAAAAAGGACAAGGACGGGCAGACCGTGATCACCAAGCTCGACCCCGCCACACTGCAACGGATCGCCGAGGCCGCCAACGGCGAATTCGTGCAGGCCACTTCAGGCTACACGGGGATCAACGAAATGATCACGCGCCTGAGGAGCATGGACCAGACCAACCTCGGCACCTTCGTCTTCACCGGCCATGAGGACCGCTACCAGTATTTTCTGGCCGTGGCATGCGCCATGATCCTGGCGGGGCTCACCATGGGCGAGCGCAAGGCCGGCCTTGGAAAAACACTTTTCACATGGAACGCCTGATCTTGGCCCTGCTCCTGCTGCTGTCGGCGCCTGCATTGCTTGCGCAGGACGCTGATCGCGCGCTGCGCGAGGGCAACGCCGAATACAAGCGGGGCGAACTGCCCGCGGCGGCCAACACGTACTCAAAAGGCGGCAACGATCCGCGCGCATTGTTCAACATGGGCAATGCGTTGTACAAACAGGATAGCGTGGAAGCTGCCCAGCGCGCATTTGAGAATGCCGCCGCCCGCGCCGCGGACCCCAAGGACCAGGCCAAGGCCTACTACAACCTGGGCAACAGCTGGATGAAGGCACGCAACTACGGAGAAGCCGTGAATGCATACAAGGAATCATTGAAGCGCGTGCCGGGTGACATGGATGCGCGCTACAACTTGGCGTATGCCCAAAAGATGCTGGCCCAGCAACAGCAGCAGGATAAAAAGCAGGACCAACAGGGCGACCAGGACAAAAAGCAGGAACAAGGCGGTCAGCCCAAGGACCAAGGGCAGGACAAGAAAGAACCGCAGGACCAGGACCAGCAACAGCCGAAGGACCAAGGAAAAGACCAGAAACAGGAGCCCCGCCGCGAGGAACGGATCGACCCGCAGGATGCCCAGCGCATGCTCGATGCTGCGCAGCAACAAGAAAAGGACGTGCAGGAAAAGGTGAGACAGATGATGCAGCCCAAACCTGCGCGGCCCACAGAAAAGGATTGGTGAAGATGGAATTTGCCAAGCGTTACATATTGCCCGTGGCGGTGGCCTTGATCACCATGGCCGCGAACGCGCAGGAAATCACCTTCCAAGCGCTGGTGGACCGCCAGGAGATCGCCACCGGAGAACCGGTGAAGCTCACGATCGAACTGAACAACGCATCGGCGTCGTCAGGTATCTCAACGCCAGATTTCGGCGGCATGATCGTGCTGCAGGGCCCCATGGAAAGCAACAGCTTTTCGAGCGTGAACGGGCGGATGACGCGGTCATCCTCGCGGATCTGGTACCTCACCGCACCGCAACCCGGCAAATACACCATCGGTGCGGCGGCGGTGCGCATCGGCAACGCCAGCCTGCAAACTGACCCGATCACCATAACCGTGAGCAAGGGCAGTTCCGGCCAAGGCGCCGGCGCCGCAGCCGACCAGGGCCAAAAACGAGATCCGAACCTGTTCTGCACCATCACCTTGAGCAAGAACAAAGCGTACGTGGGCGAGCAGATCATCGCGACCTATACGCTCTTCTCGCGCTACAACGCCCTGCAATCGCGCGATACCGACATGCCAAAGCTCAACGGGTTCTGGGCGGAGGAAATAGACCTTGGCGCAACGAACTGGGAGCCGCAATTGCGCACCGTGAACGGCCTGCAATACCGCGTGGCCGTGCTGCGCAAGCAAGTGCTCATCCCCTTGCGCAGCGGCAAGCTTACGGTTGCACCCATGACGTTGAACTATCTGGTGAACGCGGGATTCTTCAGCAGCGGCACGCAGGTGAGCATACAAAGCAACCCAGTGGAGGTGACGGCCATGGAGCTACCGCCCGGGAAACCCGCCGATTTCATGGGTGCGGTGGGTGAATTGCGCATGGAGGTGAAAGCGCCGCAAGGCCAGCTGAAGGCCAATGAGGCCATCGACCTGTCGGTGCGCTTCAGCGGAAGGGCCAACCTGAAATTGATCGATGCGCCCAAGCTTTCGCTGCCCGCCGATTTCGATACCTATGACCCCAAGGTGAACGATCAGCTTACGGTGAACAGCAACGGCATGAGCGGCTCACGCGAATTCCAGTACCTGCTCATTCCACGGCATGAAGGGCACTACGACCTGGGCAACTTGGGCTTCAGCTATTTCGATCCCACGTCGGGCACCTACAAGCAATTGCGCTCGCAGGACCTGGTGTTCGATGTGGCACCCGCGGAGGGCGGTGCCAGCGGTGGCTCAACCAGCGCAAAGGTGGACGTGCAGCGGCTGGGCTCGGACATCCGCTACATACGCACGGGTGATCTGAAGCTACGCCCCAAGGGCAGCTTTCTGTTCACCTCTCCATGGTACGCGGCGGGGCTTGCGGTGCCCCCCGTGCTGCTGCTGTTGTTCTTTGTTTGGCACCGCAAGCGGGAAGCCTTCCTTGGCGACGCCGACCTGCAACGCCGGCATGGTGCCGACCGCGTTGCCAAAAAGAGGTTGGCCCTGGCGGAAAACGCCTTGCGCTCGGGCGATGCTGCTGCTGTGAATGATGCCATCGGGAAAGCGCTTGAAGGATATTTCGCAGATCGTTTCAATCTCGGTGTCGCGCAGGTGACGCCCCAAGAAATCACCGCAAAGCTGGGTCCGATGGACGATGGAGCCACGGCCAAGCGCTACATCGAACTGATCAACACCACGCAAATGGCCCGGTTCGCGCCCGTGGCGGTGCGGCCCGGTGGAGAACTCTACAAAGAAGCCGCCGCCCTGATCAGCCACGTTGAAAACCAACTTCGCAAATGAGGCTGCGTTCATTGGCCTTACTCATGCTGGCCCTGCCCGGCATGCTACATGCCCAGACGGACACGCTGTTGCAGCAGGCGCAACGGGCTTACGCCAGCGGCGATTATGGCCAAGCATTGGCCTTGTACGATTCGGTGCACACCGCCCAAACCTCCGATGCGCTGCTGTTCAACATCGGTAACTGCTACGCCAAGCTGGAGGACCTGCCCCGCTCGATCCTGTACTACGAACGAGCTTTGCGGTTGGCCCCGGGCGCAGAGGACATTCAAGCCAACCTCGATCTGCAGCGCGCCAAGCTGGTGGATCGTATGGCCACTGCCCCGGCCTTCACGCTCCGTTCG
>JBIQMI010000282.1:0-3960 GCA_044463585.1 Cryomorphaceae bacterium
ACCCTGCCGATTCTTCGTAAGTTGGGGATGCCATACTAATTGGACAAGTCGGGAACGAAAGAAGCCCTTCAGCATCGCCGAAGGGCTTCTTTCATTCAGTGGACCCGTAGGGATTCGAACCCCAAACCTCCTGATCCGTAGTCAGGTGCTCTATCCAATTGAGCTACGAGTCCAGTACCGGAACAGCCTGATCGGCTGAAAGCGGGCGCGAATATAGCACGCCGGATGCGATCAGGGCTTGTAATATTTCAATGCTTCCGGCATGTAGTTCTCCAGGTCGCGTATCCGGCGGTCATCGCTGGGGTGCGTGCTCAACCATTCCGGTGCCTTCCCGCCGCTTTGTGCGGACATGCGCTGCCAGAACCGTGGGGCCACACGGGGATCGTAACCGGCCATGGCCATGAATACCAGCCCCATTTTGTCCGCCTCGCTTTCCTGGTTGCGGCCATAGGCCAACAACCCCAACTGCCCGCCGATACCCACCGCTTGCTGGAACAGATCGGTGGCCAGCGAGGGTTTGTCGGAAAGCAATGCACCCAATGACATATTGATGCCCTGCATGGTGGCGGCCTGGCTCATGCGCTCGTTGCCATGCCGGGCAATGGCGTGCGCGATCTCATGGCCCATCACCAGCGCGAGGCCTTCGTCATCCTGGGTCACCGGCAGCAGCCCGGTGTAAACCACCACTTTGCCACCGGGCATGCACCATGCATTCACCGTGGGATCATCCACCACGTTGAATTCCCATTGGAAGTTGGCGACGCGATCGGCGAGATTGTGTTCGGTAAGGTATGCCGTGGCCGCGTGTGCCAGCTTCTCCCCGATGGCACGGACTTTCACCACACGCGGGTCCGAGGCCGGCAATGGAGGGTGTTGGCCGAGGAAGTCCTGGTATTGCGTCAGGCTCATTCCCATCAGCTCGCTTTCCGAAAAGATGTTCAGCTGGCTCCGACCGGTAATAGGCACTTTGGAACAGGATGCCACCAGCACCGGCACCAAGGCCAGCGCTGCGAAACGGTTCAGCAAGCTGCTCATTGGATGTCGGCGGAAAGGCCCCGTTCGCAAAGTGCTTCGCACAGCGGGCGCAACGCATTGAACGGGCCTCGCTTCACGCTGCATTTCCCGGTGTAATGCACCAGCCAGGCGCATTGTTCGGCCTGAAGGGGATCATGGTCGCAGATATCGATCAGCGAAATGATCACGTGCTCGAACGTGTTCACATCATCGTTATGCAGGATGATCTCGCGCGTGGTGCGCTCTTTCACGGCCACGGCCGTACCGGCCTGCTCCTTCTCCTTCAGCTCAATGTCCATGGGATTACGGTCAGTGATCCCGCGAAGTTAAGCGATCACCTACCGTGCATCCTTGGGATCGGCCAGGATGGCGTTCCCGAATTTGCCCAAAAGCGCCCGTGCGTCGCGCAAGGGGATCCGCTTGCCATTGAGGTAGGCGGTCACAAAGGCGTCGGTAACACCCAGGCCAACGGCACCCGTGCGCCGCTCCGCAGCTTGTGCCTCGGCCAGGAAGAAGCCCGTGGTGTAGCGGATCTTGCCGTTCGCGGTCAATTCGCTGTTCAAGGGCGTAATGTTGAACAGCTTGTCCAGTGCCGTGGGTTTGCTGTACACGCCCACCTGCACAGTGAAGAATAGACCTTTGATCGTTTCCACCTGTTTTGCAGGTGCCGCTGTTGGATCATTGTAATAGGAAGCGGCATCGGCAGGGGGATTGAAGGTGGCCAGCACCTCTTCCGCAGTGGAGGGATAATCCGCCAACACGGTGGCGGCCGGCTGTGCCATAGCTTGACCGGGCACCAGTTCCACGGTGCGGCCCGGTGCAGCTGCTTGTGTGGCGGAACTGGCCGGGGCCGTGGGCTGATGCACCCCAGCCTCCTGCTGCTTGGCGGCCAGTTCCGGCACCTGTGCCTGCTGCTGGGCCAATTCAGCCTGCATGGCCTGCCTCAGGCTCACGCGTTGCCCATCCATATAGGCCACCACGAATGCATCGCGGTAGCCACGGGCCCGCACCTTGGCGCCGGCATCGCGGGCTGCTTCCGCCGTGGTGAACATGCCCGCGGTGTACCGCACCAATCCATTGCCTGCCTGTTCGCCGGCCACGGGGGTCATGTCGCTGAAGGCCTCAACGGGCAAGGCATTCCGGAAAGCGCCCACCTGCACTTTGTACACCACGCCGGTGGGCATGGGCGCATCGATGGGAATGGGCGCCTCGCGCGGTGCAGGGTCGGCATTGAATGCAAAATGGTCCTGCTGCAACGGTACGTCCACGGGTATGGCGGGTGATGTGCTGCGGCCGGCCATGGGATCGCGCAAGGCAACGCGCGGTACTGCCGCAATGGGTCTTTCATCCGTTGCCGCCACCTGTTCAGGCGGGGTGCTGGCCGGCATGGAGGGCGATGGTTCCTGCACTTGCACCTTCGTGCCATCGCTACTGGTCCCTGTATTCGAGGCCTCTGTGGCCATGGGTGTGGTCACGCGTCCTTCCGTGGTAGGCACCGGTGCCGTTGGGCGGATCCGCGCCAATACGGGTTCGGTGCGACGGCGGGCCTGCTCCAGGTTCATCAGCGATGTTGAACGCTCGGGGTCCAGCGTGGCCAGCCACGCCGACGATTGGTCGTCGGTACGATCGGCCCGTTCCTGCAATCTGCTGTACACCGACTCCAATGAATCGGAGCGCTGTTGTAGCGCGGTTATCCGTGCGCGGAGCCTGTTTGCGCGGCCTATGTCCCCACCGCCATCCGCTTGGTCCCCGTTATCCACTTCCTCCCCCAGTGCTTTGGCCAACTGCCGGGCGCCCTCGGCTTCTTCCCGGGCCAATGCCGCATCGGCGCGATCCTGCATGGCGCTTCCTTTCATCAGGAAATAACGGGCCTGGTCAGGCGTGGACAGCACGCTTTGGCGCTCATCGGGCACCACGTAGTAAAAACGGTCCAAGTATTTCGCCAGCGCCACGGAATCAGCGGCCGGCATCTGCTCAACCGCCAATAGGGCCGGCCCCGCAGTGGGCACGGGCAACGTATCGGCACCGGAACTTACCGTGGATGACACCACATTCACCACAGCACCGTCCACCGTTGCTCCGGCCTCTTCCGTTACGGCCGGCGGTTCATGTTGCGCCGCTACCGGCACGGCGGCTGGTTGTGGCGGGAACATCCTCCGTTCGATCTCCGCATACGTCGCCGACATGCCGGGCGTCCATTCAGTACCGAGCATGAAATTGCGGACAGTGTGCGACCGGTCCATGTCGCGCAAGGCCCCGAGTTCCTGTGAATAGGCCTGCCTGTACAGTGAGTTGCGCTTGAAGATATCGCTCGCGTTGTCGGCCTGTTTGCGCAGGCTCTTTGCCCGTGCCATGGCCGCATCGGCTTCGCGTTGCATATCGGATGCCATGGCCGCAACGGGTTCGTTGGGGGCTACCCCCCGCTGGGCGAGCCGCTTGGTCAGCAGCTTGGAGCTGTCCTGGGCCAAGGCGAATTCGCTGCGGCTGATGAACGCCATGCGCTGGCCGAGGTCCACGTTGTGGATCAGCATATCGTCATACTGGCGATCGATCCGCTCGCGCAATTTGTCGTACTCTTTCCCGGCCACCACGTCGGCCAGCACTTCCTGCATGCTATCGATGCGGGCCTGCATAGTTGCCGCCTTCTGCAGATCGGCATCCTTTTGGGCCAAGGCCTCGTGGCTTTTTGGTGAGCGCGCCTCAAGCGGGCTCGCATAGATCTTATCCAGGTCAGGCTCAATGGTCACATAACGCTCCGGCATGGGTGCTTGCGCGCCTTCAGCCGGCGGTAGGTCCACCGGCTTCGCCATGGCCTGTATCTGTTCGCGCTCGATTGAGTCACTCTCTAATGCACCGTACGCTTGGCCGGCATCCGCCAATGCGTTTGCGGCCTCCTTCACGCGTGCTTCCTTCAACTGCCGCCAGCGGTCCAGCTTTGGCAGGATC
>JBIQMI010000283.1:0-3948 GCA_044463585.1 Cryomorphaceae bacterium
CGGTGTATTGGGCGCCGCGTATTAGGCGAACCTTGGCCAGGCCGGTGTACAGGCGCACATGGCGCAGCACGCAGCCGGCCATGGTGGGCGGGTCTTCCTCCATGTTGGCCCATGCGCGCTCGGTGTTGCCGGCATACTTGGCCACGTGGGCTTCCAGGGCCTTGCGCACGTCGGGGCCCACGATGTAGCGCAGGTCCTTGGCGGTGAGGCTTTGCACCGGGTAGCGCACCACTACTTCCGCCTGGCGCACCTTCACCAGCTGTCCGCGCTCTTCCAGCACTTCGCGGCCTTTCACGGCCTTGCGGTCCACCCACAGTTCGCGTGTGATGTAGCCGTAGTGCGTTTCGCGGTGCAGGGCCACCTTGGGTTCCATGCGGCCGCCCTTGCCACGGAAGCTGCTTCGGCGGTAGTGGTGCAGGCGCACGGCGGGTTGGCGGTACACGTCGGCGGGCGGGTCCAGGTGGCGCAGGCTTTGGCCGGGGTTGTCGGTGAGCGTGTCCAGCCGTTGCAGGTATTCGGTGTCCACCAGGGTGAGGGCGGCCGCTTGCAGCACGTGGTTGCCCAAGTGGTTGGTGAGTGGCACATTGTTCCAGCGGTTGCAGAGGTGGCGCGGCACGCTAAGCGGGCACCACAGCACGCGCTTTTCGCCGAATGCGGCCTTGGTGGCGCGCACGAAGCTGCCGCGCGGCAGGCCGCGGGTAACGTGGTCGCGCGGTATGTTTTCCTGGTGGGCCAGCAGCTTGCCGCGCTTGCCCATGGGCAGGTCCATGGCGTTCACCATGTCGGTGTATTCCTGTTCGTTGTGGCCGCACTTGCGTATGTATTCCAGCGCCGTGAGGTCGCCCTTGGCCTTGTTCACGCGGCGGCGGGCAAGCACCTTGTTGCCGGGCCCATCGTCGAACAGGCGGCTGTGCGGCACGATGTGGTCGATGGTGATGGCGTTGTCGCCGGTGCCATGGAGCAGCTCGTGCAGGGTAATGGGGTTGCCGGGCTCCAGCGGACTGATGCCGTTGCATTCCTTCCACAGCAGCAGGCGCTGCTTGTCCTTGCCGCTTAGGCGTTGGGGGCCGAGGGTATCGGCCACGAGCTGTTCCAGTTCCTTCAGTTGCTTGTCCTCGCGGCGTTTTTCCTTGGCCATGCGGGCGCGCTTCTTCAGGCTGGCTGTAAGCATGCTTTCCGCGGCAATGGCCACGCGCTGGGCGGGGCCGTGGCGCTCTTCCAGTTGGGCCACCAGGCGTTGCAGGTGGTCCATCCACTTTTGCTGCACGAGGTTCATTCCGCGCAGCTCGGGGCCTTCGGCGGCAGCGGGCTTGTCGTAGCCGCACAGGTGGCGGGCGGTGCGCAGGTCCTTGCCATCGGCCATGTGGGCCAGCAGCTTGCGCACTGCCTTTTGGCTGTACTGGCCGTAGCCGGTGCGTGGCAGCTTGGTGGCGGCCCATTCGGGGCGGTGCTGGCCGGTAAGGCTTGCGATGCCCTTTATGCGCGCGTCGGGGTCCTTCACGCTGTGCAGCACCTGCCATACGCTGTACAGCTCTTCGTCGGTGGCAATGGCGGCGCTGTCGGGTATGCTTTGGCGGGTGAGGTGGCCATCGATGCCCTTTTCAAAATTCACGCTGGCCGACTGCTTCTCCAGCCCCATGAACTTGAGTATGCGCACGGGGGTGAGGTTCTTGCCCTGCAGCAGGTGGGTGCGCATTTGGTGGAGCTGTGCGCCGGTAATGAGCAGCTCGTTGCCGGCGGGGTCGTACACGCGCAGGTTCTCCGTTTCCAGGTACACGCGCAGGGTCTGGTAGTACGGGTCAAGCTTGTTGCACACGCGGCGGCCGGGCTCGTAGGCGCAGCGGTCCACGCTTTTCTTGGCGCTTTTCAGCGGCCGTTGGAAGAAGATGATGCGGCGCAGCTTGGTGAGGGCCTCGCCCTGCATGCAGGGGTGTGCCTTGGCCTGCACCTGTGCGATGCGCACGAATTCATCCTCGTGCAGCTCGCGGAAGTAGGTGCGTGTGCGCACGCGCTTGCCGGTGCGGTAGATGGCGGCCTGGTAGGTGCCGATGCCACCGGCGCCGCGGGCGGCCTCGGTGTTGCGTTCCACGTTGGCCAGGAACTCGCCCAGTTCGTCCTCATCGTCGGTGTCGCTGCGTTTCCATCCGCGGCGCTTGGCGGTGGTAAGCAGCACCACGGCCAGCTGTTCCGCTGTAAGGGCGCGCTTGATGGCGCTTTCGCGGTGCAGGATAACGGCGGTGGCAATGCGCGGGTCCACGGCGTCAACGTCCACGCCAAGGTTGTGCTTGATCCACTTGCGCACCTGTGCGATGCGGCGCACCTTGCGGGCCTGGTTGCGGCGCATGGTGCGCTTCAGGCGGCGCTCGGCGCGGCCGGTGGGGTTGCGCCCTGCAACGTGCTCGTTCAGGTCGTCGGGCTTGGTGATCAGGCGCAGCAAGCCGCTTTCGGCGATGGTGTTGTTCTTGTTCACGGCGTAGGCTATGCCGTGTATGGAGAGGCGGAGGCCTAGGGTGAGCATGTGTGGTGGGTTTGAGGTCTTACTGAAATGTCTTATGCTGATTGTCTTACGTCCTATGCTGAATGCGTGCTGTCTGATGTCTTGTGCCTGAATGCTTGATGTCCTATGTCTTATGTCCTATGCTTTGGGGGTGTGTTATTGCACCAGCTGCGTGCTTAATGCACCGGCTTTGGGGCTTAATGCACCAGCACTTATTGCTTGTGGTGCTTGAAGTGGGTGATGCGGTCGTTGAGGATGCTGGCGTAGGTTTTCATGCACTGGTGTTGCTGGGTGAGCCTGCCTTGTTCGGCGGGGTCCACGGTTTTGAAGGCTTCGGTGGCGAGGAAGGCTTCGAGCCGCTGGATGGCGGCAACAAGGTCTTCATGCTCCAGCACTACGCGTTGCTGGTAGGGCAGTAGTTGCGGGTAGGCGGGTGTTGGTTCGGTGGGCATGGATCATGGTTTTTCGGTTGTCGATGGGTCATTGCGCAGCGTGTTCACCATGAAGGCGCGTCTTGCCTCGGATGCTGCCATCACGGCGGCGCGTTTCATGGTGATCAACTTGGCCTTCAGCAAGGTGGTGGCCTCGGCCAGCTCTACCTGTTGGGGGTCGTCGGCGGCAAGGCCGGCCGTCTCCTTGTGAAGGCGGGCCTTGATGGCGGCCGGGCCCTTTTCCGAACCGCTCGCAATAATGCCCTTGATGAGGCCGACGAAGGCCCGGTGCGAGGGCAGGCGGTCAACGGCATCGATGAGCATGGTAAGCTCGGCGATGGTGAATGTGGTTTCCTCTTTCATTTGGTCGGGTTTTTTCTTTCCTCCAGGAATTGGTCCAAGCGGTCGTACACCTCCGCTATGCTGCGCCTCTTGCTCTGGTGGTGGATCAATTCGCCACCGTACCGTAGGAACATCCATCCAAACCTCACCACGAAGCGCAGCGCGGCCACGATGAGGATGAACAGGATCGGCGGGAAGACCAGCAGGCGTAACAGGATGTTGGTGATCTTCATGGCGTGGTGGTATTGAGCGCGGCCAGCACGGCATCCACTTCCTCATCGGTGAGCTGGCTGGTGCTGGTGTAGCCTTTTTCCAGGCCGTGTTGCAGCACGGCCTCTACCTCGTGCACGGCCAGCGGGCGGCCCTTGTGATAAAAGGCGCGCCAAGCGGTGTTAAGCCTGCGCAATGCTCCTTTGATGTCGGCGTGCATGGTGTGTTTACCTGTTGAGGGTGGCGGCCTTCACTGCCCACATGGCGGCTTCTTCATAGGCGGTGCAGGCCAGGGCCTTCAGGCGGGCTATCTCGCGGCGGGACAGTTCGGAAATCTCCTCGCTGGCGTCGTCAATGCCGGCCGTGAGGTCGATCAGTGCGGCGGTGTCGCGCTTGATATCATCAACGATGGTGGTAGCGCTGGGGTTGAATGAAGGGCGGATGCGGCGGAAGCCAAGTGATTCTTCT
>JBIQMI010000284.1:0-3899 GCA_044463585.1 Cryomorphaceae bacterium
AATGGCCTTGTCCATTTCCGCAATTTCAACAGCTACGACGTCATCCATCCCAATGGGCCGGATAACAACAGCGTGTACCGGCTTTCCGCCAGCAAGGGCCACGTGTGGGCCACCACCGGTGGGCCGGCCAGCAACTGGAGCAACCTCTTCCGAAAGGATGGCGTGCACTACTACGCCGATGGCCAGTGGGTCACCACGGACCGCAGCAACGACCCGTTGTTCGACCAAGGCAACAACAACTACGGCGGGGCACTGAATGATGTGATGCCCGTGCAGGCCGATCCCGACGATGGGGCACATGCCTTTTTGGGCAGCTGGGACGATGGCGTGCTGGAAATGCGCGATGGGCGCGGGGTACGGTTCTTCGGGCCGGAGAACAGCACGTTGCAGCGCTTCTTCAACAACAACGACAACACGGTGCCCACACAGGTGGGCGGCCTGGTTTACGACGAGAACGGCAACCTGTGGGTAACCAACAGCAACTGCAGCAGGCCGCTGAGCGTGCGGATGAAAACTGGCAATTGGTACAGCATGGCACCCATCACGGCCTTGGGCACCAATACCCTCCTTTCCGACATCATTGCGGCACGCAACGGTTTCAAATGGGTCGTGCGCCCGCGGGGAAGCGGCCTTTTGGTGTTCAACGACAATGGCACGCCCACGCAGACCGGCGACGACCAAGCGAAGGTGTTGACCACCTTCGAGGGCGAAGGGAAACTTCCCTCCATGGACGCGTTCTGCGTGGCCGAGGACCTGGACGGGCAGATCTGGACCGGTACCGGAAAGGGAGTGGCCGTGTTCTACAACCCCGACCTGATGTTCACCAACGCCAATTCCGATGCGCAACAGATCTTGATCGAGCAGGACGGCAACGTGCAGATCCTGCTGGAGACCGAATCGGTGAGCGCGATCGTGGTGGACGGTGCGAACCGCAAATGGCTGGGCACGCAGACCAGCGGACTTTACCTGGTCTCCGCCGACGGCACCACGCAATTGGCGCATTTCACCGCGGCCAATAGCCCTTTGCCCAGCGATAACATCGTGTGCATGGCCATGGACGGCACCACCGGCGAGTTGTTCATCGGCACCGACTTGGGGATCGTCAGTTACCGCGGCGACGCCACGGCGGGGCAAAAAGTGGCCGATTGCGCCACGGTCTTCCCCAATCCCGTGCGCGAAACGTTCACCGGTTCCGTGGCCATCACGGGTTTGGTGCGCGACAGCGATGTGCGCATCACCGATGTGGCGGGGAACCTGGTGTACCACACGCGCTCCCTTGGCGGGCAGGCCATGTGGCCCGTGACCGATATGCAGGGCCGGCGCGTGGCCACCGGCGTGTACATGGTACTGGCCATGGACCCGGAGGGGACCAGAAAGTGCAACACCAAGGTGGCCGTGGTGCGCTAATCGGCCTGCACACATGCTGCATACCACGCGGGCCGTGGGCCTACGCACATTCCGCCATGGCGACAGCACCTTGGTGTTGAAGGCCTACACCGAACTCTTCGGGGCAAGGTCGTACCTGGTGCGTGCCGGGCGGAAGAGCGCCGCACAGGCCGCCCGGCTGCAACCCATGGCCCGGCTTGAGCTGGTGGTGACCGAGCAGGGCGGCCGCGACCTGCAATACGTGCGTGAAATGCAGGTATGGAGGCCATACACCAACCTGCAGTCCGACCCCATGCGCGGCCTGGTGCTGCTCTTTGCCCAGGAGGTGTTCTACCGCACCCTGCGGGAAGAGGCGCCGGATCCCGCCCTGTTCGCCTTTGTGCTCGAGGCCTTGGAGGCGATCGATACCACCGGCGGCCTCGCGGAGCAGCCGTTGCAGCTGCTGCTGGGCCTGGCCGGGCATTTGGGCTTCAGGCCGGGCAGGGCCACTGCGCCCGGCCAGCGCTTCGATCTACGCGAAGGCCAATTCTTCAGCGGCGAACCGGCCCACGCCTTCTGCCTGAACGCACAGGACAGCCAAGCCTTGGAACAGTTGCTGCGATCCGGGGCCGGCACCCCGGCATACCCGATGCAGGCCGCGCAGCGCCGCGCCATGCTCGAGCACCTGCTCCAGTATTTCCGGTTACATGTGGAAGGCTTCGGGGAATTGCGCTCCCCCGCCGTGCTGCATGACCTGCTCAAATGACCACGGGCCCCATAGGGGTGGCCCTACTTTAGCGCGCCGGGCATCCCTGCCCTACCAATATGAAGATCACTTCGCTTCCCGCACCACCGGAAACACAAGAAGAACCGCAGCGCACCGTGGTGCATGGCACGGAGCGCAACGACCCGTTCGCGTGGTTGCGGCTTTCGGAAAAACAGCGCACGGCCATGCCGCCGGACCAGCAGGCCCAGCGGGTGATCCAGCACTTGGAAAGCGAAAACCGCTACACCGAGGCCATCATGGCCCCCGTGAAGGCCCTTGAGCAGGAATTGTTCGCGGAGATGAAGGCGCGCATCAAGCAAAGCGACCGCAGCGTGCCCTATCGCGAGAATGGTTACTGGTACTGCTTCCGCTTCGATGAAGGAGCGGAATATCCCGTGCACATGCGCGCGCCCGTGCAGGCGGACAAGGATGCGGTGCCAACGGAATTCGAGGATTTCCTCGACGAGAACGCCCTGGCCGCCGGACATGAGTATTTCGACCTCGCCGACCTTGAGATCGCCCCCGGGAACCAACTTCTGGCCTACAGCCTCGACACGGTGGGCCGCAGAAGGTACCAGATCCGGTTCAGGGACCTGCGCACGGGCCGGGACCTGCCCGATGTGATCGAGGGCGCCGGGGAGGGCGGGGCGTTCGCGGACGACCGGACCTTCTTTTATGTGCGCAAGGACCGAAGCCTGCGCAATGCACGCGTTTTCCGCCACATCATGGGCACCGATCCGGCCGAAGATGTAGAGGTGTTCCACGAAAAGAACCGATCGTTCAGCTGTGATGTGTACCGCAGCCGCTCGGACCGTTTCATCATCATCACCACGGAAAGCACGTTGAGCAGCGAGCATCGCCTTTTGTCCGTGGATGAACCGTTGGGCGCGTTCAGGGTTTTCGTGCCGCGCAGCCGCAAGCACGAACACAGCATCATGCATGCGGCCGCCACGCCAGGAATGCCGGGCCTGTTCTACATCCTCACCAATTGGAAGGCCAAGAACTTCCGCCTGATGACATGCCCGGAGGAGGCCACCGAAAAGGCCAACTGGCGCGAATTGGTGCCGCATAGGAACGATGTGCTGCTGGAGGATGCCGATGTGTTCCGGGAGCATATCGTGCTTACCGAGCGCACCCAAGGCCTGGTGCACCTGCGGGTGCTGCGCAACGGCACACGGGAGCAGCATGAGATCACCTTCCACGACCCCGCCTATGTGGCCTATGGCGGTACCAATGCCGAATGGGACACCGACCGGTTCCGGTACGGCTACACCTCCCTCACCACGCCCACCAGCGTGTATGAGCACAACATGGCCACCGGCTGGAACCGCTTGTTGAAACAACAGGAGGTCGTGGGTGGTTTTACTTCCGGCGACTACATCAGTGAACGGATCTGGGCCACTGCGCGGGACGGCACGCGCATACCCATCAGCCTGGTGCACCACCGCAATACCGCGATGGACGGGCGCGCACCATTGCTGCTTTACGGCTACGGGGCGTACGGGATCAACGTTGAACCGGTGTTCAGCAGCGCCCGGTTGAGCCTGCTCGATCGCGGCTTTGTATTCGCCATGGCCCACGTGCGCGGTGGCGAGGAATTGGGCCGGGCCTGGTACGAAGGGGGAAGGATGGAGCACAAGATGAACACCTTCACGGATTTCATCGCCTGCGCCGAGCAATTGGTGGCCGATGGGCATGCCGACCCGAAGCGCTTGTTCTGCATGGGCGGCAGCGCGGGCGGCCTGTTGGTGGGCGCCGTGCTGAACAT
>JBIQMI010000285.1:0-3897 GCA_044463585.1 Cryomorphaceae bacterium
GATACATTGATGTGGCAGGGATCGATCGGGTACTGTGGGCCGATGTCGCGTTCAGCGCCTGTCCCGTCCAGGCCCTGCCAGGCATGCAGCATGCTGCCCACTTGCACCACGCCCCTGCTGCCCTCCAAAGGCTCCTGGTACTCCAGCACCACCACCGGTCCGGGCAGCAGGCCTGTGGCGAACACGCCGGACACTGTTTCATTGGCCGTGCCGAATCCGCCGAGGAAGGTGGTGCGTGCCTGATCGTACAGGTACAGCATGGCGCCCGGTGCCGGCCTGAAGACGGTGAACTGCACGCTGATCATGGCAGCATCCGCGCTTTCAATGGCCAAGCGGTAGGTGCGCATGCCCGGTACCTGATCATCCTGTTCGCCTTGCGCAAGCAGGTCCAGCGGCAAGGGCCGCTGGCAACCGATGCGGTGGCCCGTGGGTGCGCCCAGCGTATCCGCTGCCGCCAAGGCTGAATCGATGTTCAAGGGTGGCAACCGGAACAGGGCCGGTGATGCATCGTGGGCATCGGCATGGGGCCAGTTGTAGGGGCTTCCGCCTTGCGGCAGCTGTGCGGCGGCAGGCCACGCGGCCAACAACGCCAAGGGAAGAATGCATCTGTGCATGGCCGCGCAATTCGGGGTAAGGGCCGCCCTTACCGGGATATAATGACGAAGGTGGTCCTTCTGTTCGCTGCCCGGCCCTTTTCGGTGCTGTTGTCGCCGATCGGGCGCGTGGGCCCGTACCCGTTGCTGGTCAGCCGCCCCGCCGGTATGCCATGTGCCGTCAGGTACTCCACCACTCCAGCCGCCCTTCCCCGGCTGAGCACCATGTTGCTTTCCAGGTCGCCCACGTTATCGGTATGCCCCTGCACTTCAATGCGCACCTTGGGATTTTCCTTCAGGAAGGCGATCAGTTCATCGAGTATGTACTTGCTGGGGCCTTCCACCTCGGTGCTGTTGGTGGCAAAGCGGATATCGTTCACCCTGTAGCTCTTCCCGGTCTCCACTTTTTCCAGCTTCATGTCCATTTGGGCCACGCCGCCCAGTGCGGTATCGGCCTGGCTGATCAGTCGGCTATCGAACACATGGCCGGGCTGTTTCACAGTGAGGCGCACATCGCCGCCCTGCTTCAGCCGCACCACGGTGGCGTAGCGCCCATCCACCGAATCCACCTTCAGCACTTCGGTCTTGCGGGTGTCCATGTAGGTGATGGACACGGTGGCACCGCGCACGGCATTCCCGTTCTCGTCCTTCACCTCACCCTTGGCGATCAGGATATGGTCCGGCCGTGCCTCCTGTGGCAATTCAAAGCCGTAGATGTCCAGCCCGCCCGCCCCGCGGAAGCGGCTGCTGGCGAAGTAGGCCGTGCGCCCGTCGGCACTCACGATCAGGCCATGCTCGTCCTGCGGGGTGTTGATCGGGTTGCCGAGGTTTTTCGGGGTGGTCCAGCTGCCGTCGTCGTTCAGCTTGCTGTAGAAGATGTCGTAGCCGCCGATGCCGCGGTGGCCTCCATCGGGGTCCTCCTTGCCGTTCTCGTCGCGCGGTGGCCTTGCGGCGAAGTAGAGGGTGCGGCTGTCGCTGTGCATGAAGGGCGCCTTTTCATCGCCCTCGGTGTTGATGGGCGCGGGCAGCGGCTTCGCCGGGCTCCATTCGCCCTTATCGTTGCGCTGGCTGCTGTAGATGTCGGTGCCCTTGCTGCCACGGCGCAGTGTGGCGAAGTAGAGGGTGCGCCCGTCGGTGCTGAGCGATGGTTGGCTTTCCCAGCCATCCTCGGTGTTGATGTTGGGGCCCAGGTTTTCCAGCGGGCTCCACTCGAAGCGCTGCTGCCCGCTGCCGAAATCCATGTGGGTGGTGTAGTGGGTGCGGTAGATGTCGCAGTTGCGGTACTCGGCCGTAACGGGCTTGCACACGGTAACGAACAGCTCCTTGTTGTTCAGGCTCACGGTAACGCCCCCGTAGCTATCGCCGGTGTTGAAGGGCTGGGGCAGCGGCCCGCCCTTGTCGAAATCATCCTTCACCGAGGCACGCCTGGCCTCGGACAGCTCTTCCACGTCGCGCGGGTAGCGGTCGCCTTTCGCCTGGTACTTGCTCATGCGGGTGAAGAAGAGGATCTCGTTGTCGGGCGAGAACATGGGCAGGTATTCGTCGGCGGCGGTGCTCACCCCTTTGAGCAGTTTGGGTTCCAGCGGGCGTTGGTCCTTGTAGAATTCCTCGTAAAAGGCGAGTTCGGGCAATATGCGCTGCACTTCGCTGGTCTGGTGATCAATATCGGCGGGCATTTTGGCCGGGTCGTCGGAGGGGAAGGCCAGGAATTGCCTGAATGCCTTTGCGGCCTCGGCATAGCGGTCCTGCGCGTAGTACATGTTGCCGAGGTAGAAAAAGACCTGGCTGTGGTACTCCGGGCAGCGTTCGCGCAGGTCCTCGAGGTAATTGATGGCCGCGTTGAAATTGCCGGCGCCGGCCTTGGCGCGCTGGTATGCGCTTTCGCCCACCAGCAGCAGGCATTCGGCGCATTCGGGGTGCTCCTCTGCCAAGGCTTTCAGCTTCTGGTGCCGCTCCGTTGGGTTCCGGGTGGAACGGGCATCCTCCAGCCGTTTCACCAGTTTCTTTTCAGTGGCCGGTGCGCAGGGTTGATCGTCCTGTGCGGCGGTGGCCAAGGCCAGGCAGATCAAGGGCAACACAAGCCATGGGCGAAAGCGCCGCGCCGCCCTGCCGGGCCATGCCATGTATGCTGTTGACATTCCTTACTTCACCGTTGTATCGGTTGCTTCCGCTTTTTCAATGAGTGCATCGCCCTGCTTGCGGGCCGCGTCCACCAGTCCATCGGCGCGGCGATCGGCCTCGGCCACGAACTTCTGTTCCTGGTCGTCGGCGGCCTTCTTGGCCTTATCGGCGGCCAGTTTGGCCGCGGCCTTGGCGATGGGGTTGCCGGCCTGCTCCACCAGGTCGTCGGCCGCCTTGTAGGCCTGTGCCTTTGCGTTGGCCGCTTCGCTGCGCGCCTTGGCCTTCAGGTCATCGGCCTGTTTTTGTGCGGCGGCCACAAGCTTGTCGGCCTCTGCCCGCGCCTTGGCAATGGCATCCTCCTTCACCTTGTCGATCTGCTCGTTCAACTGCTGTTTCACCTCTTCCTTCACGGTTTCCTTCAGGCTTCCCCCGGCGAACACGGGCTTCACCACAGGCTTGTCCACCGTGCCGGTGATCTTCGCCGTAAGGTCCAGTTCCTTGGGCAGTTGCGTGCTGGTGCCGAGGGTCTTGTTCACCTGGCCCAACAGGCCGCCCACCAATTCGCCGGCATCGGCACCGAACATGTCGGTGGGCACCTTGGTCTTCAGGGTGTAGTCGATGGCCTGGTCGGCGAAGGCCGTGCTGCCTTCAACGCGCGCGGTGAGCCGGTCGATCTTCACATCGAAGGGCTTGGTGATCATTTTCCCGTCCTGGATGTCGTAGCTGAAATCGACATCCTGCACCTTGGCCGTTGCGAGTTGCGGCATCTTCAGCACGTTGCTCATTTCCACCAAGGGCCTGAAGCCTTCGATGGCCACGTTCTTGGTGCGCAGCGTGCCGTGCCCGGCCAGGCTTTCCATAACGGGCGACATCTGCTGGTCGAGCGCGCCGGCGAGCTTGAGCGTGGTGGTGAGCTGGCCGGTGCAATGCTTGGCAATGGGTGCCATGTTGCGTACCATTTCCACGTTCTCCACCAGGCTGCGGATGTTCACCGCGTTCACATCGAGGTCCATGTCGAACAAGGGCTTGGCCTTGTCCACCGTGCTGTACGTGCCGTTCATTCCGAGCCTTCCGTCGAAAAGGTCGAAGCCCATGCCGCGCAATTCCATCTTCTGGTCGTGCACGCGCAAGGCGCCCTTGGCGTTGCCGAGGGTGAGCTTGTCGTACAGGATCTCCTTCACCG
>JBIQMI010000286.1:0-3887 GCA_044463585.1 Cryomorphaceae bacterium
CAGGAAAAGGGCGCCGGGTTGGTTGGCCGCGGAAATATCTTGAGCTAGGCATAGGGAACGCGCCCGGAAGTGTTCTTCCTGGATCAATCCGCTGCTTCCGGCACCGCCTCCCTTTCCTTGGCCCACTGGTTCCAGTAGCGCTGGTGCATCCGGCGCGCCAGGCCGAGCATATCCGCGGTTGCAATGGGGGTACTGTGGAGTTGCAGGGCCCGGCGTTCCTCGTACACACGGCCTTGGTCATCCACGGTGAAAACTCCCGCGTAGGGCGGGAACCGGAAGCCCTTCAACTTGCGGTACACCGAGCAGGGCATGGCGAACACGAAATAATTTGGGCGGCGGCACAACAGCTCTCCACGGGCTTGCCGGCGCTCCTCCACCTGTTCATTCGCCGTGCTTTCCTTGCCGTTGGTCTTCACCATGAAGGAGCCGTTGAGCAGCATGCCCTGGCTGTGCTTGGGCTTCAGAAGGTCGTTGAGCAGGTCGCCGCGCGAGATCTTCACCTCCACTTCGCAAACATGGCCCTGCGGTGTCACCGTCAGCAGGTCGCTTTCCCAGGCGTACAACAGGGCGTTGGGCGTGATCCAATCATGCCCCATCGATCGGGCATGCTGGTACATGTGCCAGGTGATGTCGTGGCTCGTCATTCCATTTCGACGCTTTTTCCGTCAGCTGCGCGTTCACATGATACGCTTTGTTGGCCGATGCACGGCTTTCCGCGCAGGTGATCCCGTCCATCCCGAACCGGCCGTGCCCCCGCCTGTTGTACTGGTGGGCCACCATTCTCCACGGCCTGCATGGCACCGATGTCCGATTCCCTGTTCTCCCCTGATGAGATGAACGCGATGGACCTGCGCGCCCGTCCTGCGGACCATCCCTTCCCACGCTTTGTGCGGCACTATGGCGTGGTGCTCGGCGCGGGGTCGGCTGATGAACTGTTCCAGGTCCTGCTGCACACGGCGCCCTGGGCGCGCCGCAGCATCACCCTGCATGGCAAGGAAGTGGAAATGCCGCGCGACATCGCGTGGTACGGCGTGGCCCGCCACCAGGGCGTGTACGCCCATGACCCGCAGGATTGGCCGCCCAAGCTGCTGGAGGCCAAGGCGCTGGTGGAACGGATCAGCGGGTACACGTACAACGGCTGCCTGTGCAACCTCTACCGCGATGGCAGCAATTCGGTGGCCTGGCACAGCGACCGCGAGGCTTACGGCGGTGCTGTGGCCTCGCTTTCCCTGGGCGCGCTGCGCGTATTCCGCATGCGCCTGAAGGCGGATCATGCCGTGGTGCACGATTTCCCGCTGGTGCCCGGCTCTTTGCTGGTGATGCTGCCCGGCTGCCAAGAGGCCACCGAGCATACGGTGCCCAAGACCAAACGACCGGCGGGCATGCGCATCAACCTCACCTTCCGGCAAGTGGCGCCGTAAGCCGCTTTCTATCGCGCCCGCTGCCCGTGGTACCCGTTCCGCGCGATCTCCTCCAAATAGGCCCGCTCGGTTATGGAATAGCCGTCCTTGAAATAGAACACCGCCCCGTACGCATGCGTCACTTTCCGCAGCTCCACGGTGGTATCGGCATAGCCGAAGCGGTCGATCTGGATCAGCATGGTGGGCAGCTGGTTGAATTCGCGCATGGCGTGCGCATCATCCGGCTGCGGCATGGTGAATTGCGTGGATATCCTTGATTCCGGCCGCGGTATGTCCGGCACCGGAACAGCCTCGCCGGGCGCAGGTGCACGCGACGAAGCGGCAACAGGAAGCGGTCGTGGCGTGGGTGCTGGGGCCGCCGAGGATCCGATAGGCCTCGGAGCCGTAGGCACCGCCATGCCTACGTTCCTCACGGGGATCGGTGCCAACGGTTCGGCCGTTACCGTATCGTATGCCCCGGTAACCGCTGGGGGTGCCATCGGCTGCCCGGAGTTCCGCGCCCCGGTATCCAAGGGTGCCGCATTGGGATCGTTCGCGAACAGGGCCGCATAATCGGCGAGCAGATCGGCCTGAACCGGGTGCAGCGTGATGTGCTCGTCCATGCGGTCGGAGAGGGAGGAAACCGCGCGGGCTTTCTCAATGCGCGCGTATTCAGTGGTGTAGGTGAAATCCTCCTTGGCGGGGTCGAAATAGACCGCTCCCACGGGCTTGGCGTAGGCGTACCGCTCCTCCTTCGCCTTGAAGGCCTCCAGCACGATCTCGAAAGGGAACTGGAAATCCTGGCCGCGGTAGGCTGCCGGCACATGCAGGTCGAATACCACCTCCTTGGCCGCACAGTCCTTGTGCGCGGCCCGCACCAAGTAGGAGGATTCCAGGCCGAGGTCCAATTTGAAATGGTTGCTGGTCAGCGGTATTTCAAATGCTTCTCCGAATTCGGGGATCACGGTAACGCGGCTTTCGCGCCAGTCGGCCCCTTGCACCCGCACCAAGCCATCGGCATACAGGGTGCTCGATTGCCCGTGCGCCATCCCGGTGCCCAGCATGCCCATAACAGCCAGGGAGGGGAGCGGGAGGCAGCGCAGCATGGTGGCGCATGGGCAAATCCAGGGCCGTTCCCATTATCCCTGTGCCGCTGGCAAGGATTCCCATGCGCGGGAAGGCGCGCAGGCGCACGTGCATGCGCCTGATGCTCAATGCCAATTCATGCCCGAAAGCCAACGCGTTGCCATCGGCCGCACCGGGACCCGATAGGGTGGGAACGGGCACCCCAGGCGTGGAATTTCAAGGCACCGTGCAAATAACAAGGCAACAATTTCCCCAACCGGGCAGCACGCCCAAAACGCCGCCCCGGCATCCGGTTCGGGTGCCATTTGGACTGCCCTGCAGCAAAGCTTCCCAACCCCCATGGAAGCGGCTCCGTTAATAGGAGACAACGCCTTGGCATTCAGCCGGTAATGGCGAATATGACCGTGCCTGGCCAGCCCCCTCTTGCCGCCGTGCGCGCACAAGCCTGTTTTGGCGTGGTCCGTTCCTCACCGAAGGCCTCGCAGGCACCATTGGGGCATGGCTTTGGCATGTTGGGGTTGAAATGCAACTTATGAAAACCTACATCAACATCTTGTTCCTTGCCTTCTTTTTGTGTCCCTCGGCAACCATGGCCAGCGGTTTCGAGGGAGATGCAGCCGTGCAGGTGATCCGCGTGGAAAAGATCACCATCAACGACCTGGGTTACGGCGATGTAAAACATGCCTTTGCCGACGGCGAACGTTTGGTGCGCGTGGTGGCCCGCGCCAGCAACGGCCGTTACCTCGTGGCCATACAATCAAATGCGGGCATTGTGCGCATGCGGGGTGCCTACTTGGATAGCGCCCTCAATGTGGAGGACGGCATCTTCACCTTCTACTATGCCAACGGCCGCATGGAAAGCAGCGGCCAATATGCCCGCGGCGTCAAGACCGGCACGTGGCTGCGTTTTGCCCTGGACGGGACCAAACTGGCCGAGCGCCATTACACCGGCCACGATACCGAAGGGATGCTCCTGTCCAGCGGCCTCATGGAAAAAGCCGCCACCCGGCCCGCCCAAGCCGAAGTGCCAGCCAAGCCGGTACGCCGCGTGGGGCCGAAAATGAAATTCTGATCGCAAGGAAATGGGGCGGGGAGCAGTACACCCAGTCTTAGTGATCAAAAAACTTCGTCATAGTAGGGTTCAGGTGGCCTGGCTGCTCCAATGATCACCCATAGAAGCCCCTTCGGTTCGGTGATGGGCTAATGCGTTGAGGTGGTTGATAACGGCTGGGCGCTATGCGTTCGGGCGGATTTTACGTTAAATTTGCACGAAGCGATTTACCCGCCTGACGAAAAACGACAGGTTAATGGGTACCACGAAGAACCATCGGCTCAGCCATGCTTTCCGGGTTGGCGGGTTGAACATGGTTTGATCGAGGGAGTTTTTACTTGATCAACCGG
>JBIQMI010000287.1:0-3845 GCA_044463585.1 Cryomorphaceae bacterium
AGGCGGAGGGAGCCGCTCCTACCACCACACTGGCCGTGGTGCTGAACGCAGCGCATCCGCCCGAGGCCGCGATGCTGTACGTGACCGTGTAACTGCCCGCCGCGCTACCACCCAGGTTGATCGCGCCGGTACTGGCGTTGATCGAAAGACCCGTGGGCGTGGCCGAGTAAGTGCCACCAGCGGTGCCCGTGCGCGTCACGTTCGCCGTGCCGTTGTTGCAGAAAGGACCGCCCGCGTAGCTGATCGTCGCCGAAGGTGCGGTGTTCACCACAACACTGGCCGTGGTGCTGAACGCGGCGCAACCGCCCGATGCCGCAAGGCTGTAATTGACCGTGTAGCTGCCCGCCGTGCTCGCGCCCAAGTTGATCGCGCCTGTGCTCGCATTGATCGAAAGACCCGTGGGCGTGGCCGAGTAAGTGCCACCAGCGGTGCCCGTGCGCGTCACGTTCGCCGTGCCGCTGTTGCAGAACGGGCTGCCCGCGTAATTGATCGAGGCGGAAGGAGCCGCTCCTACCACCACACTGGCCGTGGTGCTGAACGCAGCGCAACCGCCCGATGCCGCAATGCTGTACGTGACCGTGTATGTACCCGCCGTGCTCGCGCCCAAGTTGATCGCGCCCGTGCTGGCATTGATCGAAAGACCCGTGGGCGTGGCCGAATAAGTGCCACCAGCGGTGCCCGTGCGCGTCACGTTAGCCGTGCCGCTGTTGCAATACGGGCTGCCCGCGTAGCTGATGGTCGCCGAAGGTGCGGTGTTCACCACAACGCTCGCCGTGGTGCTGAACGCGGCGCAACCGCCCGATGCGGCGATGTTGTAAGTGACCGTGTAGCTGCCCGCCGTGCTGCTGCCCAAGTTGATCGCGCCTGTGCTGGCGTTGATCGAAAGCCCCGTGGGCGTGGCCGAATAAGTGCCACCAGCAGTGCCCGTGCGCGTCACGTTCGCCGTGCCGCTGTTGCAGAATGGGCTGCCCCCGTAGCTGATCGTCGCCGAAGGTGAAGGATTTACAACGACCGAAGTGTTTCCCGTTACCGTTCCGCAAGCATTGGAAACCGTCACTTGGTACGTGCCTGTCGACCCACCCGTAACAGAGACCGTGGCAGCCGAGGCCGACGGACTGAACGTCCCGGCGCCGCTCCACGAATATGCCAATGGGCCCGTACCGGTGGCCGCAACCGATAAATTCAAATTGCCCGTGGAGCACACAGGACTATTGTTGGTGATGCTGCTGATCGCCGGGGCCGTACAGAGCGGTGTGCCCGAGCAAACACAATCACTCCCCCAAGTATCATTCCCCGTATTGGGGTTCCCGTCATCACAAGGCGTTCCCGGCAGCGCCGGGCCGCCCGGCACCCCGAGGCAGTCCAATGCACAATTCCCACCTTGCACTTGGCCGCCCGCCACGGCGCCCGTGACCAGGTTGCCGTTCATCGATGCATAGAAGGAACGGTTCTGTTGGTCCGTGAATGCATCGTCGCCGAGAATGAATTGGGCACAACCCGTTCCCGTCACGGGGATCGTGCTCACCGTGAACCAGGTATTCGCCGGAATGGTCAGGCCACAGCCTCCATCCGCCACCGGAGTGCCCAGCCTGTTCAGGCCGAAGCCGTTGTAGGTGCGGTAGGCCAGGCCTCCATTCACCACGACCGGGGAAGGGGAGAACGCGCTCCATGCGTTGCAGAAACTTGTTCCCGGGCCCAATCCCACACCAGCGGACGCATCATACCTGATCGTAACCGTGAGTGCACTGAAGATCCCCCCAAAAGGTGCCGTGCTGTTCGCCTTTATCTGCACCAAGAGCTCGGAAGGTCCGCTGCCCTGCACCAGCCTGACATCCACGGATGAAGGAATGACGTCCTGTGCTTGGGTGAGAAAAGAGGTACCGAGGAGAAAAGCGGCGAAAAGGAACCGACGAAGCTTCCCGCTGCAGGTGGTGCCTGAAGTTGCCATGGCGTGTGGGGGTCAGATGGTTCGAAGGTAATTCTCTGAAAAATCAGGGAAGCTGCTCGTACAGCACATTGGTGGGGTTGCCACCACCAATGTTCACCAAGATCGGATCGCGGTCGTTGGCCGCACCGGTGAATTTCACCTTGCCGTCCATGTTCACGTCAGCGTGTTTATAGCCGGAAACGACCGCGTTCGGATCAGAGCCGCCCACTGCAAGCAACAGCCCGTCGCGATCGTTGAGCGGACCGGTGAATTTCACCGCACCGTCCCCGGTCACTTCCCCCGACCATAGGGTCCAATGGGATCCGGCCTGCTTACGGGCATTGGTCCCCCATGTGCCCGTGGCCGTGCTCCGCAGGTCAATGGCCAAAGGCCCCACTCCCATGGCATGGCTTGCAGACGTCATGACCCCCAAATGGTTCCTGTGCCTTACCGCAATATGGTAGTTACCGGGATCCACTACACCCATCGCAACGGCGCTTTTCCCGTCCAGGTCAACCACATCGCCATCGCGTTGCAGCAATGCTGGCCTGGAGGCCACTACCACCGCAGGATTGGAGGCCTTCCTCAATTCAACCCAAACCCAGTCCACGATGGCATTGCTTCCGGTAACGGCCAGTACACCCGGGGCCAAGCGCACTGATGTCACGTCCATGGTGTTGGTATAGCCCATGCCGCTGTACGGCTCCACGGCCGGTATCAGTCCCTGGCCCCGCAGGTCGTCGCGCATTAGGCCGGAGGCAGGATCGAACGGACCGTCCAAAAGGACCTTCAGGGCAAGTTGCGATGCGCGCGTTTCCCCCTCATGGACAGTGATCCACTGGTCGGCCTCGAGCCCGAAATATTTGTCCACCTTGCCCGAAGGCCAGCGCACGATGGCCGAATCAGCCATGGTAGCGGAACCTAGCCCAAAATGGCAGGTGAACGAACAAACGATACCGTAGCTCTCCCCGGCCCGAACTTCGCGGATCTGGGTGCCCCACGGGCCGTACAGGGTCACGCGGGCCCCAACGCCATCCGGGTTGCTCTCCTTTCCGCGCAGGTTGAAGGCCAGGAAATGGTTGCTATTGCCGTTGTTCAGGTACAACTGGTCGTTGCGTGTTATGCTCGGCGACACATAGGACGAACCGTACCCGGCATATATGTCGATGAAGCCATCGCGGTTCATGTCACCCACCGCGAAGGTGTGCAGGTTCATCGGGCTGGGCTCGGGCAACATGTTGGGCATCGAGGTGAATGTGCCATCACCGTTGCCCCGGAAATAGTATTCGGCACTGCCCCCCAGGTTTCCGCTGGTGATCAGGTCCAAGTACCCGTCGTTGTCCAGGTCCACGAATTTCACCTGAAGAAAAGCGGCACTTACGTCGATCCCGCTGGTGGCCGTGGCATCCGTGAAATGGCCCGTGCCGTCATTCAGGAAAAGCTGCATGCTGCGGTTGTGGTTGGTGATCACCAGGTCGAGGTCACCATCGTTATCAATGTCACCAAAATCGGCCGACCAGGATTGGTTCCGGTTGTCCAGCCCATACTCAATGGTGCGGTCGGTGAAGTTGTAATTGCCATCGTTGATGAACAGGCGGTTCCAGCGGCGCGGGTCGTCGGGATTGTTCACCCCTTGCCGGCATTTGGCAATGAACAGGTCCAGGTCGCCGTCGTTGTCCACATCGATCCATAAGCTGCCGTAGTTGCCGCTCATGTCCGAAGGTGGTGTACTTGAAAAATCGATGTAACTGGAATAGACCATGTTACCGTTGCCATCGTTCAGCCAGATCTTGGGCGCACCCACGTCGTTGTTGGCATAGATGTCCAAGTGGCCGTCGTTGTTTATATCGGCCATGTTGGTGCATTGCATGAAGATGCTGCCCCCCGCCAGGGTGGTCCAGGGCGCCGACTGTCCCCT
>JBIQMI010000288.1:0-3840 GCA_044463585.1 Cryomorphaceae bacterium
CCATCCGCGCTCAGGGCCTTGCCCTCTTCCACCGAAAAGTGCGCGAACTCCTTGATGTCCGCACCCGCCACGAAGGCCTTGGGCCCGCTGCCGGTGATGATCAGCACGCGCACCGCTCCATCGGCCTCGGCTTCGTTCAACGCACGGTCCAGCTCGGCGATGGTGTCGCGGTTGAGCGCGTTCAACTGCTCAGGGCGGTTGATGGTGATCGTGCGGATGCCGTGGTCGTCGGCGATAAGGATGTTGTTGTAGTCCATGGTACCTAAGCTTGGTGCCGGCAAAGGTACCCGCGGCCAATTGTTCAGGTGTTTGGCGACGGATGAGCGCATGGGCGTCGTGCCGGCGCAGTTTCTCCAGGGCCAACAAGAGTTCCTTGTGTGTGATGAGCATCTCGCGTAGCCGCGTGGGCCCATCCACGTCATAGCGAGGGCTTGTGCGTTTAACAATCCCGAAGCGATCTTTATTCCCCCTGCACTGGCGGGCCGTCCCCAAGCTGTGCCATGTTTTGGCATGGTAGCGCCCGAACCTTGTGTTATGGAACCATCCACCATCCCCCAATTCCTGTTCGAGCGCACCAAGGCCCTGCACGGGCTGCATGAGCGGCTGCGCGAAGGACATTTCGGCATTGATAAGCAGATCCAGGACTTGCTGGATGCATTTGCACCCTGGTACCTGTTTGCCGAAACCCAGATGCGGCCCCGTGTGATCGGTCTTTGGGGCATGACGGGTACCGGAAAGAGCAGCTTGGTGCGGGCGCTGATCAAGGAAGTGGGATTGGAGGACCGATCGTTCTGGTTGGATGCCGGGGAATGTTCGAATGACCATTGGATGCACCGGGCCTTCGATAGCATGAAGAACCACCTCGATGGACTGCCCTTTATCCTGGTCGTGGATGAGTTCCAACGGGCCAGGGTGATCGATGAAATGGGCATACCTGTTGAGGAACCCACCTCGCTCCGGCGTTTCTGGGAGTTCCTGGATTCGGGCCGCGTGCTGGCATCGGCGCGGTTTTGGAAAATTCCCGTCCTCAGGGATTTCACCGGTCGCTACCAACAGGCCATCGCTGCGGGGGCGGAGGTGAAGCAGGGCCGCGTGGTAGCTGGAAAGGAGGCGTTCGATAAATTGATCGGGGGCCATTACCAAACCCACGGGGAAGATTGGTGCATCCCTTTGCAGATCTGGGACGAATTGCGGGATTTGGCGCCTCCGCCCGCGCTTTCATTGAGCCAGTTCGAGAGCAAATTGTCCGCCTTGGATACTTCCGGCGTGGCCCAATGGCTGGGGGAATTGCTTCATGCCTCGCAGATGGAGCGCGTGCTGGACGCGAGCAAGGTGCTGGTGATCCTGCTCGGGAACCTGGATGAACTGTACGTGAGCGGCATGGAACCGATGGCCGAGCTCGACCCGGAGGTGTTGCTGCATCGCCACAACAACATCGGCCGCGCCGGGGTGCACGATGCCCTGTTGAAGCTCTTCCGCATCGAACAGGTGGGCCGCATCGGCAACTCCCACGTGATCTTTCCGCCAGTGGGCAAGGCAACGGTGGACGCCATTGTGCAGCGATCGGTGCAGGACCTGTGCAGCCGGCTTTCGGACCACTGCGGCATGAAGGTGCAAGTGGATTATGGATTGGTGGACCACCTGTGCGCCACGGCGTCCATAGCGGTGATGGGCGCCAGGCCCGTGGTGGAAAGCACCCGGAACACGGTGCCTACGCTATTGTCCCAAGCCTTGGCCCATCCGCGGGCGGTGCATGCGGTCGGGGTCAAGTTGGGCGTTTCCGGGGGCACGCCACGGGCTGAATTGGACTTGGGGGCGAGCAAGCTTGATGTTGCCCTTTCATGGGGCATGCAAGCGCGGACCGCACCGTTGCCGCCGGAAGGTTGGGTGGAACGCATCGCCGTGCACGAGACGGGCCATCTCATTTGCGGCGTGTTCCTGCGCGGTAAACGGCCCTTGCAGGTTTGTGCAAGCACCCGTGATCCCAGGGTGGGCGGATTTGTGGTGTGGGACACAAGGCCAAGGAAAACACTCTTACGCGCGGAGATCGTGCCGGAGCTGGCTGCGCATTTGGGCGGGTGGGCCGCGGAACGGCTGCAATTCGGCCCGGAGGGGGTGGGCGTAGGCAGCAACGATGACCTGGAGCGTGCTTCGTTGCTGGCCTTGAACATGGTGAAGGTCGAGGGCATGGGCAGGCACCGGCTGCACTATGCATTCCATCGTACCGCAGCGGGTGAAGGATTTCGGACAGCGTTGCCCGAGGCTGAGGAGCAAGCGAGCCAATGGATCGGGGAGGCCGAAGCGATGGCGATCGAAACGCTGCAGGAGCACAAAGCACTTTTTGAGCGGTGCGTATCAGCGTTGATCGACAAAGGGTCGTTGGGCATGGTGGAGTTGGAAGAACTGCTGGGATGCACGAGCGAAGCGCAACTTGCTACTGTGCGCAGTGCGAATGAAGGGGATGCCGGTTGGGTGGGATTGCGGGGCCTCAACGTGGGCCGTCCTGCGGCCGTGTCATCGGCAATGCAATAAAGAAGCTCGTTCCCTTTCCTTCCTCGGTCTCGAACCATACCCTGCCGCCCGCATTTTCCACCATGCGCTGCACCATGGCCAGGCCAAGGCCCATGCCGCTGCCCTTGGTGGTGAAGTTGGGTTGGAAAATGCGCTCGCGGTCCGCCTTGGCAATGCCGGTGCCATTATCGCGCACTTCGGCCATGGCGCTGCCTTCGCGCACCGAGGTGAATAGTTCCACACGGCCCGTTCGCCCTTCCGGGATCGCTTGCAGGGCATTCTTGATCAGGTTGGTGAACACGCGCATCAATTGCTCGCGGTCCGCCAGCACCGGCAAGGCCGTGCCGGGGTGCAGCACCACCTCGGCGTGGGGCTCGGCGGCGAACAGGGCCACGGCCGCCAGGGCCACGGCGTGCAGGTCCACAGGTTCGGGCCGCGCATGGGGCATCTTGGCGAAATCGGAGAATTCGCCGGCAATGCGGCTCAGCGTATCGATCTGTTCCACCAGCCCTTGGCTGAATTTGTCCAGGCGCTCCTTGGCATCGGGCATGTCCGGCCGCCAGGTGCGCTGGAACAATTGGATGTTGAGCTTCATGGGCGTGAGGGGGTTCTTGATCTCGTGCGCCACCTGCTTGGCCATTTCGCGCCAGGCGCTTTCCCTTTCGCTGCGGGCCAGTTTCATGGCGCTTTCGCGCAGTTCATCCACCTTGCGGTTGTACACGCGCACCAACTGCCCGAGCTCGTCATTGCCTTGGTATAGGATCGGTTCATTCCGTGCCCCCAGTCCGATCCGTTCAAGGCCGCTGCGCAGCAGCTCCAACGGCCGGGTGGTCCAATGGGCGATCAGTGCGGCCGCCACCACGCTGAGCAGAAAGAGCAGAGTGAACAGGTTCACCAGGGCGACGTACCCCGTTGCGCGTTCCGCGTCCACCTCGGCCTGGCGCGCGAAGTAGGGCAGCGCCAGGTAGGCCAGCACGTGGCCCTGTTCGCTGCGGTACGGCATGTAGGCCGTGCTGAACTCGGCGTTGCCGATATGTTCCTTGCCGATGTAGGACGCCAAGCCCTCCAAGGCCAGTTGGTGGTAGGCCCGTGGATCCATGCGCGGCCCCAGCAGCCCGGTGTTGAAGACCTGTTCGCGCGAGGTGGCGAACAGCTTGCCATCGGGGTCGTAAAGGCTGAGGTCGGTGAAGAAGACATTGCTCAGGCCCATCAGCACATGGTTCAATTGCGGCGCCATGGAATCGGGCATGGTCTCCTGGCCGCGCAACGATTGCCTGAGTTCGGCGATCACGCCCCGGGCCAGCTCGGTCAGCTGCCTGGTATTGCGCT
>JBIQMI010000289.1:0-3837 GCA_044463585.1 Cryomorphaceae bacterium
CGTTGTACACCCACTTCTCGTTGCCGGTGTTGTAGGGCGGGTCAATGTAGATGCACTTCACCTTGCCGGCGTAGGTGGGCAGCAGGCCTTCAGGGCTTTGAGGTTATCGCCTTGCACGATCAGGTTGTCGTGCAAGCTCACCTTATCGGTGAGGCTCTTGCTCTTCACGCCCACAAGCTGATGGAACTTCACCGCGAGGTGATGGTTCTGCACGAAGGACTTGCCTTTGAATTGGAGGGTGGGCATTACAGCCGTTTTCAGTTGTTCTTTAGTGGTTGTTCGCTTGGGCTGTACTTTCTGATCTTGGCCACACCAGATTCGCCCAAGCGCCTGCGCACCATGGCCGGGCTGGCCGTGTAATAAGCAGCGATCTCCTCGGTCGTTCGGCCTTCCTTGGTTTGCCAGAGTAGTGCGGGTTTGGGCAACTGGAGCGTAGCACCAAGGCATTCGGCCTGCGCCTCATGTCCGTCGTTGTACTTACGTACTGGGAAGCCGAAGCTGTAGTCCTCCCCGTCGTGCTGATGCTGGCAGATGATATGGGACAGTTCGTGCATGATGTCGCTTTGCTGGCGGGTAGCAGCTACATAGTCGTTGTGGATCACTCGCTTGGACCCGTCCTCACCGATCATGGTCATGGCAAACCATTGCGCTTTTTTCAAAGAGGTACCTTGGAGGATGCCAAGGCATTCATCCGACAAGCCCAACGAAGAGACGGGGATCAACAACACTTCGAGATAGGCTGCAAGCAAGCACGCATCCAAAGGGTCGAACTTCGACAAGCCCAATTCCGTCCGGTAACGCACCGCGATACGTTCAGCCTCGGCCTTGAAGCCCCTTGGGAGTATGCTGCTTTTGAATGCCACTACTTGGAAGGATTGAACCGGTAAGCCACTTCGATCATTTCCACCAACGCATTCACCACCTTCTTGTCCAACGTCTTGTCCGCGCGCAGGTTGGTGATGACGATGTCGCGGTTGCTGACTTTGGCTGATGACGTGTGGGATTTTTCGCCAAGATCTGCCGCAAATGTGCTCGGGTCCATGCTCAGCCAACGGCATAGCTTAAGAAAAGTGTCCACGTCGGGCACGTTGCCCGCTTCTATTCTGGACAATGTGGGCGCGCTGATGTCACCAATCTCCTCAGCTATTGTTCGCAGCCCTTTATCTCCCCGCTTCCTGCGGATCATGGTGGCCAATAGGTCGGTGTTCAGCTCTTTGGACATGGTTGGTTGTTTCGGCAAGGAAACATGTTACATGCATGACAAAGATGTGTATCTTTGCCGACACGCGTCAAACATACGCAACGATATTTCATGTGTGAAGCCAACCGTACCTGAACCGCCCCATGTTGAACCTGCATCACTACCGACCAGCCCCGCTGATCCTAACCATTCTGCTGCTTGCCGCAGGGCTGGGAAAATTATCCACGTTTGTTCATAACCACCTGTGGGAACATCACGGGTGGCTCGGCGGCGTGTCAGTAACCTCCTTGGTCAGTGTTTTTCTTGTATGGCACGACCGCAAACTGTGGCGGTTGCCAGTCTTCAACCTACTGGTGAACCTGCCGGTTGTACGCGGGAAGTATGAAGGGGAGGTGTGCTACGAGTACCAAGGCGAACAGCGGCGCAAGCTTGTCCGGGTGCTCATAGAGCAACGTGCCACAGATGTATCCGTGTGCTGCTGGTTCTCGGCGGAGGTTGGCTTATCCCAAGAGGATACCCTGTCAAGGTCCGTCCATGCCGACCTGTTGGACCGCGATGGACACGGGCGTTGGCAACTGTGCATGCTCTACCAGAACGAGGGCGACCGCATCACCGGCTCCACTGGTGCCCATGACGGGTACGCCGTGCTAGACCTCGATCCCGGCACGGGCATCCTGAAGGGCCACTATTTCACTGGGCGCAAAACCATGGGCTCCATGGAGCTGGTACCCTCAACGGAAAAACAACTTTAACAACCCAGAAAATGGCAAACTGTGACTACGAATTCCGAACTTTCAATGGGGCGATCCGCCTGAGTGATGCGAGGAGAGAAGAACTGCGGGCATCGCGCAATGCCATTCGCGATACCATCCTAGCCCAGTTTAAGACGAATGGGGTTTCCGTCATGCCTGCCTTCCGTTCCCAAGGCTCATTTGTGATGGATACAATCATCAACCCTGTGTATGAGGAGGAATTCGACCTCGATATGGGCGTTTATTTCATCGGCGATCAAGCACCCGATGAGCGGCCTACGCCTGAAGCTTTCCACATGGCCATTCTTGATGCGGTAAAAGATCAAACGCATGAGGTGTTCGATAAGGATACTTGTGTCCGTGTGCGCTACGTACGTCAGTACCATGTGGACCTGCCGATATACTACCGGAGTTATACCCATCCAGAACTGGCCCACAAGAAAAACGGATGGATCTGGAGCAACCCTTTGGAATTCATTGAGTGGTTCGAGGGTCGCGCGCAATCCGGCTTTCAGATCGATTACATGCTACAGGAATCGTTGCGGCCGGACTTTGAACAATGGAAGGAGGACATCCGAAAGAACGATGATCAGCTTCGGCGCATGGTTCGGTATGCTAAGGCCTGGGCGGATGAACAAGGGAAGGCTGATATGCCTGCTGGTGTTTGCCTTACCATCCTCGTCGCCAACAATTTCGTTCGTGATGGCAACGATGATGCCGCATTCCTGCGCACGACGCAACGCATGCTGCAAACCTTGAACGTTCAGTTCGAATGCCTGCGGCCAACGACACCCCAAGGAGAAGATCTATTCGCGAGCTATACGGAAGAGCAGCAGCAGTATTTCATGGACCGGCTGCGGGCCTTGGTCAATGATGGAGAACGCGCCCTCAACGCCGATATGAATCACGAGTCGTGCGCACTATGGCGCAAGCACTTCGGTACTCGTTTCCCTTGCACGGAGCCAGTCCGTGTGGAGGAAGTGGCGAAGCCCTTGGTAACCGTGATCGGCACACAGACAAAGCCCTACCGGTGGTAACCTTCAATGTAGACAGGGCCATCTTGACCGATGTGCTTGTGGCGCACGGCAAGTATCGTGGCTTGGGGCCGCCGTACGCACTATCCGGGCGGACCCGGTTACAGGCTTGGTTGGAGGTGTCGGATGGCCATGGGTCCCGGTGGGGCAGCTTCAGGGTCACCATACTGTTCCCGGCGGACTATCCGCATGCCCCACCCTTAATGTTCGAGGATCAGGGTCGTATCAAGCCCGAGGCTGATTGGCATGTGAACAAAAACGGCAGCTTATGCTTGGGGCCGGAAGTGAGCGAGTTGCGCAAGTATATGGGGCGTGCCCATCTTGTGGATTGGCTCGAGCGGTCGGCAATGCCATTCCTTGCGAATCACTTGTACAAGGAAAGGACTGGCAACTATCTCAACGGAGAATTCGCCCATGGTGTTCAAGGGATTTGGGAATATTACTTGAACGAATGGAACTGCTCCCACGAGGAGGTGATCCGCCGTTTGGCTTACCTGAGTGGGGAAAAGACCCCGACAAGGCAGGATCCATGCTACTGCGGAAGTCAGCTACCATGGAAGAATTGCCACCTGCAACGTGATATGCTGAACCAGCCATTGATTCGGGCCTATGCGGTCGATCTGAGCAGACTGACCGGCGCGCATGGTGGGCATTCGCAACTTTCTTCCCCGTAGGGGAATCCAACCCTCGCCCCATCCCCAAAACCGCAATTCCCCCGAAAGGCATTTGCTTTGCGCCCTTAAATCGGAATCGGCATGGCAAAGAGCGGCGACCTGGTGATCGTGGAGTCACCCGCAAAGGCAAAGACCATTGAGAAGTACCTCGGGCCCGGCTTCACCGTGCTCAGCAG
>JBIQMI010000290.1:0-3826 GCA_044463585.1 Cryomorphaceae bacterium
AAAGCCTGAGCTCACCATTGCTGAAGGTGAGGGCGAGGCGCGGTTCGCGGCTGCGCACATAGTCGCCCGTATCGGTATCGCCTTCCACCTCCGCCTCGTAGGTGCCAAAGAGCAAAAAGTGCGTGCGCAGGGCGAAGTGGCCGAACTGCATGAAGAGCTGCTTGCCGTGGCTGAACACGTCCTTCACCACTTGGCCCCGGCAGCGTTCCTTTTCCACCTTGGTGCTGTTGCCGCGCACGGCCAACACGCCTTTGCCGATGAAGGGCTGCAATTGCCCGGCGGCGAGTTTCAACGATGGGCCTTCCATGGGTATGCACCGTACCGGGGTGGTTTACCGGTTCTCCCCTTTGGGGAACAGCACGCGTTCGGGGTGTTTGTTCAATTCCTCCAACGCCCGTTGTATGATCCTTGTGCGCGCCGCGCCACCGCCGGTGGGGTTGGCCAGGTAGGTCACCATCACCTCCACCCACGTGTTGGAGTTGATGCGTAGCCGGATAATCGGGTATTCGCGCAAGGGCAGCTTGCCCACCGGCGTGCCGGTAACCAGGTCCTTCAACTCCTGCACATTGTCCAATATCTCGGGGTCCAGTTCGGCCATGGCCACCTTGCGCAGCGTATCCTGCACAAAATCAAGGTCGCTGTTGTAGGCCACCTGAAAGGCGATCTCCTTCCATATGAAGGGGTGTTGTTGCCAGGAGTAGTTGAATACCGGATGATCCAGCACCAGACTGTTGGGAAAGCGCACCAAGCGCCCGCTGGGCAGGTCGTTGTTGAGGTAGGTGCCACGGAATTCGGACAGGGTGGTGTCCATGTAGCCCACCTCCAGCACATCGCCCATTACATCGCCCACCTCAATGCGGTCGCCCACCTCGAAGGGTGCGCGGAAAAGAATGTAGAGCCAGCCGATGAACGAGGAGATGGGCCCTTGCAGCGCAAAGCCGAGCACCAAGGAGATCAGGCCCAGCGAAACCGCCGCCGTGTACCAGTTATGGAACAAGTACGACAGCAGCACCACCACAATGAAGATCACCGCCACCAGGCGCACCACGCGCAGTGCATTGTACTTGAAGACCCGGTTACGCCGGCTTTTCACCACCAGCTTCATGACCAGTTGTGAAATGAACAGGATCAGGAACACCAGGAAGGCGGCCAACGAGGTACGCCGCCAGAACATGGTTTGCGCACCCAAGTGGAAAACGGCGGTGCGCAGCATTACGTGGAATGCGAGGGAGGCCAGGGCCAAGGCCACATATCCCCCCAGCCAATAGTTGTGGGAGCGCGCCACCTTGTTCACCTCCTGCTCCTCCTTGGCCGGGCTATGCGGTTTTTCCACTTCCATGGGCAACGGACCTCGCCCCGATGCGTGATCGGGCTATAGCCCCTTAACAAATGGTGCTCCGATCGCTTTTCGGCGGCGCTACGCAAGCCCCATGGTGAAGGTGGCGGGCATGGGCAACCCCGATCAGGGGAAGGAACCCCACGTGCCGGTACGCAGCGGGCAAGGCAACATCCTTCATCCACCCATGCACTCGCGCACTGCTTCGTTCCTTTGTACCATGGCATTGCCACAGGCGCTGCGGGCGCATTTGGAGGAATTGCTCTCGGCCAAACTCGGCCACGGCACGGAGATAACCGATGCTGCGCCCCAATACGGTGGAAGCATAAACGATGCTTTCCGCCTGGCCACTGCACGGGGCACCTATTTCCTGAAGATCAACGCGGCGGACCAGTTCCCCAGCCTGTTCGCTGCGGAAGTGGACGGACTGGCCCGCCTGCGGGCCGCGGGCCCGCTTCCGGTGCCTGATGTGCTGGGCCAAGGCGAAGTGAATGACACCACGTTCCTATTGCTGGAATACATCGCACCGGCCGATGAGGACCGTGGTTTCCAGGCCCGTTTCGGGCGGGCCTTGGCGCAACTGCACCGCCATACACATGCCTTTTTCGGCCTGGAAAAGGACAACCACATCGGTGTGCTGCCCCAGGTGAACACCCCGCGCAAGGATTGGCCTTCCTTCCTTGTGGAATGCCGGTTTGAACCATTGGTGCGGATGGCACGCGACAACAAGCGGATCCACCCCGGCGACGTGCTGCGGTTTGAGCGCCTGTATGCCAAACTGCCCGGGTGGCTGCCGATGGAAATGCCCGCGCTGCTGCACGGCGACCTGTGGAAGAACAATTACATCCCCGCCGCCGATGGCCGGGCCGTGCTGATCGACCCTGCGGTGTATTACGGGCACCGGGAAATGGACGTGGCCATGACACGCCTGTTCGGCGGCTTCGACCCTGATTTTTACGAGGCCTACAATGCCGAGGAACCCTTGGCCGAAGGCTGGGAGGGCCGCATGGACCTGTGCAACCTGTACCCGCTGCTGGTGCACCTCAACCTGTTCGGCGGCAGCTATGCCGACCGCGTGGGCCAAGTGCTGCGCATGTACGTGTAGGGCTATTCCCAGCTCGGTGACTCACGGCTTTCCTGGAAGGTGTTGTTGGTCCGCGCGCCCCGCGGCCCGAAACAGTCCATGTCCAGATTGCCGATGCCCTCCGGCCGCGCAAAGTCACCCTTGCTGATGCTTATGGTGCTGTCCGCGTACACCTTGTTCATGTAGTAGCCATAGATGGGCAGCGCCATATTGGCGCCCTGGCCCAGGTCGGTGCGGCTGAAACGCACGCTGCGGTCCTCGGCGCCGGTCCATACCCCGGTCACCAGATCGGGTGTAATGCCGATGAACCAGCCGTCGCTGTTATTCTGCGTGGTGCCTGTTTTGCCGGCGGTGGGGTACTTGATGTTGGCGTACTTGGCCCGATCGCCCCAGCCCATGCGCAGCCGCATGCCGGTGCCGGTGCTTTTGCCCGTGCTGGGGTTGTAGGCACCGTCCACCACGCCCTTCAGCATTTCGAGCATGATGTAGGATGTGCGCGGGTCCATGGCTTCCTCGGTCTGCGGCACCATGTCGTACAAGGCGTTGCCGTTCTTGTCCTCAATGCGGGTGTACACCACCGGGCGTATGTACACCCCGTCGTTGGCGAAGGTGGAAAAGGCCCCGGTCATTTCCTCCAGGGTAAGGTCGGCCACGCCCAAGCACAGCGAGGGCACGGGGTCCAGCGGGCTGCGCACGCCCATGTGCCGCGCAAGGGTGGTAACCGCCTGCGGGCCGTACTGCTTCATGATCCACGCGGTAATGGTGTTCATGGAGTTGGCCAGCGCATACTTCAGGGTCACCATGCCGCCGTACTTGTTGTCGCTGTTCGATGGGCACCAATCGGGTTGGCCCGGTGGCATGGTAAAGCATGTTTTCTGGTTGGGCAGTTCCATGCAGGGCTTCATGCCCTCGCGAATGGCGGTGGCGTACACGAAAGGCTTGAAGGTGGAACCCACCTGCCGGCGCGCCTGCCCCACGTGATCGTACTGGAAATGCTTGAAATCGATGCCGCCCACCCAAGCTTTCACAAAACCGGTATGCGGGTCCATGCTCAAGAGGCCGCTTTGCAGGAAGCTCTTGTAATAGCGGATACTGTCGTTGGGGGAGAGCAGGGTATCCACTTCACCATGCCAGGTGAATACGGTCATGCGCGTGGGTGTGCCGAAATTCTTGGCGATGCCTTTTTCATCCAGCATGGGCCAGTAGGTATCGCACCCGCCCTTGGCCGGATCGCAATGGAATGAAGGCTTTCCCTCGTGGCTGGCCTTTACGATATACGCGGCGGGCCTGCCGCAATTGGGGCACAGCTTGCCGGTAAGGGTCTTGTAGCGGTCGCTGCGTTTGCGGGCCGTTGCCATAATGCCTTCAACCTCTTCCGCGCTCACGCGGAAATCAAAGGGTTTGTT
>JBIQMI010000291.1:0-3781 GCA_044463585.1 Cryomorphaceae bacterium
ACCTGGAGAGCAGCCTCACCGTGATCGGCAGCAAGGGCAGCGTGAAGATCGGCGGGCAGTACATGGACCAAGTGGAAGTATGCCACGTGCAGGACTACACCATGCCGGTGCTGCCGCCCACCAACCCGGCCAACGACTACGGCGCGTACAAGGGCAGCGCAAGCAACCACCACTACATCATCGAGAACGTGGTGGACACCCTGAAGGGCGGCAAACCCATGACCACCAACGCCCTGGAAGGATTGAAAGTGGTGGACATCATTGAACGCATTTACCAGAAAAGGGATGAGCGAGCTGTTTGAACGGCTGGAACGGAAGGAAGCGAAAATGGCCGTGATCGGACTGGGCTACGTGGGCCTGCCGATCGCCTTGGCCTTTGCCCGCAAGATCAAGGTGGTGGGCTTCGACATCAACGCCAAGCGCGTGGAGATGATGCGCAACAGCATCGACCCCAGCGAGGAACTGCCCAAGGAAGCCTTCCAAGGCGCGGACATCCATTTCACCGCCGACATCGGGGACCTGCGCGACGTGGAATTCTTCGTGGTGGCCGTGCCCACGCCCATCGACCAGCAGAACATACCCGACCTGGGGCCCCTGCTGGCGGCCACGCGCACCGTGGGCCAAGTGCTGAAACCCGGCGACCACGTGGTGTTCGAAAGCACCGTGTACCCCGGCTGCACCGAGGAGGACTGCGTGCCCGTGCTCGAGCAGCTCAGCGGCCTCAAGTACATCACCGACTTCAAGGTGGGCTACTCCCCCGAGCGGATCAACCCCGGCGACAAGGTGCACACCCTGGAAAGCATCGTGAAGGTGACCAGCGGCTGCGATCCGCAAAGCGCCGAGACCGTGGCCAAGGTGTACGAAATGGTGGTGAAGGCCGGCGTGCACCGCGCGCCCAGCATCAAGGTGGCCGAGGCCGCCAAGATCATCGAGAACACCCAGCGCGACGTGAACATCGCGCTCACCAACGAGCTCTCGATCATCTTCAACCGCATGGGCATCAACACCTTCGATGTGCTGGAAGCGGCCGGCACCAAATGGAACTTCCTCAAGTTCCAGCCCGGCCTGGTGGGCGGCCACTGCATTGGCGTAGACCCCTACTACCTGGTGTACAAGGCCCAGCAGTTGGGCTACCACCCGCAGATCATCGACAGCGGCCGCTTCGTGAACGACAGCATGGGCGGCTACGTGGCCAAGCAGGCCGTGAAAAGGATCATCGCCACCGGCACCAACCCTTCCGATGCCCGCGTGCTGGTGATGGGCGCCACCTTCAAGGAGAACGTGAGCGACATCCGCAACAGCAAGGTGGCCGACGTGGTGCGCGAACTGCGCAGCTTCAGCGTACAGGTTGAAGTGGCCGACCCCCATGCCGACGGTGCCGAGCTGAAGCGCGAATACGGCTACGGCCTGGTGCCCGAGATCACTGGGCCCTACGACGCGATCATCGTGGCGGTGAACCACGGCGAGTACAGCGGGTACGATGGCAAGTGGTTCGCGCAGCACCTGAAGCCCAAAGGCATACTCGTGGACCTGAAGGGCACCTACCGCAGCAAGGCCGGCGGGCTGAACTATTGGAGCCTCTAGCCCATGGGGCTGGAGCGCCGCCTGAAGGACAGCAGGCAGAAGGAAACGGACCCGCGTACCTTCGTCTTTGATCCCGTGGCCAGGCCGGCGGACCGGGAACTGAAAAATGTGGCCGACATCATGCAACAAAGGACGATCCTGATCACCGGCGGCGCCGGCTTCATCGGCAGCCACCTGGTACGGCTGTTCGTGAACAAGTACCCCCACTACCGCATCATCAACCTCGATGCCCTTACCTACGCCGGCAACCTGGAGAACCTGCGCGATGTGGAGGCAGCACCGAACTACAGCTTCGTAAAGGCCGACATCCGCGATGCGGAGGCCATGCAGGCCGTCTTCGCCGAACACCGGCCCGACGCCGTGATCCACCTGGCCGCCGAAAGCCACGTGGACCGCAGCATCAGCGATCCCATGGCCTTCGTGGAAACCAACGTCACCGGCACGGTGAACCTGCTCAACGCCGCACGGGAAGCCTGGAAAGGCGCATTCGAAGGCAAGCGATTCTACCACGTAAGCACCGATGAAGTGTACGGCTCGCTGCACGACGGCGGCTTCTTCCTGGAAACCACGTCCTACGACCCGCAAAGCCCGTACAGCGCCAGCAAGGCCGCCAGCGACCACTTCGTGCGCGCCTACGGCAACACCTACAAGCTGCCGTTCGTCATCAGCAACTGCAGCAACAACTACGGCAGCCACCAGTTCCCCGAAAAGCTGATCCCGCTCATGATCCACAACCTGCGCGAGGGCAAGCCCCTGCCCGTGTACGGCAAGGGCGACAACGTGCGCGACTGGCTCTGGGTGGAGGACCATGCCCGCGCCATCGACACCGTGTTCCACAAGGGCGCCAACGGCGAGACCTACAACATCGGCGGGCACAACGAGTGGCGCAACATCGACCTGGTGCACCTGCTGTGCGGCATCATGGACCGCAAGCTTGGCCGCCCCGAAGGCACCAGCGCCAAGCAGATCACCTTCGTCACCGACCGCGCCGGCCACGACCTGCGCTACGCCATCGACGCCGGCAAGATCGAGCGCGAGCTCGGCTGGAGGCCCGGCATCACCTTCGAGGAAGGGCTGGAACAGACCGTGGACTGGTACCTGGCGAACGATGCCTGGCTGAAGGCTGTTACCTCCGGTGCCTACCGGACGTATTACGCAAGCCAGTACGGCAACCCCTGATGGCCCTGTTCCGCAACCTGTTCGGCAAACGCAGCGCAGCGCTGCCCCCGCTCGACCTGGGCGTACTGAAATGCGACGTGCACTCGCACTTCATCCCCGGCATCGACGATGGTGCGCCCACCATTGAGGCCAGCATGGAAATGCTGCACGCCATGCACGAACTCGGTTACCGCAAGGTGATCACCACCCCGCACAGCATGGCCGATGGCTACAAGAACCCGCCGGAAGTGATCCTGGGCGGGCTGGAAAAGCTGCGCCGCGCCGTGAAGGAGCACCCACTGCCCATGGAAGTGGACGCCGCCGCGGAATACTACCTCGACCACGCCCTGCAAGAAAAAACCGCCAAGCAGCAACTGCTCACCATCGGCCCCGAAATGGTGCTGTTCGAACTGCCCTTCCTCAGCGAGCCCGCCGTGCTGATGGCCATGGTCTTCGAAATGCAGACCCAAGGCTACGTGCCCGTGCTGGCCCACCCGGAGCGCTACCAGTTCTGGTACAACAACATGGCCACCATGGAACAGCTCAAGGACCGCGGCGTGCTCTTCCAGCTGAACATGATCGCCCTCGGCGGCGCCTACGGCCCCGCGGCCCGCAAACAAGCCGAAAAGATCGTGGACAAAGGCTGGTACGAACTGATCGGCAGCGACTGCCACAGCATGAAGCACATCGCGGCCATGGAAGCCACCCGCACCGAACCCTACCTGCACAAGGTGGTGGAAAGCGGGAAGCTGCTGAATGCGGGGTTGTAGGGGGGCGCTCAGTTGATGCCGCTGGCGTGAGCCATGGCCCTGCCCCGCGATAAACGGGCAGCCAGGAATCCGGGCCCTTGGACGGGGGCGCTTTGGATTTGCTCGCGATACCTTGCGCAAGCATGTCTCTCCCATCCATTGACCGCATCTTCATCTATCGCATGTACTACCGATGATCACATACCGCAAAGGAGACATGTTGGCTGACGGCACCCAAGCTTTGGTGAACACAGTGAACACCGTGGGGGTGATGGGTAAGGGCATCGCCC
>JBIQMI010000292.1:0-3778 GCA_044463585.1 Cryomorphaceae bacterium
AAAGGCCGATGCCGGAAGCCTGGTGATCAACGGCGAAGAAGTGACCAAGCTCGGCAGCAAAGCCCTCAGCGCCTTCCGCAACAAGCACATCGGCTTCGTGTTCCAGTTCCATCACCTGCTGCCGGAATTCACCGCGCTGGAGAACGTGATGATGCCGGGCCTGATCGCCGGGCGCAGCATGAAGGAATGCCAACCCCGCGCAGAGGAATTGCTGAAGCGGCTGAACGTGCTGGCCCGCAAGGAGCACAAGCCCGGCCAAATGAGCGGCGGCGAACAGCAGCGCGTGGCCGTGGGCCGGGCCCTATTCAACAACCCCAGCGTGGTGCTGGCCGATGAGCCCAGCGGCAACCTCGATTCCGCCCACGCCAAGGAGCTCCACCAGCTCTTCTTCGACCTCCGCAACGAACTCGGCCAAACCTTCGTGATCGTCACCCACAACGAAGAACTCGCCAACATGGCGGACCGCAAGCTGGTGATGCGCGACGGGGTGATGCGATGATCGGACTATCAGACGATCAGAGAATGAGAAGATCAGACGATGAGATGATCAGACGATCAGAAAATGAGAGCGGGATGCGGCACCGGCACATGCTTTCGATCCTTGCGCTGATGATCGCCACAGCGACCTTGGCCCAAGTGGACACGCCCGATGTGCGCCTCGTGCCCGTCATCGGCGAGCCCGCGGTGATCGACGTGGCCACCCCGCAGGAGCCGGACAGCACGCAGGCGCTGATCATGGTGGAGGAGATGCCGGAGTTCCCCGGTGGCATGCCCGCCTTGTCCCAATATGTGACCGGCGAACTGCGCTATCCGAAGGAGGCCCGGGAAAGGAACATCGAAGGTCTTGTGCTCGTGGGCTTCGTGGTGGAGCGGGACGGCAGCATCAGCCAAGCCAACGTACTGCGTGGCATCGGCGGCGGATGCGACGAGGAGGCCCTGCGCGTGGTGGCCCGGATGCCCGCATGGAAGCCCGGCCAACAAGGTGGCACGCCCGTGCGCGTGCGCTACACCTTGCCCCTGCGCTTCAAGCTGCTGGGTGAAAAGTGAGCGTGCGCGGCCCGCTGCGCCAGGGCAGGGGGTGATGCGAGTTCACAACAGCTCCGCCTCCATGACCATGTACAAGCCCGGCCCGCGTTGTCCGGTGTCGGGCTCCGACGCGATAACCGCAGCCTGCTCGTTCTGCATAGCCGAACAACCAGCACGGAAACTGTATTCAATAAGTGTCCCTTTTTCACGTACCGCCCTGCGCACGCACCAGGCTGTCGGCACGGATCGTCCGCTTCTTCGCCTGCATTCGCTCCTTCACCCGATCCACCAAGTAGTACATCATCGGCACCAAGAACACGGTGAGCACCAGCGACGAGAGCAGCCCGCCGACGATCACCCAGGCTAAGCCGTTCTTCCATTCGGCCGCGGTACCGGTGGCCAAGGCGATGGGAAGCATGCCGATGGCCATGGCGAGGGTGGTCATCAGGATGGGGCGCATACGTTCCTTGCCGGCGAGGATCAGTGCTTCGCGGTAGGGCTTGCCTGCGGCCTTCAACTGGTTGGTGAAATCCACGAGGAGGATGGAGTTCTTGGTGACCAAGCCCATGAGCATGATGAGGCCCAGCAGGGCGAAGAGGCTGAGGTTGCTACCGGACAGGTTGAGCGCAAGGAAGGCGCCGATGGCTGCCACCGGAATGGCAAAGAGCGCCACGAAGGGATAGATGTAGCTGTCGTACAGCGCCACCATGATCAGGTAGATGAGGATGAAGGAGATCATCAGCACCGAACCCAGCGCGCCGAAGCTGTCGTTCTGCCGCTTGATGTCGCTGCCCCAGGTCATTTGCATGCCGGGCGGCAGCGGGTTGGCTTTCACGTAGGCCACCACTTCATCGGCCACGGTGCCGCTGGGGCGGCCCAAGGCATCGGCGCTGAGGGTAACGGCGGGCTGGCGGTCCTTGCGTTCCAGCAAGGAGGCCGAGCTGGCCCGTTCGATGCGGGCGAACTGCGATACTTCCACGGGCAGGCCCTTGGGGTTCACGATGGCGAGTTTGCCCACATCATCCGCACTGCGGCGATCGAATTTGTCCAGGCGGATGCGCACGGGATATTCGGTGCCTTGCTCGGTGAGGGTGGCATCGTCGTTGCCGTTGAAGGCGGTGCGCAGGTTGATGCCCACGTAGGCGGTGGCCAAGCCTAGGCGTTGCATCCGGTCCATGTCGGGCAGCACTTGCAGTTCGGGACTTCCCTCTTCCACCGACAGGCGCACGTTGTCCGCGCCGGGAATGCCTTGGACCACGGTTTTCAAATTTTCCGCAGTGGCCAACACATCACTGAGGTGGCTTCCGCTGAGGGTGATCTCGATGGGCGCCGAGCGCGGGATAAGCCCGAGGGTGGCGATGGAGATGTTGATGCCCGCATGATCCTTGGCCACCTGATCGCGCAGCTTGCGCATGAAGGCTTCGGTGGAGATACCGCCCGTTTCCTTCTTCGGCTTGAGCTGCACGGTGAACTCGCTGCGGTTCGCGGCGCCCACGCCCAAGCTGCCGATGCCGGTGCTGGGGCCGCCCACGTTGCTGAAGAGCGTGCCCACCTCGGGCTGTTGAAGGATGAATGCTTCCACTTGGCGGGAAACGCGGTCGTTCTCCTGGATCGATGTGCCCTTGTCGAACTCCAGCGCCATGCGGAATTTGCCTTGGTCGCCGGTGGCGATGAGCTCCTTGCCGATGATGCCCTGCCGCATCATGGCGGCGGTGCCCACAAAGAGCAGCAGCACGAAGGCGGTGAAGGCCAGCTTGTGCCGCAGCACCCGGTCCAACGCGCCGCCGTACCAGTTGATGAAGCGGTCCAGCTGGCGCTCGATCCAGAGCAGGAAGCTGTTGAAGGCGTTGGTGGGCCGCAGATCGTCCTTCTTGCCAATGCGCGAGGCGAGCCACGGCGTGAGCGTGAAACCCACGAGCAAACTGGTGAGCGTGGAGGTGATCACCACCACGGAGAATTGCTTGAGCATGTCGGCCACGAAAACTTGCAGGAAGAGGATGGGCAGGAACACCACCACGTCCACCAAGGTGATGGACATGGCGGAGAAGCCGATCTCCATCCGGCCTTCGAAGGCGGCGATGCGCTTCTCCTTGCCCATGTCCAGGTGCCGTTGGATGTTCTCCAGCACTACGGTGGCATCGTCCACCAAAATGCCGATGATGAGCGACATGGCCAGCAAGGTCATCAGGTTGAGCGTGTAGCCGAGCAGCCACATCGCGGCGAAGGCGGTGATCAACGAAGTAGGGATGGCCACCGCCACGATGAGCGCGTTGCGGAAGCTGCGCAAAAAGAGCAGCATCACCAGCGATACCAGCAGCACCGCCAATCCCAGGTCGAACACCACGGAGTTCACTGCGGCGATGGTGTTGTCCGTGCTGTCGTCGGTAATGGTGAATTGCACGTGGTCCGCAGCGTTGCGCCCTTCGATCTCAGCGAACTTTTCACGCACGGCCTTGGACATGTCCACGGCGTTGGCATCGCCTTGCTTCTTGATCAGCAGGCCGATGCCGTTGGCGCCGTTGAAGCGGCTCACCGAGGTGGTCTCCTTGATGCCGTCGCGCACTTCGGCCACGTCGCGCACATACACAGGGCTTCCCGGCACAGGCATGGCCAACTGCACTCCGGCGATGTCCTCCACGCGGTTGAACTTGCCCACTAAGCGCACCGTGCTGCTTTCCGTATCGGTCTCCACATTACCCGCTGGCAGATCGATGCCCGCGCGGTTGATGGCCTCGGTGACCTGGAGGAACGA
>JBIQMI010000293.1:0-3767 GCA_044463585.1 Cryomorphaceae bacterium
CGCCGGTGGTGCTGAAGGAGAACATCTGCTCGCGCAAGACCCTCGACGAAATACGCGCAACGCTGGAAGGCGTGGTGGACTCCGGTACCGCGGTGAACCTGCGCAGCGCGCACTTCAAGATCGCCGGCAAAACGGGCACCGCGCAGATCGCCGCCGGAAAGGAAGGGTACAGGATCAATGGGATCACGTACCAGGCCTCGTTCGTGGGCTACTTCCCCGCCGATGCGCCCAAGTACACCTGCATCATCGTGGTGAGCTCGCCCAGCATGCGCGGCATCTATGGCAACGTGGTGGCCGGCCCGGTTTTCCGCGAGATCGCCGACAAGATCTACAGCAACCGCCTGGAGCTGCAGAACCCGGTGGCCGCTGCCGATAGTGAGTTCCGCACGCCCGTCTCCTTCGATGGCCACCGCGCCGATCTGCTGGCATCGCTGGACGCGCTGGGCGTGCCCACCGTGCTGGAGGGCGACGGCGAATGGGCGAGCACCCAGGCCGGCGACACCGCCGTGCTGTTGAACACGCGCGCCGTGCCCGAACCGGGCATGGGCATGGTGCCCAACGTACTGGGCATGGGCCTGCGCGATGCCCTGTACATCCTTGAGAACAATGGCCTGCGGGTGCGGATCACCGGCAGCGGCATGGTGAAAAGGCAATTCCCCGCGCCCGGTTCGCGCGCCGGCAAAGGCTCCACCATAACGATCGAACTGGCGATATGAAAGCGTTGAAGGACATCATTTACCGCACCCAGCTCGAACAGATCGTGGGTGACACGGGCGTTGCCGTGCAACAGATCGCCTTCGACAGCCGGCAGGTGAGGCCGGGTACCGCGTTCGTGGCCATTCGTGGCGCCCAGGGCGATGGCCATGGCTTCATTCCCATGGCGGTGGAGAAAGGAGCGGTCGCGATCGTATGCGAGGACCTGCCCAAACACTTGGAAGCGGGCATCACCTACGTGCGCGTGGCCGACAGCCGCCATGCCCTGGCCATCATGGCCGGCAATTTCCATGAGCATCCCGATCGCGAATTGCAATTGGTGGGCATTACGGGCACCAACGGCAAGACCAGCGTGGCCACGTTGCTGCACGAGCTTTTCCTCGCCCTTGGCCATACCAGCGGCCTGATCTCCACCGTGGAGGTGCGCATCGGCAACGTGGTGCGTCCCGCCACGCACACCACGCCCGATCCGCTGAGCCTGAACGCGCTGTTGGCGGAAATGGTGGAGGCCGGCGTGGAATACTGCTTCATGGAGGTGAGCAGCCATGCCGTGGTGCAGCAGCGCATTGCGGGCCTGCAATTCGCGGTGGGCGTGTTCACCAACATCACGCACGATCACCTGGACTACCACAAGACCTTCGATGCCTACATCGAGGCGAAGAAGGGATTTTTCGATGCGTTGCCCGCAGGGGCGGCCGCCCTGGTGAACGCGGACGACAGCCGCAGCGCCGTGATGGTGCAGAACACCAAGGCCTCGAAGCACACCTATGCCCTGCGCAACGTGGCCGACCACCGGGCGCGGATCATCGAGAACCAGCTCACCGGCCTGCAGCTCAACATCGATGGGCACGACGTGTACACCAAGCTGGTGGGCGAATTCAACGCCAGCAACCTGCTGGCCGTGTACTCCACCGCCATGCTGCTGGGCCAGCCCGCCATTGAGGTGCTCACCGCGCTCAGCAGCCTCGGGCCGCCCAAGGGCAGGTTCCAAGTGGTGCGCGGCAACGGCACGGTGATCGGCATCGTGGACTATGCACACACGCCGGATGCCCTGAAGAACGTGCTGCAGACCATTGCCGCGGTATGCGGCGACCGCGACCATGTGCTAACGGTGGTGGGCTGCGGCGGCGACCGCGACCGGGCCAAGCGGCCGGTAATGGCGGCCATGGCCGCCGCGCACAGCCGCGCGGTGGTGCTTACCAGCGACAACCCGCGCAGCGAGGACCCCGCCGCGATCATCGCCGAAATGCGCGCAGGCGTATTGCCCGCCGACCAGCCGCGCGTGCTGGTGAATGCCGACCGTAGGGAGGCCATACGCCAGGCCGTGGCCATGGCACGCCCCGGCGATGTGGTGCTGGTGGCGGGCAAGGGGCACGAGAACTACCAGGAGATCAGCGGCAAGCGCCACCATTTCGACGACGTGGAGGAATTGGCCCAAACCCTTCAACTCAAACCATAAGTGATGCTGTACGAATTGGCCAATTGGTTGCGCGACATACCGGGAAGCGGTGTTTTCGAATACATCAGCTTCCGCGCAGGCATGGCGCTCATCCTCTCGCTGGTGATCTCCATGTGGTTCGGCAAAGGCATCATCAACTTTTTGCGCCGCAAGCAAGTGGGCGAAACGGTGCGCGACCTCGGCCTGCACGGCCAAGTGGAAAAGCAGGGCACGCCGACCATGGGCGGCATCATCATCATAGCCGCCACCGTGATACCGACGCTGCTGTTCGCACGGCTCAGCAACATCTACATCCTGCTCATGCTCCTGTCCATCGTTTGGCTGGGGGCGATCGGCTTCATCGACGATTACATCAAGGTCTTCAAGAAGGACAAGAACGGCCTGGCCGGCAACTTCAAGGTGATCGGCCAAGTGGGCATCGGGCTCGTGCTCGGCTTCACGGTGTATTTCCACCCTTCGATCCGCACCAAGGTTGAAGTGCCCCAAGTGATCGCCGACCAGTTCCCGCCCGAGCAGGTCACCCGGTTCGCCGAGGAAAACGGCACGGTGCACTATCTGCTTGACCGCAGGCTGCCCAACACCACCATCCCCTTCGTGAAGGGGAATGAGCTGAACTATTCGTCCGTCATGGGGCTGTTCGGCAACCAGGCGCGCAAGTACACCTGGGTGCTCTACGTGCTGGTGGTGGTGTTCATCATTACCGCGGTCAGCAACGGGGCCAACATCACGGACGGCATCGATGGGCTTGCCGCGGGAAGCAGCGCCGTAATGGTGCTTGCGCTTGGCGTGCTCACCTACATCGGGGGCAACATCGTGTTCGCCAACTACCTCGATGTAATGTTCATCCCGGGCATCGGCGAGCTGGTGGTGTTCATCGGCGCCTTGCTGGGCGCGTGCATCGGCTTCCTCTGGTACAATGCCTACCCGGCGCAGGTGTTCATGGGCGATACCGGCAGCCTTGCGCTGGGCGGGGTCATTGCCGCGCTGGCGATCCTGGTGCGCAAGGAATTGCTGATCCCCGTGCTGTGCGGCGTTTTCGTGGTGGAGAACCTCAGCGTGATGCTGCAGGTGGGCTGGTTCAAGTACACGCGGAAACGCTATGGCGAGGGGCGGCGAATCTTCAAGATGGCGCCCCTGCACCACCATTACCAAAAGCTTGGCTACCACGAGAGCAAGATCGTTACGCGGTTCTGGATCGTGGGCGTGATGCTGGCCGTGTTCACCATCGTAACCCTCAAGCTGCGATGAAGAAGCTGGTGGTGCTCGGTGGACAGGAAAGCGGCGTGGGCGCGGCCTTGTTGGCCAAGAAGCTCGGCGTTCCCGTGTTCCTCAGCGACGCGGGCCCCATTCCGCCGCAGTACAGCCGGCAGCTGGACGAGGCCGGCGTGGCCTATGAGCAGGGCGGCCATACCGTGGCCAAGGTGCTGCAGGCCGATGAAGTGGTGAAGAGCCCCGGCATTCCTGCCACGGCGTCCATCGTGCGCGCGCTGCGCGACAAGGGAGTGCCCGTGATCGCCGAGGTGGAATTCGCGGCGCGCCACGTGTCAGCGCCCATCATCGGCATCACCGGCAGCAACGGCAAGACCACCACCAC
>JBIQMI010000294.1:0-3757 GCA_044463585.1 Cryomorphaceae bacterium
AAGGCCGCCGCCACGCGTTCCCCGTCCATGGCCGCGCTTACGATGCCGCCGGCGTGGGAACGCGTACAGCGGCCAAGTCAAAATGTCTTTACATTCGTTTCACAATGATCGCGCAGGCTTATATATCCGCCCTTGCCAAGGTTGCTTGTTGCGCCATTTGTCCAAAGCAGGAACGAGCGCCCTATGGCTTCGCCCAAACGATAAAGCCCCGATGCGCAAACACCGGGGCCTTGGTCGCTTATGTCCCACCAACTCGCGAAAGAAGATGAACAAAAGCTGACGAAGGTACGGCGCTGGCCCAAGCACAGTAAGCCCCGCCACCGTGGCCACCGGACCCACCCCCGGCATGCCCCCACCAAAGCCGCGAGGCGAGCGGGCATTGGAAGTAGCGGCTTTTGGACCGGACCGATGCAGCCCTGAACATGCTGAAAGGCCGAAGGGCGCATCACCACAACGAACAACACAAACGAATGCTTCCCTTGGCGATGAACGGTGGACGGTGCAGAGCGGGCGCTTGGCTTGCCTTGTGCTGTCCGCTGTTCGTTGCTTCCCCGCGCTGCGAAGCGCAGATAAATTTGGTCAGGAACGGTTCCTTTGAACAAAAGGACACCTGCCCGTACACCGTGGGCTTCCAGGAAGGCGACCGGCCCCTGTACTGGTACAGTTGGCTCAACAGCCCGGAATACTTCAATGCCTGTGCGGATACAGCCGATCAGTATGCTGCTTTGGTTTGGGTACCACAAAATGGCTGGACCTTCCAGTATGCGTGGGAGGGCGATGCCTATGTGGGCCTGCGCACCTATGATGGGGGCGAGGATTACCGTGAATATGTGGGCACGGAGCTGATCCAGCCGCTACAGATCGGCTGCACCTACCAATTGCGTTTCCGGACGAATCCAGCGAATAACGGCAACTATTGGCTTGTAGGCGGAACCACCGCCTGTAACAATGTGGGCATGTTGTTCACCACCCATTCCAATGCCTGGTATGAGACCACCGGACCGGATTTCCCCTTCCGAAACTATGCCCATCTGAAAACGGAAGTACCGATCGCGGATACCGCATCGTGGACCCTGGTGGAAGGCACTTTTGTGGCGGACAGCGCATACGCCTACTTGGTGCTGGGCAACTTCTTTCCGGACTCGCTCACCACGGCATTTCAGGTAGGCAATACGACCCCTTGGTATGGCATTACCTACTACCTGATCGATGGGGTGGAGGTGATCCCCCTTGATCCGGGATGCAACGGGCTGGGCGTGCAGGAGGTGGTGCCCACGGATGCCCCAAACATCCAATGGGCAGGGGAAACCATCCATGTACGGTGGGATGGGGAAGTCTTCCGGGCGGAAGTCCTGGATGCCTTGGGCAGGATAGTAAGGGAGGCGCATTCAGTGACCGCGCGGATGGAATTGCCCAAGCCTGCGGTAGCAGGGGTGTATTACTTGCGCATGCAAAGCAACGGGAAGCAGCACGTAGTGAAGTTCGCGGTGTGGTAAAGGTCCGGTCGTTCAAATAACGAAGACGATGAGAACAAGACAACTGCTTCTTGCCGTGGCAGGAAGCGTGGCCATGCAGATGGCCCAGGCGCAACAACCGTACTGGAACAGCTTGCCGGGCGGCAACGTGATTAGCAACACCGAATGGCTGGGCGCTGATTATGGCAGCATCATCCCGCTGCGCATCCAAACGCGGGCGAACCAGCCGATCGACTTCAGCACGGGGGACCTGTTCCGTGCGCGGATCAATGAGCGGGTGAGCTACCCCATCGGCACTGCCCCGGACGCCCCGCGCAACGGCTTCATGCTGTTGAGCGGACGGGAGAGCTTCCCGCAGTATTTGAAGGGGCCCTTCACGCGGTTGCACCTGGTGGATGACGAAGGCGATGACGCGCCCATCGTCTATGCCCAGGAGATCGGCTACCGTGGCTGGATGCGCAATGGCATCACCTTCACCGGCAACAGCGACCAGGCCTATATCGGGCAGAAGTACGTGGGGAACGACAACACGGACTTTGTGATCCAATGGAGCGATAATCCGGATGTGCAGCCTTGGGGCACGGACCGGATGAAGTTCATCTTCTCCTCGGTATTCACAGGGGATCATACGGGCCAGGGCTCGGAATACGGGTTGGAGGCCATGCGGCTGTGGCCGAAGAACGAGAAGGAGGTGAACGTGGGCATCGGTGATTTCTTCGCGGCCGGCAATATTGACCCCACGGAACGCCTGCACGTGCTGAACGGCCGCGTGCGCATTGAGCAGCTGCCTGACGACCCCCAGGCCGAGGAGCTCACCAAGATCCTGGTGGTGGATGATGTGGACCCCAACTCCGATGAGTACGGCGTGGTGAAGTGGAGGCATTTGCCGCCATCGAGCACCGCCGGATGCGACTGGGAGGTAATCCCATCGGCTCATCGGCTTCGCACGGCCTGGCGGCCGGCGGGCACCAATGGGAACTGTCCGGATGTACGCTGGAAGATCGGCATTGGTACCGGCACCCCGGCTTTCAAGGTTGATGTTCTGCACACGGAGGAGGATGGCGTGGTGAACGGCGGTATACGGATGGATCTGCATACGAACGCAACGGGGTGGCGGAATGGTATATGGAGCCGGGTGCAACCAGTGGTTGGAGGGGCCAAGTTGACATTTGCCACATCGGTTCAGGCCAACATCATCGACGTGGGCCTGGAGAATACAGGGAGCTTGGAGAATCCTCCGGGCATAGCGGATTCATACGGCTTGTTCGGCAGGAGCCGCACGAACAGTGATCTCTATGTGCGGCAAAGCATTGGTAGCTTGGGGTCGGCACTAGCCTATGGCGGAACCTTGACCAGCATGTATGGGTCACATAATGCTGCCCATAATTACGCGGGGACTGTGGGCAAGGCGTACGGAACCTTCGCGTGGGCAGAGAATCATAACAGCCAGCCCATGAACATTGCATACGGGGCATACTGTGTTGCGCTGAACGCTGAGACCAACTTCGGTGTGTACGGTAGGGCGAATGGCGGAACAACGAATTGGGCGGGTTATTTCCAAGGCAACGTGAACGCCACAGGTACGGGATACTTTGTGAACGGGGTTTTGGTGGCGAGCGACGCGCAGTTCAAGACCAATGTGGAGGCATTGGAAGATCCCTTGGGCATCGTCATGCAACTGCAGCCTCACCGCTATGATTACCTCACGGACCAGTATCCCCAAATGAATTTTCCGGGAGGGGCGCAAGTGGGGCTGATCGCGCAGGAACTGGAGTCCGTGGTTCCGGCATTGGTGAGCAACACACGGGTGGAAGCTATTACGGATACGACGGGAACAGAGATTTTCCCTGTTGTTGAGTACAAGGCGGTGAACTACGCGGGCCTGGTGCCATACCTGATAGGGGCCGTGCAGCAACAACAGGCCACCATCGTGCAGCTACAGGATCAGATCAACAATTGCTGCGCAGCGCAAGGCGGCATGGTGCCAGAGGATGGTGCGGATCAGAAGATGCTGGAAGGCAGCACCCTCCAGGAGCAGCGCCTGCTCATCATCCCCAACCCCGTGGCGGACCTCACCACGCTGGAATACTACGTGCCAAAGGCGGGCAAGGTGAGCCTATCGGTAAGCACCAGCGAGGGCAAGCCCTTGGGCACCCTGCGCGAGGAACAGGCCGAGGCGGGTGCGTACAGCTACCCCTGGAACACCACCAAGCTGGCCGCAGGCACCTACTTCTGCACCTACATGTTGGACGGTGCGGTAGTGGTGAAGCGCGCGGTGAAGG
>JBIQMI010000295.1:0-3725 GCA_044463585.1 Cryomorphaceae bacterium
GTTCTTGCTGAACCCGAAATCGCTGGCCCGTGTGAAGAATTGCTCCCCCCCGTCGATGCGCCGCGCGGCCATCAATTCCTCGGTGCGGATGATGCCCAATGCATCGCCCAGCTCGGGCCCGATCAGGTTTTGCCCGCCATCACCGCGGGTAAGGCTGAGGTAGCCGGTGCGCGTCCTGCGCCCGTTGGCCAACCAGGCGATCAGCTTCGTGTTCTCATCATCGGGATGCGCTGCCACGTACAGCACGGTGCCGGCCACCTGCAGTTTTTGCATTTGGTGCAGGATGCGGGCGGCGTCGGGTGGTGTGGCACGCTCCTGGGCGCGAAGGGAATGGGGAAGGAGAGCGGTGGTTACGAGCAGTGCGCGGCACAAGGCGGCCACGGCACCCGGTGGGCGGTTGAACATGGCGCCGAAGGTAGCCTAGGCTAATTTTGTGGCCCCGGGGCCACGTTGCCCCAGGCCCGTGCATAACAGGCCCAACGTTCCATCCCCGCTTGTACCCGTTTCCGGTCCGGTGGGCCTTAAGTTGGTACCTCTAATGTTCCGCTCCCGGCATATCCTATGGTATAGGGGACTAGGGGTAGTCCTTGCCGGGGGGTGCATGGCCCTAGGTTTTGGGGTTAAATTGAAAGGGCCTGTTGCCAAGGAGCATGGAAGGAAAGATGCTGTTCGCAGCATCGTCCGATCAGGGCCGCTTCACACCGAAGCGGCCCTTTCGGACCCCTCGCAGATCACTGAGGTGGCCGACGGGCATCGCAGCGCGAATCCCGCTCAGCGCCTCGACTTCCATTATAGGCCCGAAGGATTCAGCATTACCGCCCGTGCCGCTGCGGGTACGGCGCAAGCCAGTTTTAGCCTCCTATCGGTGGGCCGGGACGCTGTGCCCCTGCAAAGCGTGGCAGCACCACGGGTCCGGAAAGGACAAGGCGTACTCGAATACGACCATGGGGATTTCACCTTGCGCTACACGGTTTCCACCGAGGGCATGCGCCACGATGTGGTTGTGCACCGCGAGCCAGAAGGCGCGGGGCGCTTGGAGGCACGCTTTGGTTTGGAGGGAGACCTGTTGGCCATTCAGGAAGGGGAGGACGAGATCATGCTGTACGAGGCCGACGTGTCATCGGGCCGCATGGAGCCGATGGTCCGTTACAACGGATTGAAGGCATGGGACGCCGACGGGCAGGTACTGGCCTCCCGGATGGAACTGCGGGAAGGAGCGGTGGTATTGTCGGTGGATGCGGACCATGCGCGCTATCCCGTTACCATCGATCCCTTGACCAGCACGGCCAACCTAACGCTGGCCGGCACACAGGCCAATGAGCTTTTCGGCAGGTCGGTGGCCACCGCAGGTGATGTGAACGGCGATGGGTACAGCGATCTGCTCGTGGGTTCGCCCGGTTGGAACACACCGGCGGCAGGTGCAGGCCGCGTTCAACTTTTCCTGGGTTCCGCCACGGGCCTCACCGGCACGCCAGCCTGGACCTTCCAAGGCTCGGCCGCTGGTGATAGCTTGGGCTACAGCGTGTCCACCGCCGGCGACATGAACAATGATGGCATCAGCGACATCATTGTTGGGGCACCGGGGCGCAACGGGCATGGCTCCGCCTTTGTGTTCTACGGCGCAGCACCCGGCGGGCCTTCGGCAACACCCGCGTTCACCTTTAATGGCGATGCACAAATGGGCAGCCGCTTCGGCCATGCCGTGGCGCTGGCCGGTGATGTGAACGGGAACGGCAGAAGCCAGGTGCTCATCGGGGCGCCCAAGTTCAACGCCCCGCCTAGCGGATCCGGGCATGGCAAGGCCTATTGCTACGCCAACGGCCCGAACCCGACCTGGACCAAAACCGGATCACAAGGAGGCAGCCAGTTCGGTTACAGCGTTGCAGGCGCGGGTGACCTCAATGGTGACGGGCTCAGCGATGTGGTGATCGGCGCACCTTATCAGAAAGCATTTCTGGGCACCAACAACGGTGCATTCCATTTATTCAAAGGAAACGCGCTATCCGGGTTGGATAACAGTTCGGCCACGACCCAGACTGGTGTTGCTGGCTCCATGCTGGGCTTCAGCGTGTCGAGCGCCGGGGATGTGAATGGCGATGGCCGGTCGGACATCATTGTAGGCGCCCCGGGCACCGGAAGCGGACAAGGTGCCGCGCATATATACCTTGGCGGCAGCACTCTCACGTTGCTTTCGGCCCCCACCACGGCCATTTCCATTAATGGAACTTCGGAAAGTACCGACCAATTGGGCTGGTCCGTGGGCCTCGCCGGCGATGTGAACGGCGACGGCTATTCCGACGTGGTAGTGGGCATCCCCGGCAGGAGCACCGGGCGCGGCCGGGTGGAGATCTACCGCGGCAGTGCCAATTTCGCATTCAATGCCCTGCACTTGGCAGTGGCGGTGAATGGCACGGTGGCAAGTGCCCGCCTAGGCAGCTCGGTGGCCACCTGCGGTGACGTGAACGGCGATGGCATCAGCGACCTGGTACTGGCGGCGCCGTGGCAGGGCGGTACCGGTGCCATTAGGGTGCACCATGGGGGCGCCGACCTGCCTTCCAAAACAGCAAATTGGTCGCGTATGGGCCAGGCCGAATACCTGCACTTGGGGGCATATGTGGCCAGCGCGGGTGACGTGAACGGCGATGGCTACAGCGATGTGTTGGTTGCTGGCCGCGGCAGCACGACCGATAAGGGGAAGGTGATGCTCTTCCTGGGCAGCAGGTCAGGCTTGTCCAATACGCCTGCTTGGACAGCCTCGGGCGAAAACGTTGGTGATATGTTCGGTACCGTGGTGGCCAGCGCCGGCGATGTGAACGGGGATGGCTACAGCGATATCCTCGTTGGGGCGCCGGGATATCCCAACTACGATTGGCACGGAAAGGCCTATTTGTACCTCGGTTCGCCCACAGGGCTTTCGGCCACACCAGCATGGACCAAGGCAGGTGCCAACCTGAGCGATCGCTTGGGCTGGGGCGTGGCAGGCGCCGGTGACGTGAACGGCGATGGCTACAGCGATGTGATCATTGGCGCATACATGTACGGCAACGGCACGGGAAAGGCCTATGTGTTCCACGGCTCGGCGGGCGGCCTGTCAACAACGCCGGATTGGACCGCCGACGGATATGATCAATCCTTTTTCGGCTTCAGCGTATCAACAGCGGGCGACGTGAATGGCGACGGTTACGACGATGTCATCATCGGGGCTTCCTTGTACGACCTGCCCAGTGGAAACAATTACGGAGGAGCCTTTGTATACCATGGTTCGCCAACTGGCTTGGAAACCACTCTTGCCTGGAGTGCCGTGGGCGAACAGGCCGGCGACGAATTCGGGATCAGCGTGTCGTACGCCGGCGACGTGAACGGCGATGGATACAGCGACGTGGTGATCGGGGCGTACCGGGCCAATGCATCGGGGTTCAATGAAGCGGGCAAGGCCTATGTATACCACGGCTCGCCCTTCACGGGGCTCTTGTCCACGCCCAGCACGGTGATCAACGGCTCAATGGAAGATGCACAGACCGGAATTTCTGTTGCTGCGGCCGGTGATGTGAACGGCGATGGCTACGGCGATGTGATCATTGGCGCGCATAAACAGCATTTCGCGTTCTTACGCCAAGGACAAGCTGCGGTACACCTCGGTTCAGCCACGGGCATTGCACCCAACCCTGCGTGGACCGTTTACGGCGCGAACGTGAGCGACACGGGCTTCGGCTATGCCGTGGCCC
>JBIQMI010000296.1:0-3666 GCA_044463585.1 Cryomorphaceae bacterium
TCGTAGGGCACGGTAAGGGGGAATGTGACCATGGTATCCCCCGGTTGGAAGACCACCTGCGAGGGAAGCGGGGGGTAATAATCCACGCCCGGCGTGGCCGTGCCGCCGATGGTAAGGAACACCGTGTCCACATTGGTGGTATCGCCCAAGCGGTGGAAGCTGAACGGAATGGTGCCGCAACCCTCGAACATGGTACTGTCATTCATGGCAATGGTGCCTGCCATGGTCAATGAAGGAATGACCTGCCCCGTACTGGCGAAGCTTCCCGCTTGCAGGAAGACCGCGGAGTTGTAGCTGGCGTCACCGGCATCGCCAATGGCCAGCTTGATGTGGTATGTGAGGCCACAGGTAACCGCGGCCTCGGCACGCAACACGGTGGTGAAACCGTTCAAGGCGATGGTGGTGCCGTTGGCGTTGTTCACATAGTACTGGGCATTGGCCGCACCGCAGGACCCCTCCGGCCCATGTATGTTCTGTATGCCCACCGGCAGCGTGGTGCCCGGCACCAATGCAATGTTGATCGCCTGGTTGGTGAATGGCCCATTGATACCGGGGCCGCTCAGGAAAAAGCCGAACACATCGTTGTAGGTAGGGCTGCAATTGAAGGACGGGTATTCCTCCGAACCGAACACATAGCTGAACTTGAGCGAATCGCCGGTGGGGATGAAATCGAACTCGATAATGGCCTTGTCCTCGATCGTGTTGCCGGGTGTGGTAATGGCCACCAGGTCCGGATCGCTGCCCGTATACAATTGGTCGCTACCGAATTGGCTGGCAGGCCCTACCACCGATGTAGCGTAGCCCGAGGAAAGGATCACGCCCGCATCCAGCCCCAAGTTGGTGGTGTTGCCGTTGGTGAATGAGCCTGAGCCCTCCTGCGGCGTGCTTACCACCATTCCGTTGAAGGTGACATTCGAAACAGTTACGCCACCGCCCAGGAGCACGTTCTCCACCAATTGCTGCGGGGTCATCGATGTGCTCACGTTCAACTGGGCGTGCAACTGCTGCACGCAAAAGGCCGAAAAGGCGAAAAGCAAAACCCTCGCGAACTTCATATCAATAAATGTGATCGGGCATGAATGTCGAATATATAGACCCCGTGCGACGGGCCAAGGTTGCCCGTGCCCAAATTTCCCCTGAAGCCCCATACCGGCGCTCCTATCTTTGGCCATCCCTAAACTCCTAATGCAAAACATGCCTGCCTTGGACGCCTATATCGAAAAGAACAAGGACCGTTTTTTGGATGAACTCATGGACCTGTTGCGGATCCCCAGCGTGAGCGCGGACCCGAATTACAAGGCCGACGTGGCACGCTGCGCGGAGCAGGTGAAGGCGCGCATGGAACAGGCCGGCCTGGAGCGGGTGGAAATGTGCCCGACCAAAGGGAATCCAATCGTTTATGGCGAAAAAATAGTGGACCCCGGCAAGCCCACCGTACTGGTATACGGCCACTACGATGTGCAGCCTCCCGATCCGCTGGAGCTGTGGGACAGCCCGCCTTTTGAGCCGGTGGTGAAGGACGGCATGATCTACGCACGCGGCAGTGCCGATGACAAGGGCCAATTCTACATGCACGTGAAGGCCGTGGAGGCCATGTTGGCCACGGGCAAGTTGGCCTGCAACGTGAAGATGATGATCGAGGGCGAGGAAGAAGTGGGCTCGGAGAACCTGGGCACCTTCGTGAAGGAGAACAGTGAACGCCTGAAAGCGGACGTGGTACTGATCAGCGACACCTCCATGATCGCCAACGATGTGCCCAGCATCAACACCGGGCTGCGCGGGTTGAGCTATGTGGAAGTGGAGGTGACCGGGCCGAATCGCGACCTGCACAGCGGGGTGTACGGCGGTGCCGTGGCGAACCCCATCAACGTATTATGCGACATGATCAGCAGCCTGCACGATGCCGACGGCCGCATTGCCATCCCGGGTTTCTACGATGCCGTGCGTGAACTCAGCGCGGACGAGAGGGCGGAACTTGCCCGCGCACCCTTCGATGAAAAAGCCTACATGAAGGACCTTGATGTGAAGGCCTTGACCGGCGAAAAGGGGTACAGCACGCCGGAACGCGCTTCCATAAGGCCAACGCTCGATGTGAACGGCATTTGGGGCGGGTACACCGGCGAGGGCGCGAAAACGGTGCTGCCGTCCAAGGCGTACGCCAAGATCAGCATGCGCCTGGTGCCTGATCAGCAGAATGAACACATTTCCGCACTGTTCAAGGAGCATTTCGAGCGCATCGCACCGCCGTACGTGCGCGTGAAGGTGAAGCTGCTGCACGGCGGCGAGGCGGCCGTTACCCCCACCGACAGTGCCGCCTATCGCGCCGCAAGCGCCGCCATGGAGGAAACATTCGGCAAAAAGCCCATCCCCACCCGTGGCGGCGGCAGCATACCCATCGTGGCCCTGTTCGAAAAAGCATTGGGGGTGAAAACGATCCTGTTCGGCTTCGGGCTGGACAGTGACAACATCCACAGTCCCAATGAGCGGTACGGCATTTTCAACTACATGAAGGGCATTCAAACCATACCGCGGTTCTATACCCATTTCGCCAAGGAATCGGAAAACGGGTGATGCGTTTCCCGAAGTCCGCGCTTTTCGCCCTTGGTTTGGCAACCGTGCTGTTGCATGGGTGCATGCGCTACAGCGAGGTGGAACTGGTGGGCGTGCGCGATGCCCGCCTGACCCGTTTCGATGGCAAGGGCATTTCCGCCGTGATCGATGTGGAAGTCCACAACCCGAACAATTTCCGCATTCAACTAAGCGAACCGGATGTGGACCTGCTGCTGAACGGGATGCCTTTGGGAAAGGCCGTGATGGACAGCGCGCTGGTGCTGGCCCCCAACTCCAGCCAGGTGTACCAGATCCCCTTGCACGCCACCGTTAACCCCGGCACCAATTGGATGCCCCTGTTGCTGGGCACCGCCATGGGTGGCACGTTGCACCTGCAGGCGAAGGGCTCCGTGCTGGCCAAGGCGAAGATGCTCCGCAAGCGCTTCCCGTTCGAGCTGGAGCAGGACCTTAACCTGCGCTGAGCTGCCCTGCTTGCGCGGTGCCACCACCACCGTTTGCCCGGAAAGCACCACCCACCGGCCCAAGCATCCCTTGGCCAGGCGGAATACCATGGCCGGCTCCAGCTCGTGCAAGCGGTGCGACAACTCTTCACGCGCCATCGGCCAATCCTCATGCGGGGGCAACTGGCCGTGGGCGATCCAATAGGCATCAAGATCGAAATGGGCGGGATCCAGGACCAGGATCGTTCTTTCCGGGCCCGTGATGTACGTGTTGGCGACGAGTCCTGCGCTCATCAGCAAAGGCCCGGTGGCCAGCAGGTTGAACCAGAACCAATCGCCCCGGTCCATGGCCAATGGCTTGGCGTACCAGCGCATGGGCACCAAGTTGCCGGCAATGGCCAACAGGCCGAACCACCGGGCCAGTTCATTCACCCCCACCACGGTGCGCGAGGCAAGTGCGACCATGGAGAATACGAGGGCGAACACCCCGGCCAGCATGAGGAAAACCGGCCATAGCGGGCCTTCATCAGCGGGATCAACGGGCCGGTGTTGACGAGCACGCTCCCAAGGCGGGCGAAGCCGCCAACCGGTACCCGTACCTTTATCCATTCGCAGCGGCAACCTTAGGGAAATGCGGCAGCAAGGGCCAGGCAAG
>JBIQMI010000297.1:0-3659 GCA_044463585.1 Cryomorphaceae bacterium
CGCTGGCCATGTACTCGCTGGGGTAATGCGTTTTCAGCCAGGCTGTTTGGTAGGCCACAATGGCGTAACAGGTGCTGTGCGATTTGTTGAAGGCATAGTGCGCGAAGGCTTCCCAGTCGGTCCAGATCTTCTCGCACACCTTACGGTCGAAACCGCGTTCCGATGTGCCCTGCAGGAATTTGCCCTTCATTTTGGCCAGCGTGGGCATGTCCTTTTTGCCCATGGCCTTGCGCAGCACGTCGGCATCGCCTTTGGTGAAACCGGCCAGGCGCTGGCTCAGCAGCATCACCTGCTCCTGGTACACGGTAACGCCGTAGGTCTCCTTCAGCAGTTCCTCCATTTCCGGGAGGTCGTACACAATGGGCTCTAGGCCGTGCTTGCGGCGGATGAAGAGCGGGATGTATTCGATGGGGCCGGGGCGGTACAGCGCGTTCATGGCGATCAGGTCGCCGAACTGGTCTGGCCGCAGCTCGCGCAGGTACTTCTGCATGCCCGGGCTTTCGAACTGGAAGGTGCCGTTGGTTTCGCCGCGCTGGTACAGGCCGTAGGTGGCCGCATCGTCCAAGGGGAGGTCATCAAGGATGATGTCCTTCCCATGGTTCTCCTTGATCATGCGCAGCGCATCGCGGATGATCGTCAGGGTCTTCAGGCCCAGGAAGTCCATCTTGATCACCCCGGCGTCCTCGATCACCTTGCCGTCGTACTGGGTGAGCAGCAGCGTGGATTCCTTCGATGTGCAGACCGGGATCACCTCGAGCAGGTCCTTCGGGGCGATGATGATGCCCGCGGCGTGCACACCGGTGCCGCGCACCGATCCTTCGAGCTTTTCGGCCTCGCGCAGGATGTCGGCGGTGGCCTCGCCGCTCTCCAATTGTTCGCGCAGCAGCTTTGCGGCGTTGATGTCATCGGCGTGAAGCGATTCCTTGGTGCGCAGGCTGCCTTCCCCGTCGAGTGGTGCCCGCAGCAGGCGGCCCAGGCTAATGCCCGGTTTGTCAGGCACCAGCTTGGCCAAGCGGTCGGCCTCGGCCAGCGGCAGGTCCATTACCCGCGCCACGTCGCGTATGCTGCTTTTGGCGGCAATGCTGCCATAGGTAATGATCTGCGCCACCTGGTTCTGGCCATACTTGTTCACCACGTAGTCGATCACCCGTTGGCGCCCTTCGTCGTCGAAATCGGTGTCGATATCGGGCATGCTCTTGCGGTCCGGGTTGAGGAACCGCTCGAACAGCAGGTCGTACTTGATGGGGTCGATGTTGGTGATGCCGATGCAGTAGGCCACCGCGCTGCCCGCTGCACTGCCCCGGCCCGGACCGATCAGCACGCCCATGTCGCGGCCTGCATTGATGAAGTCCTGCACGATGAGGAAGTAGCCGGCAAAGCCCATCGTTTTGATGGTGAACAGCTCGAAGTCGAGCCGCTCCTTGGTCTTGGGGTCCAGCGAATCGATGCCGCCGCCGGTTTCGCCCAGCCAGCGCCTGATGGCGCCCTGGTAGGTGAGGTGCTTCAGGTAGTCATCCTGGTCGGTGAAGCCCTCGGGCAGTTGGAAGTTGGGCAACAGGATGTCCTTCTTCAGCTTCAGCGTTTCCACCTTGTCCACGATCATGCCCGTGTTATCCACGGCCTCGGGAATGTCGCGGAACGCTTGGGCCATTTGCTCCTGCGTCTTGAAGAAGAAGCGGTCGTTGGGGAAGCCGAAGCGCTTGCCCTTGCTGGAGGTGTCCTCGTCGGTGGCCACGGGGGTGGCTTGTTTTTCACCCGTGTTGATGCAGAGCAGGATGTCGTGCGCGTTGCTGTCGTCCTGGTCGGTGTAATGGCTGTCGTTGCTGGCGATCACCGGCACATTGTACTGCTTGGCCCATTGCAGCAGCACGGCGTTAACCTGGTCCTGCTCGGGCAGCCCGTGGCGCTGTACCTCCACATAGTAATCCTCGCCGAAGAGGTCGAGCCACCATTTGAATTCCTTTTCGGCCTCGGCTAGGTTGCCGCGCAAAATGGCCTGTGGCACGCTGGCGCCCAGGCAGCAGGTGGTGGCGATCAGCCCTTTGTGGTATTGCAGGATCAGCTCCTTGTCGATCCGCGGGTACTTGCTGTAGAAGCCCTCGATGTAGCCGAAGCTGCACAACTTGCTCAGGTTGTGGTAGCCCTCGGCGTTCTTGGCCAGCATCAGTTGGTGGAAGCGCCGGTCCTTTTCCTCGCGGGTGAATTGTTTGCGGTGGCGGTCGGCCACCACATAGAATTCGCAGCCCACGATGGGCTTCACCTTCAGCGAGCCGTCATCGTTCTTGTGCTTGCCGGCCTCGGCCACGAACTTGAACACGCCGAACATGTTGCCGTGGTCGGTGATGGCCACCGCGGGCATGTTGTCGGCCACGGCCTTTTTGTAGAGGGACGAGATGTCGCTGGCCCCATCGAGCAGCGAATACTGGGTGTGTACGTGGAGGTGTGAGAACTGCATGCGGACCTGCGCCAAGCCCTGTTGCCCGGCCGTTCTGCATGGCCAAAGGCGTGTGGGAGAGGTGATCGGCGCGGCCCCGAAATTACCGTCTCAGAAAGGGTTGGAGGCGCAACAGTTATCCACATGCCATGTGGAATCCATGCCGCGCGATGGATCCTGCACGCCGCGGATTTATGCTTATTTTTTTCGCGCCAGCAGCACCAGTCCGGCGATCGCCACCACACCCCCGATCAGGTAGTAGGGCGAGAATGCACTGTCCTTCTTTCCAATGTCGATCTCGGTCTTGCCGATCTCGATGGAGGTCTGCTTCTTGTCCTTCTCGCTCAGGCCATAAATGACAACCGCGGCCCCGACCAAGATCAAAATGATGGCAATTCCCCGTTTCATGCGTGGTGTTTGGGATGAAACACCGCCTTCGGGCGCTTGTTCATTTCCGTTCGCACCCGGCCATGCGTTCGTTGCTATTCCGCCACCTTGGCCAAATGGAAATCGAGGCGGAGGTTTCCGTGTGGGCCCGGGCCTTCGATGTAGGCCTTCAGCGAATCGTGGGTGAGGGTATAGCTCACCGTGTGCGGGAAATCGTTCTGCTTGTTCTCGAAGGCCCACGTGCCGGCGCCAGAGGGGATGCGCGTGAAGGCCACGGCAGGGCCTTCATCCAGCCAGGCGAGAAAATGCCAACGCCCGGCGAAATGCGTGATCCGCATGATCTCGGTTTGCTGTGCCGAATCGCCAACAAAGGCCGTTGCTTGCCCATCGCATTGCCCATTGGCACAGGTCCAGCGCTCCACGTAACGCTGGCCGTTCACGGTGCCTTCCCATGTACCCTGAATGGGGGGCGGTGCTTCCGTGGGAGGGGTGTGCAGCCGGGGCAACAACAGCAGAAGAGGCCAAAGCAATTGCACCATGTCGGATCGTCCTGGGCCTGAAATTTAGCAGCGGAAATGGTCCGGGCTCACAGCCGGCCCAGCACTTCCTGCAGGTACTTCCAGAATTTCTGCAAGCTCTTGATGCTGGCGCGTTCGTCGGGACTATGTGCGCCTTTGATGGTGGGGCCGAAGCTCACCATTTCCATGTCCGGGTAATTGCGCCCGATGATGCCGCATTCCAAGCCCGCGTGAATGGCCAGCACCTTCAACCTCCCGCCGAACAGCGCTTGGTAAACCTCCTCCATCAGGTGCACGATCCGGGCATCGGGGCGGGGCGC
>JBIQMI010000298.1:0-3658 GCA_044463585.1 Cryomorphaceae bacterium
GGTATCGACCGTATCGACCTGGCGTACATCGACGGCCACCACGCTTCCGCGCCCACGCTCGGCTATTTCGGCCAGTGCCTGGAAAAGGCCCACAACGACAGCGTTTTCATTTTCGACGATATCCATTGGAGCAGCGACATGGAACGCGCATGGGAGATCATCAAGCAACATCCCCGCGTGACCGTCACCATTGACCTGTTCCATTATGGCCTGGCCTTTTTGCGCCGCGAACAGCAGAAGGAGCATTTCAGGCTGCGCTACTGAAACACGGTGCTGCCCCGGTTACCTTCGCGGGGCCATGAAGATCTACACCCGCACCGGTGACAAGGGCCAAACCTCGCTGCTCAACGGCAAGCGCGTTCCCAAGGAAAGCCTGCGCATAGAAACGTACGGCACCATCGACGAGCTGAACAGCCACACCGGCATGCTCCGCGACCTGTTGCAGGGTGAAGATGAGGCAATGCTGACCGATGTGCAGATGAAGCTTTTCGACCTGGGGTCAACGCTTTCAGCGGGTGATGCCGCCACCATCGAGCGCTTCAAGGTGCCCCAAGTGCTTGATGCCGATGTGGAGGCGTTGGAACAAGCCATGGACCGCATGGACGCCGCGCTGCCGGTGATGCGTCATTTCATTCTTCCGGGCGGGCACCCCGCCATATCGCAGGCCCACATTTGCCGCACGGTATGCCGCCGCGCCGAACGCTTGGCCATTGCATTGGCGGCCGGGGAAGAAGTGCCCGAGGTGGCCATCCGCTACCTGAACCGCTTGAGCGACTACTTCTTCATGCTGGCCCGGTGGACAGCGCACCGCATGGGCGTTGCCGAAACACAGTGGAAGCCGCGCGGGTAGCGGGATGCAGGGCGGCACACAAACCTTTTCCGGCCATGCGCGTTGGCCTGCTGACGGATGTTCCGGCACACTTTCCGCAGGCGGTTATATTTGCGGCCAATTTCAAAAAACGCAGCTGCGCTGAGAAATCATGTATTGGACCCTTGAACTCGCATCATACCTGGAGGACGCGCCTTGGCCCGCGACCAAGGACGAGCTGATCGATTTTGCCATGCGCACCGGCGCGCCGTTGGAGGTGGTGGAGAACCTGCAGGCCATCGAGGACGATGAAGAGGTGTTCGAGACCATTGAGGACATCTGGCCGGACTACCCCAGCAAGGAAGATTTCTTCTTCAACGAAGATGAGTACTAGCCGCTGAAGGCAAGTACCGATGTGAAGCCCCGCCTTGGCGGGGTTTTGCGTTTTCCAACGCCGCAACGGAACTGTACCTGCGCCGGATGTCTTGCACGCGGCACCTGCCCGCATCCCGCGCGTTAACTTTGCATCCCTTCAACAAAAAGCGGCACCATCCCCAACGGCCTGCCCGTCAGGTGCGCCGCCGCGCAACCAAGTCCGTACATGCTCGGTACCATCATCAAGAAAGTTTTCGGCGATAAATCAACCCGCGACCTCAAGGAGGTGCAGCCCTTGGTTGAGCGGATCAAGGCCGAGTACAGCAAGCTTCAAGCCATCAGCAACGATGAACTGCGCGCGCGCACCGGCGCGTTCAAGGAGCGCATTGCGGCCAAGATCGCCGACGAGCAAAGCCGGATCGACGAGCTGCGCCGCGAAATGGACGAGCAGGGCAACATGTCCATCACGGACCGTGAAGTGCGCTTCGAGGAGATCGACAAGCTGGAGGAGCAGGCGGTGAAGGAGATCGAGGAAGTGCTGCTGGAGCTGCTGCCCGAGGCCTTCGCCGTGATGAAGGAAACCGCGCGCCGCTTCAAGGAGAACAAGGAGGTGGTGGTGACCGCCTCGGAGCTGGACCGCGAGATCGCCGCCAAGCGGAACAGCGTGGTTATTGAAGGCGACAAGGCCATTTGGAGCAGCACTTGGGATGCCGCCGGCACGCCGATCACCTGGGACATGGTGCACTACGATGTGCAGCTGATCGGTGGCGTTGCACTGCACAAGGGCAAGATCGCGGAGATGAGCACAGGTGAGGGCAAGACCCTGGTGGCCACCCTGCCCACCTACCTCAACGCCCTTGCCGGGCGCGGGGTGCACATGGTAACGGTGAACGACTACCTGGCCAAGCGCGACAGCGAATGGATGGGCCCGCTTTACGAATTCCACGGCCTGCGCGTGGACTGCATCGACAAGCACGAGCCCAACAGCACGGCCCGCCGCCAAGCCTACCAGGCCGACATCATCTTCGGCACCAACAACGAATTCGGCTTCGATTACCTGCGCGACAACATGGCCCACACGCCGGGGGCGCAAGTGCAGCGCAAGCACCACTACGCCATTGTTGACGAGGTGGACAGCGTGTTGATCGACGATGCCCGAACCCCGTTGATCATTAGCGGCCCCACCCCCAAGGGCGATGTGCACCAGTTCGACGAGTACAAGCCGCGCGTGGAACGCCTGTACAACGCGCAGCGCCAATTGGTGACCAAGTTGCTTGCCGAGGCCAAGGAATTGCTGAAGGACGGTGCCTCGAAGGAACAGACCGAGAAGGCCGGGCTGGCGCTGCTGCGCGCGCACCGCGGCCTGCCCAAGAACAGCGCGTTGATCAAGTACCTCAGCGAACCCGGCGTGCGCACCCTGCTGCAAAAAACGGAGGCGCACTACATGCAGGACCAGGAGAAGGAAATGCCCTTCGTGGACCAGGAGCTGTACTTCACCATCGATGAAAAGCTGCACAGCGTGCAGATGAGCGAAAAAGGCCTGGACCTGATCAGCGGCGATGTTTCGGATCCCGAGTTCTTCATCCTCACCGACGTGGGCAGCGAGGTGGCCGCCATTGAAAAAAGCGGCGCCACACCGGAGGAAAAGGCGAAACGCAAGGACGAGGTGCTGCGCGACTTCGGCATCAAGAGCGAGCGGGTGCACACGGTGAACCAGCTGATCCGCGCGTACGCACTGTACGAGAAGGACGTAGAGTACGTGGTGATGAACGGCAAGGTGATGATCGTGGACGAGCAGACCGGCCGGATCATGGAAGGGCGCCGCTACAGCGACGGACTGCACCAGGCCATTGAAAGCAAGGAGCGCGTGAAGGTGGAGGCGGCCACGCAGACCTACGCCACCGTTACGCTGCAGAACTATTTCCGCATGTACCACAAGCTGGCCGGCATGACCGGTACCGCGGAAACCGAGGCGCAGGAATTCTGGGACATCTACAAGCTGGACGTGATGTCCATTCCCACCAACCGCCCCATCGCACGGATCGACCATGAGGACCTTGTGTTCAAGACCAAGCGCGAGAAGTACAACGCCGTGATCGACGAGATCGTGAAGCTGCAGGAGGCCGGCCGCCCCGTGCTGGTGGGCACCACCAACGTGGAGGTGAGCGAGCTGATGTCGAAGATGCTGAAGATGCGTGGCATCAAGCACGATGTGCTCAATGCGAAGCAGCACCAGCGCGAGGCCGAGATCGTGGCCAACGCGGGCAAGCCCGGCACGGTGACCATTGCCACCAACATGGCCGGCCGCGGTACCGACATCAAGCTTGGCGATGGCGTGAAGGAAGCGGGCGGCCTGGCGATCGTTGGCACGGAAAAGCATGAAAGCCGGCGGGTGGACCGCCAGTTGCGCGGCCGCGCTGGCCGCCAAGGCGACCCCGGCAGCTCGCAGTTCTACGTATCGCTGGAGGATGACCT
>JBIQMI010000299.1:0-3621 GCA_044463585.1 Cryomorphaceae bacterium
GGATAGCCCGACCCCGGCCCCACCGGCCCTTCGGGCACCGCAGGGTCCGGTGGGGACGGGGGCACGCCCAACTAATTCAGCTGCAGGTATGCCCCCAACCCATGCACCCCGCCTTCCCGGCCATACCCACTTTCCTTGTAGCCGCCGAAGGGTGAGGTGGGGTCGAACTTGTTGAAGGTGTTGGCCCATACCACGCCCGCGCGCAGCGAGGTGGTGAGCTTGAAGATCTTGGCGCCCTTGTCGGTCCACACGCCGGCGCTAAGGCCGTAGGGCGTGTTGTTGGCTTTTTGCAGGGCCTCTTCCATGGTGCGGAAGGTTTGTATGGCGAGCACGGGCCCGAAGATCTCTTCCTGCGCGATGCGCGAGCTTTGGGCCACATCGGTGAAGAGCGTGGGGCGGCACCAGAAGCCTTTGTTGGGCAGTTCGCAGCTGCTTTGGTACATGTCGCTGCCCTCGTTGATGCCGATCTTGATGTACTTGTTGATGGTGCCGAGCTGCTCCTTGCTGTTGATGGCGCCGATGTCGGTGTTCTTGTCGAGGGGATCGCCCACCACGAGGCTTTTCATGCGGTGCTTGAGCTTGCGCACCACTTCGTCGTGCACGCTTTCCTCCACGTAAAGGCGGCTTCCGGCGCAGCACACGTGGCCCTGGTTGAAGTAGATGCCGTTGATGATGCCTTCGACGGCCTGGTCGATGGTGGCATCGGCGAAGATGATGTTGGGGGCCTTGCCGCCCAGTTCGAGGGTGAGCTTTTTGCCGGTGCCTGCGGTGGAGCGCTGGATGAGCTTGCCCACGGCGGTGCTGCCGGTGAAGGCGATCTTGTCCACGCCGGGGTGGTTGACGATGGCCGCGCCCGTGGCGCCCGCGCCGGTAACGATGTTGACCACGCCTTCGGGCAGGCCGGTTTCCTGGATGAGTTCGGCGAGCAGCAGCGCGGTGAGCGGGGTGGTTTCGGCGGGCTTCAGCACCACGGTGTTGCCGCAGGCCAGGGCGGGTGCGATCTTCCATGCGGCCATGAGCAGCGGGAAGTTCCAGGGGATGATCTGGCCGGCCACGCCCAAGGGCGCCACCTTTCTTGCGGGGAAGGCGTACTGGAGCTTATCGGCCCAGCCGGCGTAGTAGAAGAAGTGCGCGGCGGCCGTGGGCACGTCGAAGTCGCGGCTTTCGCGGATGGGCTTGCCGCCGTTGAGGCTTTCCACGATGGCGAACTCACGGGCTTTTTCCTGCAGGGCCCGCGCGATGCGGTAGATGTACTTGGCGCGTTCGGCGGCCGGCATTTTTCCCCATACGCCCTCGTATGCCTTGCGCGCCGCTTTCACTGCGGCATCCACGTCGGCCTCCCCCGCCTCGGCAATGCGTGCCAGCTTCTGCTCGTTGGCGGGGTTGATGGTATCGTAGTAGGTGCCGCTCTTGGGCTTCTGCCACTTGCCCCCGATGAAGAGGCCGTACTCTTCCCTGAGGCGGATGTGGTCCTTGCTTTCGGGTGCGGGGGCGAGCTGCCAGTGGGTGGTTTTCTTAGCCTTGGCCATGGGTTCAAAGATAGCTTGCGCTAAAGCGCGCCAGCCTGTTTCCAGGGCTTCACACGGCCATCCCTGTACACCTTGGCGATAAAGGGGCCCTTGAATTTCCGGGCGAATTGCCTCATGCGGTGCCGGGCCAAGACAAAGGCCTCGGCCATTTCGGGGCCGGTCATCTGCGCGGATGCCAAGGCGAAAACACAGGCACCGGTTTCTTTGACCACTGCCATTTCGAGCGGATTGCGGGCTATGGCGTTGTCCTTGGTAAGGATCAACCATTTGCGTTGCGCTGCGAAGGCCAACCATTCAACGTCCTGGGCACCTTTTCCGAAGTGCTCCTCATGCAAGGCCACCTTTTCGCCCGCTGCCCGCAACGCTGCACCGATGATCCTGCCGCCCAACCCTTCGTCGATGAAGAAAACAGCCGGCACGTCCTTCAGGCCGCCTTCATTTCGCATCGGATAGCCTCTTCGATCAACAGTTGGTCCAAGCCATAGTCATCTGCTAACTGCTGGATCGATTCCCCGGCGCGATATCGTTCCCCCAGCATTGCAGTGGGCACCCCTGTCCCTGCCACCACAGGCCGCCCGAAGGCGATCCGGGGATCCATCTTGACCAGCTTGGGCTGTTCCGCATGATCGGACGAGCGCGTGAAGGGGTACAGCCAAATATTCCCGTCTGCATCCCGATCGATGCGCTGGAGGTATTGCTCCACTACGCCCCGGATCATGGTTTGGCCCGCACCGGAGGCGGAGACCAGGTCCTCCAATTGCTCTACAAGCACTTCCGCACCGTCGGTCTCTAGCGGTATGTCCGCTAATGGGTGCTCGGTACCGAACACGTTTTTCATATAATCGATGGCGGTGCGCATGCGGCCCATTGGAATACCATGGAACCGCCGAATGACGGACAACACATGCAGTTCAACCAGATTGCGGAATGACAGCATGCCATTGATGGGATCGGCCGGCGTGATCAATGGAACATACTTGCGCGATTCGCCATCCGCACGATAATGCTGGCCTTTCACCCACGCACGCACGGTACTGGCGGGCAGGCCCAAATACCCGGCGGCAGCACCGATGGTGTATGCTGGCTGGTCCTGTATGGGAATTTCGTCCAAGGCCATTCCGATGGGATGTGTTATGGGCAAAGTTAAAGGCCCAATACTGCCCAACAATGCTCGTGCATGGGTTGCCCGGCACACCCATGGCCCCACCCCGCTTCGCACCATTCCCCGCCACAATTGTTCGTGGTACAGAAGCAATATGTTGTTCGCCATGGAAAATGCGATCGGCCCCCACGAATACCATTATTTGAACCACCCCTTGTTTTCATCGGGCGAGGCGATGCTGTATTACACCTTGGAACACTTGGTTTACACCGGCGCGCTGGCCTTTGAGCACGCACGGGTGCATGCAGGGCACGGCGACCGTGTGGTGGTGGACCGCCTGTTCCTTTCGCGCACGGTGGAGCCCGATCAGGTGCCGCCGCCCGGCTCCTATGTGCTGGAGTTCTTGGGCGAGGGCTACTTCTCCCTGGCCGATATGCGGCGCTTGATCGACCACCATGTGCCCGATACGCACGTGTTCAAAACGGGCCCGATGCAGGAGCACTTGCAGGCGCGTGGCCTGTTGTCCTCGCCCTTGTTCACCTCGGCCGAGGGAAGGCAGGCCTACCGCGAGGTGCACCGCCTGCTGAACGACACCGAGAAGGACGAGGACCTGCTGCTGGCCGATCCGGTTGAGCGGGACAAGCGCTTGGAGGAACTGGGCAGCAACGCGATCCTGTTGCACCATGGGCTGATGGACAAGCTGCGCGAGCTGCCCGACCTTGACCCCCGGCTGCAGACCATGCTGGTGATGCAGAAATTCCTGGAGAGCGGCGGCTTCTACCATGCGAATATGATGGGCTAGGCACGGTGGCCCCAAGGCGGGGCCGGGGCTGTCGATAATACAGCCCGCAACATTACCTTACTGGGCGGTGATCGACAGTGAAACCGTCGATCACTTGCGCCATGAACGACCAACGCACCATTGTGCATTTGGACCTGGACAGCTTCTTCGTAAGTGTTGAGCGTTTGAAGAACCCGCAGCTGGTGGGG
>JBIQMI010000300.1:0-3582 GCA_044463585.1 Cryomorphaceae bacterium
TGTAAACGGCCACATGCTTTGTGCCGTGCCGCGTGGTGCGCACGAAGTCCCGGCGCTGACCGGGGTCCGTGCACACCAGGTATGGCTTTGCGGCTTTCCGGTTCATAGCTCCTTCTCCAACGTTTTCACCTTCAGGTATTTCAGCGTATCCTCCTTGGTGTCGTTGTTCTTGCGCATCATGGCCTCCAGCCCTACATCGCCATGCAGGTGGTAGAAGCGGCAGGCTTCCTGCTGGCCGGTTCGGTATATGCGGTGCATCATCTGGTCCACGTGCGCCCAGTCCCAGGTCTTGTCCCAGAATATAAGGTTGTTGCAATGCTGGAGGTTGAGGCCGCGGGCGTCGCTTTGCATGCTAAGGACGGTGGCGCGGGGAAAGGCACGGGTGCATTCCTCGCGGCTACGGACGAATTTGCAGGCGATGATGGTGCGTTCCTGCTCCACGGTGCGGAATAGCTGGTGCAGCAAGGCGAACTTGGCCGGTGTGCAGCAGTACTGGTGCTGCATCTTCTGGGTCATTTCCAGGAAGATGTTGTTGTTGAGGAACTGGAGCTTTTCGTTGTCCAGGTATTCCTCCTTCAGGCGTGCATAGGCCAGCTTGGCATCGCCGTGCACCGTGTAATCCAGGTCGTGGTGCTGGCGGTGTATGCTCAGCTCCAGGTCCGCCTCGTATACGTATTCACTTATAAGTGAATACAGGTAGTCGATGTTGTGGTATTTGGTGATGAACTGCTTGGTGAAGGTCCTCGAACCGCCGAAGCGGGCGGTGATCTTCATCCATTCGCAGAATGTGTTCATGAATTCGGCCTGCCCCATGTTGAGGATGCGCGGGCTGAGGAATTCCATTTGCGCCCACAGGTCCACCAGGCTGCGGCTTACGGGGGTGCCGTTGAGGATAAGCCTGTATTGGCAGCGCCTGCCAAGCTCCATGATGCGGGCCGTGCGCAGGGCCTTGGCGTTCTTGATCAGGAGGCTTTCGTCCACTACGATCAGCGGGTTGTGCGCGGCCTCCAGCAGGTTGATGCACCGCAGGTACAGGCGGGCGCTGCTGCTCAGGCTTTCGATGCCCATGTAGTGCACGTTGGGCAGGCCGCCCCACTTGGCCACCTCGTCCTTTATGCCGGTGCCGGGAATTTCCGGGTTCACCAGGCGGTTGGGCGCCAGCCACAGCACCGCATCGGCATCGGACACGGAGCGCACCAGTTCCATTACCGCGCGGGTCTTCCCGGTGCCGGGCCGCATGAAAAGCGCGCCCACCTTCAGGTGTCGGAGCTTACTTATGGCAAGCTGCTGGGCGGGCAATAGGGCTTCCATCATGGCTTGCGCAGTTCGGGGTGCACGGTGGGTTCCACGGGGGCAACTGGCGCGGGCACGTGCTTCTCCACGGTTATTTGTGGAAGCATGCGGCCCGTGGTCTTGTCAAACCACCCTATTTTCTTGCGTGCGGCCTGCAAGTGCACGTCCGGTTTTTCGATGTACCAGGCAGCGATCCAGTAGGCCTCGCTTTTTTCGGCGGCGGTGTCCATGCCGTACACCTGGCTCTTGGGGACCAGCGCGGTGCTGCCATCGAAAGCGGTGGCCCGGTAGCATTTGGGGCTTATGCTCACTAGGCTTTCGAGGCGCACGGAGTAGCACTTTACGCGGCGGCTGGGCTTCATTAGCGCAAAGCACGCCATGGCTGCGGCACGGCTTGAAAGATGAAAGGCGCGGGCGCCCTTTCATCGGTGCCTGTTGGCTTTGCGGGCGGCCTTGGCGGCGCGCTTGGCCGCCTTGGTGGCCTTGCGGCGCCCTGCGGTGGGCGGCTTCCGGGGCTTGGGCGGGCGCGGGCCAGTGTAGGCACTTACCGTGGCCATGGCCGTTTGCAAGCCGCTGTGCTCCGTTGTGGAGGACATCTGCGCAATGAACCTGCCGAGTCCAGTGCATTCGCGGCACCATGTGCGGTGCTTGATGCCAAGGAAGGATTGCCCGCAACCGTTGCAGGTGTTGGTGTAGATACCGGCACCGGAAGCGATATCATCCGGGTAGTCCTTGGGACCGGGTATTGGTAGGTGCTTCATCGCTCAACCGGCGTTTACATCCCAGACCGCATACGGCGCCGGTGCACGAAGCATTCCTGCGTGTCCACTTGGCATACGTTGGACACGGTTTGTATGGGCTTGTTGTACTTGGCGCATCTGCCGAACACCAGACCTGCCTTGTAGCCTTTGTCCACGGTTACGCGGCTGTGCTCGCGCAGCAGTTCGGTGCAGCTGTCGCGCTTGCCGGCACCGAGGGCCTTCTGGGCCTCTTCCCAAAAGCGCTTCCTTCGCATGCGGATGCTGGCCGCAGCCCATTGCCGGTGCCGTTTCTTGGATGCGTTCAGGGCCTCGCTGCTCCGCACAAAGTGCCCGCAATCGTTGCAGTTGCAATCCACTTCCTGCTTCAGTATGATGCTTTCCTTGTCCATCATGCCTCCACGGCTGGTTTAACCTGGTCCATCTCTTGGAAGCACGCGGCGAAACGCTGCTGTATTGCGGCCAGATTGGCCATGTCGCGGGGGTCGTAGCCGATGGCGATGTTCCAGGTTTCGTCTTCTTTGAGTTCCGTCAAGGCACGCTGGAAGGAGGAGTGGTCCATGTCCAACTGAACTTGCTCCAAAAGGTCCTGCCAAGGTTCCAGGCTCTCTGCCGAGGCTCCCGCATCCTGCAATTCCTTGATGCGTTCGTTCAGGAACTCTTCCGCCAGCTCGGTCTGGAACTTGCGCTCAAGGCCGAATTTGGTTGCGAGATAACCCGGGCCGTTCAGGCTCAGGAACCATTTCCGGTCATACCCGAAATCGCTGATCACGCCGTGGCGGCACGGGGCATGGTCCCCTGCGATCACCACCCCTTCCGGGGTGAACATGATCATCACACTGTTGATGCGGCCACCTTCGGGCCGCACCAGCCTGTAGGCGCTGAACGGATCGTTGTGCAGCAATAGCTCCAGCCGATGCTGCGCGAAAAGCTTGTCGTACTGGGCCTTGATGTTGTCGTAAGTGCTCATTTGTTCGCTGGTGTCATGCCGGGGTATTCGAGGTCCCACGTGGGGTGCCATGTGCCCGAGTGTTCTTCAACAGTGCCTTCCCACTTAATGCGGATGTATGACCCGCATGAGGCTGCAACGTGCCCATGTTGGCCGGTGCTGGTGCGCACCACGGGCGTTCCCGTGGTAATGTTCAGCCCGTAGAAGCGGTTGATGTATGTGTAATCGTCCTTGATCATTCTGCTTCCACGGTTTCTTGTTGTTCCAGCACCTTGCGCATGCTTATGGTGCGGGCCTCCTTCACGGGCACGGGGCGCCACACGGGCAATAGGCCCACGCGGCCGCTGGCGCCGTCGATGGTGTTCACGAACATGTCCTCGTTGTCCACGGTGAACACGTCGCCGTAGCGTACCGTGCGCACCAGCTCGCCCTTGGCGGGGTGCACGGGCCAGCTCACGGGGTCGCCGGCGTTGCGGCGCTCGGCCACTTCCAGCGGGCTTACGGCCGCGAAGCTGATCCTGCCGTCGCCATCGCGGTACACGTCGAGGTGGTCGAGTATGCTTTCCTGCACGGTGTATTGGC
>JBIQMI010000301.1:0-3541 GCA_044463585.1 Cryomorphaceae bacterium
AACCATCGAAACATTCCATGATCAATTCCGGGTGATCCTTTCGAAGCCTGATCCTGAAAACGGCCAATTGCTGCTGCTTCAGCAAGAGCTTTCACCACGCAGCCTCACCGGCCGTGCCGCTGCACAGGTCGCGGAAGTGCCCTACGCCCTTTTCGGGAAAACGAACGGCTACTTCACGCCGGGAACCACGGTCGGTTTCAGTTCCACACTTTCGGCCAACGGGCAATTCATGCTGCTGGGCCTCTCCCCCGCCACCACCACCCGCTCCGCGGGCAGCCCCATTGTGGCCGTGATGCTGGGCAAGGACATGGCCCCGAAATGGATGAACAGCCTGCAAAAAGAGGCCGGCAACGCCGCCACGGAGGTGATGGGCACAGCGGTGGACAACAAGGGCAATGCGTGGTATTTGATCAAGAATGTGAGCGACACCGACCCAAAGACCAAGGACGTGGTGGGCTATTCCTTCAGCATCTACCGTCTGGACAGCACGGGCCAGCAGGCCTTCCCCCTGGACCTTGGCCAGAAGGACTTTGCCCAAGAAGCGCTGTTGGCCATAGCGGCTGACGGCAAAGTGGCGTGCACGGGTGTTTATTCGAACCCCGAGGCCAACCGCGATGAATCGGTAGGGATCTTCCATGCCACCTTGAATGTGGCCGATGCCACGTGGAAAGTACAGGGCAAGCACCCGTTCAACCTGCAAGAGGTGAAGAAGGTCCAACGGTTGCAGACCAACATGCACATTGGGCAGGTATGGCCGAAGACCAACGGCGGCTGGTTCGTGGTGGCCGAACGTGCCGGTGTGGAAACCCACCAGGTAAGCGACCTCACCGGCAAAAAAGTGGACAAGACGGAGTGGGTGAACGGCGCATTCCACGTGATGGAGCTGGATGCGGCCGGCGGCCAGGCCTGGTACACGGAAGTGCCCCGCGAAATGAGCTTCGCCAAGAGTGGCCCGGGCAAGGCATTCTCCATTTCCTATGCCGACCAGCTCTTCATTTTCTACAACGATGACGCGCGCAACATCGAGCTGCGCAAGAAGAAGCAACCAGTGGACCCGGTGGACAAGCCCAAGGATGCACTGATGCTTGAATTCAGGCCGGACGGCGGCTACAAGGAACGGGCGGTGCTGCAGGAAGGCACCCGCTCGGGCTATTTCGATGCCGATGCCGTGTGGCCGATGGGCGAAGGCTTGTTCGGCCTTGAAGGCGCCCCCGACTTCAGAAAAGACCGTACCTTTCCAATATTGATCGAGATGACCGACGGAAGTCGGCGTTGACGATCCACGAACCCAGAAAAAACCCAATGCTAGCTCCAGAACAGATCAACCTGTACATCGCCAACCACCCCGAATGGCAGCGAAAGGTGATGGTGCGCCTGCGCCAGCTCATCCATTCCGTGGCCGGCGATGTAGAGGAAAATTGGCGATCACAGAGCCCGCACTTCGACGTTGCCGGCCTGCCCTTGATCAGCATTTCCGCCTCCAAAACATCGGTGAGCGCCACCTTCGCCAAAGGCGCACAATTCAAATCCACCCGGCTGCCCTACGAGGCCAGCCCCGAGGACAAGCCCACGCGCACGGTGAAATTCCGCGAGCATGACACCCTGAACGAGGCCGGCTTCACCTCCTTGGTACAAAAGGCCACGGCACTGAACAAGAAGCTATCTGGTGCCGACAAGAAGGACAAGGGCTACTCGGAACTTGAGGAGGTGCTGCGGAAGGACCCCAGCGCTTGGGCGAACTGGGAAATCTTCAAACCTGCGGCCCGCAAGGAATATGAGGAATGGGTGGCCGACGGCAAGAAGGAGGAAACGCGCAAGCGCCGGATCGCCCAGGCCTTGGAAATGATCCGCGACGGCTTTACGCGGCAGGAAGAAGCGAAACGGGTGCAGGGCACCTGAATGCCAAGGGCCGCCGCCGTTCATGCGCCATGGACATCCACGTTGAACACGTGACCAAATCGTTCGGTGGCCAAAAGGCCGTGGCCGACGTTTCCTTTCACGGCCGTAAGGGCGAAGTACTGGGTTTCCTCGGTCCGAACGGAGCGGGGAAAACCACCACCATGCGCATGATCTGCGGCCTGGCCGGGCCCGATTCGGGCCGGGTTCTGCTGGGCGGCCAACCCATGACGGCCGATGCCACCGGCCTGCGCCGCGCGATCGGTTACCTGCCCGAGACCAATCCGCTTTATCCTGAAATGGCCACACCTGACCTGCTGCGGTTCGGTGCACGCTTGCAAGGGGTGCCGGCAAAAGAGGTGGAGCAACGCGTGCGCGAGGCGGTACAGGCCTGCGGGCTGGAAGCGGAAAAGCACAAGCGCACCGGCGAGCTGAGCCGTGGGTACCGGCAACGCGCGGGGCTGGCCATGGCCATGGTGCACCGGCCCAAGGTGCTGGTGCTGGATGAGCCCACCACGGGCCTCGACCCGAACCAGGTGCAGGACATCCGTGCCCTGATCAAGGAAACAGGCAAACGCAGCACGGTGATCTTCAGCACGCACATCCTTTCCGAGGCCGAGGCGGTCTGCGACCGGATCCTCATCATCCATAAAGGCCGGATCGTGGCCGATGGGACCACGGAAGAGTTGTGCCGCGGCGAATACGGGCCCGTGCGCTACACGGTGGCCATACCGAACGCCCCCGCCGATGCGGTGGTGGCCACGCTGCAAGCGATCTCCGGCGTATTCCTGGCCATACCGCTGCAGGCAGCAACGGGAATTTACCGGGTGGAAATGGGCACTGCCGATGGCGGCCGGATCGCAGGGGCGTGCGCGGCACAAGGCTGGACGCTGGAAGAGCTGCGCAGGGAGAAGAACAGCCTGGAGGACATTTTCCGCCATGCAACGAGCAGCTGACCCATGCGCCCCGCACTGTTGATCGCACGCAAGGAACTGGCCGGCTTTTTCGACGCCCCATTGGCCTACTTGGCCATCATCGCCTTTCTGGCCATTACCGGCTTCTTCACCTGGTGGTTCGGCACCGACATTTTCATGCGCGGCCTGGCGGACCTCGATACCTTCTTCGGCGTAGCGAGCTGGGCGCTGTTCATTCTCGTGCCTGCCCTTACCATGCGCACCTTGGCCGAGGAACGGAAAAGCGGAACGCTGGACCTGTTGCTTACCCGGGCGGTTACACCTGCGCAGGTCGTGCTGGGCAAGTTCATGGCCTGCTTGGCCCTGGTCGCCTTGATCTTGGCCTGCACCCTGCCCTACTATGCCACGGTGGCCTGGCTTGGCCCGGTGGACCATGGGCGCGTGATATGCGGCTATGCAGGGCTGTTGCTGATGTCGGCGTTCTACTTGGCGCTGGGCCTTTTGGCAAGCAGCCTCACCGCCAGCCAGATCGCTGCCTACATCATCGCTTTGTCGGCCATGGCCTTCTTCCATTTCGGCGCCTCGGTGGTGGCCGCCAATTCCCTGGGAAGCGTGGGCCAGGTCTTCAATTATCTGGATTCCGATGCCCATTTCCGCAGCCTTTCGCGCGGCGTGATCGACAGCCGCGACCTGGTGTACTCCCTCATCTTCACATGGGCCGGGCTGTTGTT
>JBIQMI010000302.1:0-3500 GCA_044463585.1 Cryomorphaceae bacterium
CATGCAGCGCCGCCACCAAGTGACCACGCAGGAAAAGAAGACCTACGATGTGCCGCCGCATGTGCAGGACATGCTGAGCGCCTTCTACTACGCCCGCACCTTGGATTTTTCCAGCGCCAAGCCCGGGCAGGAATTCGTGATCCCCTGTTTCCTGGACAACGAGCTCTGGCCCCTGCGCATGCGCTTCATGGGCCGCGAAACCGTGAAACTGCGCAATGGAAAGTACAAGGCGCTCAAGTTCCAGCCCGTGGTGCAGGAAGGCCGCATCTTCAAGACCAACGAGGACCTGAACGTGTGGATCACGGATGACCCCAACCACATTCCACTGCTGGCCCAAGCGAAGGTTTTGGTGGGATCCATCAAAATGGAGTTGACCGGCTACGAGGGCCTGGCACACCCCGTGGCCAAGTTGTAGGCCGTTGGAAAAAGGCCGTACCTGTAAGGCTTTTTACGGTTCCGCTGTTGAAAAAGCGCGGAGGGCGCAACTATTTTCGCCGGCCTTCGTTGCTTCATTCGTGCCATGCGGAAAAAGACTGTGCTGAGCGTTGGGGGGCTGTTGATGGCCGCGGGGGTGTCAACCTACCTCTACACGGGAGTGGACCTTGCGCCACATGTGGAATACACCCAGGAAACCGAACCGACCGCCGCAGACAGTGCGGCCGCCCCGCCCAGTGCCTACGGTATACCGCTCGATGGATTCAGGGTGGAGCGCGACCGGGTGAAATCGGGCGCCACCTTCAGCAGCATGCTGGCCCCGTTCGGCTTTGCACCGGCCTTGATCGACAGCCTGGTGCGCTTGGCCGAGCCCATCTTCAATGTGTCACGCATGCGGGCCGGGCATCCTTTCGCCTACATACTGCCCGAGCACGACAGCGCAACGCCCGCATTCTTCGTTTATGAGGCCGACCAGGTGGACCATGTCGTTTTCGACCTGCGGCAGCCCTGTTCGGTACGGCTCGAAAAGCGCCCGGTGCGCACCGAGGAAAAAAGCCTGAGCATAGAAGTGACCGGTGCCCTTTGGAACGACCTGGTGAACGCGGGCGCCACGCCAGACCTGGCCGTGGAACTGAGCCGCGTGTTCGCTTGGACCGTGGATTTCCACCGCATTCAGAAAGGCGACCGCTTCAGCATGGTGTACCGCCAGGGCAGTGTTGACGGCGAGCCTTACGGCAGCCCGGTGCTGCTGGGCGTGCGGTACGAAGGGGCCAAGGTGCAGGAAGCCTACCTGTATGAAAAAGGCGATGAAAAGGGCTACTACGATGCCGAGGGCAAAAGCCTGAAGAAGGCCTTCCTGGCCGCACCGGTGAAATATTCGCGCATCAGCTCGGGCTTCAACCTGAAGCGTTTCCACCCGGTGCAGAAAAAGGTGAAGGCCCATTTGGGCACCGATTACGCCGCACCTTATGGCACCCCGATCCAAGCTGTGGGCGATGGCGTGGTGACCAAGGCCGGCTACACCGCGGGCAACGGCAACTATGTGAAGATCCGGCACAACAGCACCTATGAAACGCAATACCTGCACATGCGGAAGATCCTGGTGAAGCAGGGGCAGGTGGTGCAACAAGGGCAGACCATTGGCGAAGTGGGCAGCACCGGCCTGGCCACAGGGCCGCATGTGTGCTACCGCTTTTGGAAAAATGGCCAACAAGTGGACCCGCGGCGCGAGGTAATGCCCAGCGCCGAACCGCTGAAACCCTCGGAACTGCTGGCCTTCCGCGAATTGCGGGAGAATATTTCCGCCCGCTTGGACGAAGTGGTGGACCAAGCAACCAGCGTGCGCGTGGCCTCCTTCTAAGCGCGCCCCACGGCCTGGTCCCACGCTCCCGCTGGGGAGGGCCAACCCGTGAAGCCCGATATTTGCACCCTTATTCCGCGTCCATTGCAGCAACCGCTACGGAACCGGGCCGTGATCATTTTGATCCTTGGGCTGCTCACTTCGGTGGGCCCGTTCTCGATCGACATGTACCTGCCCGGCCTGGACGCGATCGCGGAATCGCTGGGCACCACCATCGATAAGGCGCAGCTCTCGCTCACCTCGTTCTTCTTCGGCATAGCGGTTGGCCAAATGATCTACGGCCCGCTGCTGGACCGTTTCGGGCGCAAGCCTCCGCTGATCGCGGGCCTGTTGGTCTACATCGCCGCCTCCATCGTGCTTTCCACGGTAACCACGGTGGAAGGGCTGATCATCCACCGGTTTGTGCAGGCGTTGGGCAGTTGTGCCGGCATGGTTGCGGCACGTGCGTATGTGCGCGACTACTTCCCGCCCGGTGAAACGGCCCGCATCTTTTCCCTGCTCATGCTCATTCTTGGCGTGTCACCCGTGCTGGCACCCACCGTCGGCGGCTACATCATCTATTTCCTCGGCTGGCCGTACGTATTCCTCACTTTGGCGGCGATCATTCTGGCCGTGTTGCTGGGCGTCGTTTTCTTCCTGCCGGAAAAGAAAGGGCCCGATCCGGGGATCTCGCTCATGCCCGGCCCCATCCTGCATTCCTTCGGCCAGGTGTTGCGGCTGCCGCAATTCAGCGTGTTCACCATGGCCGGGGCCTTCAGTTCATCGGGCCTCTACGCCTGGCTTTCTGGATCGGCGTTCGTTCTGCTGCAGCTCTTCGGCCTCACCGAGCGCGAGTTCGGCTGGACCTTCGCCTTCCTCGCGTCGGGCATCATCCTTTCCAGCCAGGTGAACAACTGGGTACTGAAACGGCACGACAGCGTGGCGATCTCACGTACCGCCTCCGGCCTGCAAGCGGTGATCAGCCTTGTGCTGGTGCTGCTGGCCGCGTTGCAGCTGCTGGGCCTGGTGCCCTTCGTGGCGCTGCTCTTCCTTTACCTGTGCTGCCAAGGCTTCATCTTCCCCAACACCTCGGCCTTGGCCCTCAACCCTTTCAGCCGCTTGGCGGGCAGCGCCTCGGCGCTGATGGGCAGCCTGCAAATGGGGGTTGGTGCCATTGCCTCGTACCTCACGAGCCTGCTCTTCAACGGCACCCCGTTGCCCATGCTGTGCGTAATGGCCGTATGCGCGGCCGGTTGCAGCCTGCTGATCTTTTTCCGCGGTGGCCGCCTGCAACTGGTTAATGAGGTGATGTAGCCCCGGGCAGTGCTACCGATCGCTTTTCTTGTCCGCACGATCATCCTGCACCCACGCAGCAGCCGTTATCCCCACCGCGGCCAGGGCCAACAGCGCGAAATAATTCTCGCGCCAGATCGCCCAGATCACCAAGGCCGCGAGTTCACAAACGATCAGGCTGGCAGCGAGGATCAAGGCGAATTGCTTGGCGGTCATTTCCTTTCCGTTTTCGGCACAACCGGCGTCAATCAGGCATGGCCGCTTTCCTGCGCATCCGCCATTTCACGGCCTCGTACCACAGCACACTAACAAGGCCAACGGCCATGGATACGGCCAGCAACGGCAGGCCGGGCGAGGCCAACCGGAAGAAATCGCGGAGGAAAGGCACGTAGAGCAACGCGGGCAGCAACAGGAACGTGGCCCACAGGATGCC
>JBIQMI010000303.1:0-3476 GCA_044463585.1 Cryomorphaceae bacterium
CGGCCTGATGGAAGCGCAGAGCCGCACCATCACCGGGCAGATGAGCAATCTGAGCGATGCTTGGGGGCAGTTCAAGAGCGACCTGGGACAGAGCATGGCGCCGCTTATCACCAGCGTGATCGGCGGGTTGAGCGGCGGCATCGAATACCTGCGCGATGGGTTTGCCTGGGTGCAGCAGCACGGGCCGCTTGTGAAGGGTGTGCTCACCGGCATCGCGGTAGCGGTGGGCGTGTATACCGCCGCCATGTTGGTGAACAACGCGGCACTGATCGCGAATAACGCGCTGCAAGCCATCTCCGCCGTGCAGACCGGAGCGATAGCCTTTGCCTCCAATATCGCCACAGCGGCCACAACGCTCTGGTCCGGTGCGCAATGGCTGTTGAACGCCGCGCTCACCGCGAACCCCATAGGCGTAGTGATCATGGCCGTCGCGGCCTTGGTGGCAGGGGTGATCTATGCCTGGTATCACTTCGAGGGCTTCCGAGGTGGCGTGATGGGTGTGTGGGAAGTACTGAAGGCCACCTTCGCATGGGTGGCCAGCGCCGTGCAGCCGATCATCGACGGCTTGGTGCTTGGCTTCCAGATGTGGCGGGCATCCGTGCAAGCCACCTGGATCGCATTGGTCGGCATGTTCCAGGCAATCGGCGCATGGCTTGCCCATGTGTGGGAAGGTGTTCAGAGTTTCATCCTCAAGGTCTCAGACGCGTTCGCCCAGCTGGCCAACATTCTGATGGCCCCGTTCAGGAAAGTGTTTGAGTTGCTTTCTCATATTCCTGGCTTTGAAAAGCTGGTCGGATTTGCACGGGACATCGGCAATAAGGTCGGCTCTGCATTTAGTCGTGGCCAGGCCGAAGGCATTGCAGGCTTCAATGCCACATCGAAGGGCGCGGCGAAGGGTAGCTCCACGAACGCCCTTGCTGCTGCGCCGGGAGGCCACGTTGGCGCGGACAGCCTGCTTGGCGGCAAAGGCGCGACCGGTGCGGCCGATGCCGGTGGTAAGGGTAGCGCCGTAAGCGGCAGCGGCAGCGGCGACCGGAACATCGCGATGAACATCACGATGAACATGCAGTTCGGCATTGGTCGCGATGTGCAGGCCAGCGCCAAGGACACTGCCGAACAGGTTGTGGCCATGATCACAAACAAACTGCGCGACGCGCAATTCGCCCTGGGCTAATGGAGAATCCGCGCTTCGACCTCCCCGGCATGCTAAGCCTGTTCTACGGCATCGCCAACCCCGTGACTTTCCCCGGCGTGATGGAGCAGGCCCAACGTGAACAACCGGGAGTAAGCTTCGCAGGCATCACCGTGGTGGAGGACAACGAGGCGAGGCCCATGAGCCACCTTGGGCTGCCCATCCTTTACCCGGTGACCCTGCGAGGTGGAGCGTATCGCCGCTTCGCCCGCGATGGCCGCATTGAGCAAGTGACCCTCGGGGAGCTGCGCTTGCCGATAAGCACCGTGGTGGAGATGAGCCGTGGAAAGACCATCGCGCGCACCCCGGTGGTGGCCAGCGGCGCAAGCGTGAAAGAGGTGTATGCCCTGGAAGACTGGCAGATACGCCTGAGCGGCATACTGATGGATGAGCCGCAGCAGCCGCAGGGCTTGACCACGCTGGAGGCCATGCAGGAGAAACTGCTGGAGTTCGCCAGCTTGGCCGATAGCATCGCCTTGGGCGGTGATCACCCGGGCGGCGATCTGTTCCAGCAGCGTGCCATCGACCGGTTATCCATCCTCTCGCTGTCCTTCAATCAGATCCCCGGCAAGCCCCGCATGCACGGCTTTCAGATGACGTGTGAAAGCGACGACGCGCTTGAATTGATCCTACAGTGATGCACGCAGACCACAGTTCACCCCTTGGCATCATCCTGCTTAGCATGGCCAGTGGCCTGGCCACTTGGCTCTCCGATCCCAATGTGTGGCGGGCGGTGGCCGTGGCCGCGCTTTGCGGCTTCGTGGGCGGCGTGTTCAAGGCGGCGGGTCTGTGGTTCTGGCATCGCACTAAAAAAGGCAAGGAATGATGGTGCTGGCGATGTGCGCATACATCCTGTTCCCGGCGAACCCCACGCGTGGGCAGGTGGCCATCCGCAAGGTGAGCGCGGTGGATATTGAGACCTCCGTGCGCAACGTGTGCCAAAGCGCCACCATTACGCTGCCGCGCAACATCGGTGAGCTGCAACAGCAGGCGCTGAAGACACTGATAAAGCGCAACGACAAGGTGCAGGTGTACCTCGGCTACGACGGCAATTTGGATGTCCTGGAGTTCGAGGGGTACGTGGTTCGGACGGGAGCCGATACGCCGGTGAAGATAGAATTGAGGGATGGCCTTTGGCCCCTGCTTCAACAGTCATTCAACAAGGCTTACAAGGACACCCACGTGCCCGCATTGCTGAAGGACCTGGTGGGCGATACCTTCAAGGTGGACGCGCTGGACGCGACCATTGGCCCGTTGCGCTTTGAGAGCTGCACCAAGGCGGATGCCTTCAAGAAACTGGCCGACGACTTCGGCTTAGTAACCTACTTGAAGAACGGCACCGTGTACTGCGGCAAGCTGCTGGATGCCGATGCGCGCACCGCCAGCTACGACCAGGCGCGGAACGTGAAGAGCAGCGACCTGAAGTACCGCATTGCGGACGAGGTGAAGCTGAAGGTGACGGCGAAGAGCGTGAAGGCCAACGGTGACAAGCTGGAGGTGGAGGTGGGCGACCCGGACGGCGAGCAGCGCACGCTGACCTATTACGGAATCAGATCCGCGAAGGAGCTGAAGAAGCTGGCGATGGCAGACATGGAGAAGTATAAGTACGACGGCTATGAGGGCGGTTTTAAGGGCTTCGGCATCCCGGTGTGCCAGCACGGTGATCGCGTGCAGCTTGCGGATGCGCAGCACCCCGAGCGGGCAGGCAGCTACCTCGCGGAAAGTGTGGCCGTGAGCTTCGGTCCCGGCGGTTTTGAGCGTGACATCAAACTGGCGCAGGAATGGACGTGATCGAACAGCTCAAGGCGGCCATCATTGCCCAAGTGAATGCGCGCGTTCCGGTGCAGACCGTATGGGCCGAGTGTGTGGGTACCGACGTGGCCAGCGGCACCATGACGGCTACAGCAAACGGGTTGGAGTATGATGATGTCCTTCTCGGGCTTGGCGATGACATCACCGTGCCGGAGCCGAACAGTAAGGTGCTGCTGGGGCTGGTAGGCAACAAGGCCGAGGCCACGTGGCTGATCTACGCCGAGCGCATCGCCCTGCGGTATATCAACGGCAACGCGAAGGGCGGGCTGGTGGTGGCCAACACGGTGCGGCAGGCGGACACCGCGCTGCTGAACAAGGTGAACCAGCTTATCACGGTTCTGACGGCCTGGACCCCGACCGTGCCACCAACGCTTGCCGATATCGCCACCCTGAAGATGGCGTTGACCACGTGGTGCGCCACGCCCTTGGTGCCCGTTGTTCCCAATGCTTACGAAAATCCGAAGGTGTACCA
>JBIQMI010000304.1:0-3473 GCA_044463585.1 Cryomorphaceae bacterium
TGCCTGATCGCCATTGCCTACAAGGCGCGCGCGGAGTTTCCCCTGATCGTGGCGGCCAACCGCGATGAATTCCTTTCGCGCGCCGCGCAGCCGGCCCACTTCTGGGAAGATGCCCCCGATATCCTTGCAGGCCGCGATATGCAGGCCGGCGGCACGTGGATGGGCATCACGCGGCCGGGGCGGTTCGCCGCCATCACCAACTACCGCGACATGCGCAACGTGCCTCCACCCGGCCCATCACGGGGGATCTTGGTGCGCGAGGCACTGGAACACGGCATCGACACCGGGCGCACGGCCAGCTATGCCGGATTCAACCTGCTCCACGGCCCCATTGGCGCGCTACGCTACCACAACAACATCCAAGGCACGGACCACGCCCTGGAACCCGGCATACACGGGCTGAGCAACCACTTCCTGGACACACCATGGCCCAAGGTGGAGCACGCCAAGCAGGAACTGCGGCGCGTGCTGGACCTGCCCAAGGACCGCTTAGTGCCCGCGCTATTCCAACTGCTGGCCGATGACCGCACCGCCGCCGACACGAAGCTGCCGGACACCGGCCTGCCGCTCCCGATGGAACGCGCCGTCTCCTCGATCTTCATCCGCACCCCCGACTACGGCACGCGCTGCAGCACCGTGCTGCTGGTGGATGCCGATGGCAACGTGTTTTTCGAGGAGCGGAGTTTTCCGGGGAATACGAACGTGCAGTTTGAGTTTGGGGTGAATGGGGGGTAGTGGGGGTCGTGTTGGGGTAAGATCCGGTTGCACTGGGCATAAAGGCGTGGTAGCACTCTGCTCTCATCGCACATAGAAATGGTCCGGGCTAACGTTACCCCCCCTCAAAGCCGCTTGATCACGGCACGCATTGATACACCCTGGTAGTCGCCGCCGCGTTGGGGAAATGCGCGGTAATGGATCACGGGCTGGAGCAGGTCGAACAGGCCGCACCGGTCGCCGGCCTTTATTTGTTCCACCAGGCTCCATGCGCGGGCAAAGGCCAATTGCTGGTTGGGGTCCTCGATCTTGCGGGCGGACAGTTGCTGCCTGCAGCCTTCGGCGAAGGTGATGCGGCTTCGTACGGGTACGCCATCGGCCATCCCGGTCACGTCCACCATTTCTGTGCGATAGGCCCACTTCCGCGAGGAGTAGTCCTCGCACATGCGCTCCCAAAAAACCTGGGCAATGTCGGCCGAGAGGGTATCGCCCACACTGCCCAAGGGGAACCCACTGCGGTAAACCGTGGTGGTGTCGCTGGCATCACCGGCGTTGCCCACCAAACGCCGGTCCAGTACCGCGCCGCCCCCACGAATGGTCAATTCAATGCCTATGCCACCCTCCACCCGGAAGACCTTTGTGACCACATTCGAAAGGGCCTGTTGCCCCAAGGCCCCTGCGATCGTGGCGCGGACGCCGTCCACAACGCCATGGCCATAGGCCAGGTCTTCCTTCTCTTTAACGGCCATCCGGTTTTCGGCTTTTTTCAGGAGGAGCCGTACCTCGGCTTCCGTGAGGCAACTGTCCTGCTCGATCGCCGCCCGCAACGCAGCGAACTCCGTCGTATCCTTGGCAATTTCCTCCATGCGGGCCTTGATCACGCTGTCCCGTTTGGCGGCCAACGTCCGCCGGTATTGCGCCAACTGCACCTGGTTTTGATCGCTGCCCGGGCCGCCATGGCGTACCCAATCGTCCAGCACCTGCTCCAATTCTTCCAGCATGGGAAGCTGTTGGCATGGATCGCTGATGTCGCGTGCACGGGCCATCAGGCCATCGTACCGTTTGCGGATGTTGCTGATCTGCGTGAGGATGAAATAGCGTTTGACGAAGCCCTCGAACGCGTTCCAGTCGTAGCCCAGCGTGTAAAGCAGGCGCAGTTCGTCGCTGCCGATCCGGTCCATCCAGAAGTTGAGCTCCAGGATATCGCGCGTGAATTCCGTATCGGTGAATTTGCGGTTCTTGCAGAAGACGTTGCTGTAGGCTTTCACGAACCTCGGCAGCACCGGCCAATTATCGCGTTCCACCTGGGTGGCCTGTTCGGCAAATGCGAAATACACGTTCTCCAGGTCGTTCACGAAAACGCAGAGACTCGGATCCCCCTCCCGATTGGTTCCTTTCGTGGGAATGCTGTCGCGCATGTGCTCCCTTATCCGCAGCAATGCGGCCCGCAAGGTTTTCTTCCAATCGTCCTTGCGGCTGATCCGGGCATAGGTGGGCTCTTCACCGGTCCGGTACCGGTAAGTGCCGAAACCGTCCCAGTAAATTTGCTTGGGGCCGCAATCACCTTGTTCATCGCGGTAGTGGTTCAGGTAGAGCTGGTACGGCACGAATTGCCCCTTGTCCAAGATGTTCTCCACGCCCGTGACCACAAATTCCGTCCTCTCGCCGGATTTTGCGATGCCTGAAATGAGGCCCGCCAAATGCTCCTTGCCTTTTTCCAACCACACCGGGCCGCCAAGCAAGCGGTCGAAATCGACATCGCTTTCCTTGCGCTGGCCCATGGTGAAACCGTACCGGAGCACATTTCCCCGGTCCAGTGCCGCGAGCCGTTGGTCCGTCAGGCCGCGCTTCTGCTTGGTCATGCGCGCACCCTGCAAGATCACAATGAACGGTTGCAGGTCCCTTTCCATCCCGGGCACCACTGCCTTGTAGTCCGGTGTTCGCTTTAGTTTCAGCTTTTGCTCGAACCGGGTTATTTCCATTGCCATTTCCACCGGTTCCAACTTGGCGATGTTGTCGCGTGCGTTGGCCAACGTGATCCGGACGGGGAAGCGCTCGCCGTCCACGTTCAGCATGATCCGGCCACAGCCCACCAGCGTGCTCAAGGCCGTGTACACCGTGGTGGACTTGTCCAACCGAACGCCCAGTTGAATGCTGTTGATGGGCCTGCCCGATTCGCTGCAACTGCAGTTATAGGCCTCCACCACATGGGTTTGATCAAGCACCTGGGCCCGCAGTGCAACGGGCTGGAGACAAGACCACAACAACGCCCACATGAGTATTCCCCGACCGCTTGGGCCACATTGGAATGTTTTGCGTGTCCACATGTAAATGCCTTCGATGAATGCAAGCCACGCCTTGGTTGATCACAGGAGCATTCCCCAAGGCCGGGATCAAAATACGCACTGCATAAAAACCAGTTCACCATACCGCCGGGTCGTGGCTTGTTGCGCCGAAGCAACATGGTGGCGTGGTTGCACAAGGCGCATGGCCCAGGATGGAATATGCACATGCGCATCACCTCCACCCAAAAAAACAGCCCCGCCGTTTCCGGCAGGGCTGCGCTTGTGCATGTCCAGTAAGGCCTACCCGCACTTGCTGCTTCCGCAGCTGCGGCATTTCAGGCAGCCTTCCTCGTAGTACACGCCTTCGGTGTCGCCGCAGTCGGCGCACTTGCGGCCGCTGGCGCTGGTGCCGTTGGGTATGTAGCGGCTGAGCGCGCGGGCCACGCCGTTCTTCCAGGTGTTGAGGGTGGCGTC
>JBIQMI010000305.1:0-3451 GCA_044463585.1 Cryomorphaceae bacterium
GCTCTGGCTGTGCGTGGCCGCCAATTGCCCGGCACTGGCGTTGGGGCCCCGGAAGGTGATGGGGATGTGGAATTGCCCCCCGCTCATCTGCAGGATCTTGGCCGCGGAGTTGATGATCTGGTCGCTGGCCAGTAGGGCGAAGTTCCAGGTCATGAACTCCACGATCGGGCGCAGCCCGTTCATTGCGGCGCCCACGCCGATACCGGCAAAGCCCAGCTCGGCGATCGGCGTATCGATCACACGGCGCGCGCCGAACTCGTCCAGCATGCCCTTGCTCACTTTATAGGCACCGTTGTATTCAGCCACCTCCTCGCCCATGAGGAAAATGTCCGGGTCGCGGCGCATCTCTTCGCTCATCGCTTCATTGAGGGCCTCGCGGAATTGTACCGTACGCATGCGAATGGGATAATTGTCTGTTGGGCCGCAAAGGTAGCGCCCTGGCCGGCCTTTTCCGCTGCGCATGTCCGACTTGGCCCGATCGGGCCAACAGGCCCTACAGGTGCACCTTCACCTGTGCACCCAGCACCAGCACGTGGCCGGTTACCGGTGGCACCGGCCCATCGAAGCGCATCTTCATCATCAGGCGGGCCTGTCCGCTGCGCACGATGTCCAGCACATCGGTGCCGCTCAATTTCAGCAGCAGCGTTTGTGCGCCAACAGGCACCGGATCGAGCTTGGCCACCTGCACGGCCACGAAATCGCCCCGCATGGCATACAGTTCAACCGAACGCAGCGCATCGTAACGGCTGTTCATCGGCGAGCTGAAATGGAGCCTGGCCTTGGTGAACGTGAAGCCGGACAATTGGCTGGGCGCATAGTGGTTGGCCTGGGCGGCCTGTGCAAGCAACGCACTGTCCAGCTCCACGTACATGCCCGGCCCGGCAACTTGGGCCGAATCCACTGAAATGACCATGGCCGGATAATCGAAGGTGAAGGCGACTTCGGGGACCAACTCCTCTTTTTCCGCCTCCTTGTTGCCGCAACCCATGCCCAACAAGGCGGCCATGGGCAGCAGCAAGGCGATGTCGCGAAGCGAGTAGTGTTTTTGCATTGCGCAGGAACTGTTGCCGCTTCCTACGCATAACGCTCCTATAAAGTTGACTCCGGGCCAGGGTGATCGGTGGCCACGTTCTTCTTGTCCGTGGTTTCGCCCGGCTTCAACCGCACCACCTTGCGCACCACCTTCACCGCTTCGCTGCCCGGTTGGATCGGGCGCCCCTTGGTAAGGGTCCATACATAAATGAACTCGGCGCCCAAAAAGAAGGTCTGGGACGCATAGAACGTCCATAGCAACAACGAAATGAGCCCTGCGGCGGCCCCGAAGGTGGAAGCCGGATCGGCCTTGCTGAAGTACAGGCCCAATACGAATTCACCCAGCAGGAAAAGCACCGTGGTGAAGAGCGCGCCGGGGAATACATCGCGCCATGGGATGCGCACATCGGGCAGAAGTTTGAAAATGCTCGCGAAAACCACCGCGCTTACGATCACGGTAAGTATGAAACTGGCGATCGGCAGCAGTTGCGCCCCCAATTCGGGCATGAAATGCTGTAGCCGGTCGGACAAGCCGCTGACCAGGGTGTTGAGCGTGAAGGTGACCACCAACAGGAAACCCAGGCCCATCACAAAAGAGAAGGAAAGCAGCCTGCTGACCAGGAAATGGAGGATGGAGCTTTTGGGCTTGGGCTCGATGCCCCAGATGTGGTTGAGCGATTTCTTGAGCGAGTTGAAAATGCCCGTTGCGCCCACGAACAGGGTCACCAGGCCGATCACGGTGGCCATCCAACCCTTGCCGCTGATGTAGGCATCGCCCAGCAGCTCCTGCACGGCCTTGGCCGTATCGGTGCCAACCAGGGCCCCGAGGTCGTGGAAGAGCTTGCCGCGCACGGCATCGGGCCCCACCACAAAACCGCCCACCGCTATGACAACCACCAGGAGCGGCACAATGGAGAAAATAGTGTAGTACGCCAGTGCTGCACCAAGTTCGAACGTATCGTCCTGGCCGAACTCGGCGAATAGGCGCTTGACGAATTTCACGATGTTGGCGATCCTTTTCTTCATGCAGGCTGCTGTTGTTATGGGGGTGAACAAGGCACGGTGCGTGGCGGTTCGTTGCACGGCGGGGGCAGGTGCGTGGCCCGGTGGTTAAGTTTGCAGCCCTTATCCGAATCATCCCCATGAAGATCCTCGTACTGATCTCGCACGTGCCCGACACCACGGCGCGCATAGCGTTCACCGATAACAACACCGCATTCGATCCCAACGGCGTGCAATTCATTGTGAACCCGTATGATGAATGGTATGCGCTGGTGCGTGCCTTGGAGCTGAAGGAAGCGCAGGGCGGCACGGTTACCACCATTACCGTGGGTGGCGCGGCCACCGAGCCCACCATCCGCAAGGCCTTGGCCATCGGCGCCGACGATGCCGTGCGCGTGGATGTTGAGCCCAAGGACGGCCATGATGTGGCCGTGCAGATAGCGGCCTTTGCCAAGGACAAGGGCTACGACATGATCATGGCGGGCAAGGAAACCATCGACCACAATGGCAGCCAAGTAGGCCCCATGGTGGCCGAGCTGCTCGACCTGCCCTTCATTTCACTGGCCACCAAGTTGGATGTTGCCAATGGCATCGCCACGGCCGAGCGCGATGTGCGCGGCGACGTGGAAGTGCTGGAATGCCCGCTGCCCTTGGCGGTGAGCTGCGCCAAGGGCATGGCCGAGCAGCGCATACCCAACATGCGCGGCATCATGGCCGCCCGCACCAAGCCCTTGCAGGTGGTGCAGCCCGTGGCGTCCGAGGCGCTGACCACCTCGGTCAAGTTCGAACTGCCCCCGCCCAAGCAGGCGGTGAAAATGATCCCGGCGGACAATGCCGGCCAATTGATCGAACTGTTGCATACCGAGGCCAAAGTGATCTGAGCATGAACCCCTGGTCCCCGCCGGGACCGCTAAACCGAAAAGATGAGCGTTATCGTATTCGCCGATACCCGAGGTGCCAAGGTGCCGAAGAATGCCTTGGAAACCCTTACCTATGGCCGCAAGGTCGCCGGCCAGCAGAACATCACAGTAACCTTGGTGACCTTTGGCGATGCCACCGCCGACCGCTTGGCGGCCCTGCCCGCGGCCAAGGTGATCGTGGCGCGCGACACGGGCGACGCCGATAGCCAGCAATTGGCCCGGCTGGTGGCCGATGTGGCCACCAAGGAGAACGCCCAATGGGTGATCTTCACGCACGACGATACCGGAAAGGCCGTGGCGCCCCGCGTGGCGGCCCGGTTAAAGGCCGGTGAAGTACCCGGTGCCACCACCCTGCCGGACGGCGACGGCCTGATCCGCCGCAACGTGTTCAGCGGCAAGGCCCGCGCCTATGTGCAGGTGAACACACCGGTGAAGGTGCTGAGCGTGATGCCCAACAGCATACCGGTGGAGACCGGCGAAGGCACCGCCACCGTTGA
>JBIQMI010000306.1:0-3449 GCA_044463585.1 Cryomorphaceae bacterium
GCACGAAAATGCCGTTCGTGGCCACCCCGCCCGGGCCGGTCCAGGCGCCGCCCGCATCCGGGCTGCCGCCCAAGCGCTCGAACAGGTTCACCGGTGGATCGGTGCTGCACAACGGAACGGTAACACCGGTGCCCGCGTTGGGCCGTGTGTGCTGGGTTATGGTCACCACTGCCGTGGCATCGGCACAGGGGCTTTGGCCTTGCACGCGGTACGTATAGCCGCCGGCCAGCGCACCAGGGCCAGGCACGAAAGAACCATTGTTGGTCCCGTTCGAGGGATCCTTCCAGGTACCGCCGCTGTTCGGGCTTCCTCCCAAGAGCATGAACAGGTCCACCGGCGCATCATCGCTGCATACCACGGCGGCGCCGTTCAAGCCCGCGTTAGGCGCAATGTTCACGTTCACCGTCAACCGCGCCGTATCGTTCAGGCAGGGAACCAAACCGTTCACCACGTACCTATAGGTGCCGGTGGGCGTTGTGCCTGGTGTGAAGGTGGCAGGCACCACGGCATTCGCCGCATTGAGCCATATGCCACCGGGATCAGGTGTACCGCCCAGCTCATCGCGCATGTTGAAGGGCGGATTGGTGCTGCACAACGTGGTGCTTGCCGTGGTTCCGGCCTGTGGTGCCCGGTTCTCCACCACCAGCACCGAGGCTGAAACGTTGGGGCACGGTGCGGCGCCGCTCACCGTATAGGTGTAGGTACCGGCCGGATGGGTGGGATCATTGGGTTTGTAGATGCCGCCGGCCAACGTGCCGCCGGGCGGCGTGGGCTTGGTCCATGTGCCCCCGGGATCAGGCGTGCCGCCCAAATGTGTGAACAGGTTCTCGTCCGGACTGGTGCTGCACAGCGTCACGGTGCCGTTGCCACCGGCGTTGGCCGCGGCCACCACGTTCACCGTTACTGTGGCCGTGGCATCGGCGCAGGGTGATGTTCCCACCACCCGGTAGGTATATATGCCCGCCGGGCTTACCCCGGGGCTGAACACCCCCGAAGGCCAGGCCACACCGCCCGGGCCGGTCCAAGTACCGCCCACACCAGGGGTGCCCCCCAACTTGCCCACCAGGCCGAAGCTGTCGTCGGAGCTGCAGACAGTGACCGTGGCCGACGTGCCGGCGTTCGGCGCCGTAACAATGGAAACATTCACCGTGGCCACTGCGGGCTGGCAGGGCGATTGGCCCGTGACGGTATAAGTGTAAAGTCCGGGCGGTGTTGTGCCGGGAATGAAGGTGCCCGATGGAAAGGGAGTGCCGCCGGGGCCGGTCCAAGTGCCGGTGCCCTGTGGGGTTCCGCCCAATTGCGAAAGCAGTGTGAATTGCGGCGCGTTCGAGCATTTCACCACGTTCGTATTGGTGCCCGCATTGGGCGCAGGTCTCACCAGTACGGTAACCGTGGCCGTCGCCGGGGCGCACGGTGCCTGCCCCGCCACATGGTACTGGTACGGCCCCTCTGGATCAACGCCCGGCCTGAACTGGCCCGAGTGCGCCCCGCCCGGCCCGGTCCAGGTACCGCCGCCATCGGGCGTGCCGCCCAGGGAATCGGCCAAGTTGAAGATGGCCCCGTTGCTGCATACAGCGATCGTGCGCCCGGTGCCGGCGTCCGGCGCATCGCGCACCGTAATGGTCAGCCGGGCCGTATCGTTCGCACAAGGCGCGGTACCCGCCACCACATAAGTGTACACCCCGGGCGCGGAAGTGCCAGGGGTAAAGGTTCCGCTGCCGCCGGGATTCCAGGTACCGCCGGCATCGGGTGAGCCGCCCAGGTTGGCCCGCATGCTGAAAGGCGCGTCGTTGCTGCACACTGTTATGCTGCGGCTGCCGCCCGCCACTGGTGCGGCCACCACCGTTACCACCACATTCGCCGTGGCGTTCGGGCAGGGGGGCGTGCCATTCACCGTGTACACATAGGTGCCCGCTACCGAAGTGCCGGGGGTAAATGTCCCGCTCACCGGATCCCCGCCCAAGGTCCACACCCCGCCGGGGTCAGGCGCACCGCCAAGCACGCTGAACAGATCAACCGGGGCACCGTTGCTGCAAACGGACAATGCGCCGGACGTGCCCGCGCTGGGCAGCGCATTCACCGTTACATCCACCGTGGCGGTGGCATTGGCGCAAGGCGGTGTGCCCGGCACGGTGTACACGTAGGTGCCCGGCGACATGGAGGCTGGATCGAATTGGCCACCTGCAACGGGGCTGGGCCCGCTCCAGGTACCGCCGGGCGATGGGCTGCCGCCCAAATGCGCGAACAGGCCGACGGGCGCGGAATTGCTGCACAAGACCAGCGTGCCGGCGCTGCCGGCATTAGGCGCCACATTCACCGTTACCACCACATTCGCCGTGGCATTCGGGCACGGTGGTGTGCCCGTTACGGTATAGGTGTAGGTGCCGGCCATCATGGTAGCCGGGTTGAACATGCCGCCGGCCACAGGGCTCGGTCCGCTCCAGCTTCCGCCGGGATCGGGGCTGCCACCCAATTGCGTCATTAATGAAACCGCCGCACCATCGGAACAAACCGTCAGGGTGCCGTTACTTCCGGCTTGCGGCATGGCGTGCACCACCACGGTCACCGTAGCACTTTGCACCGGCGGCCCGGCAACGGTGTAGGTGTAAACTCCGGGTGCATCCGTGGCGGGATCAAAGGTCCCGGGGTGCGCAGCGGGCCCGCTCCATGCACCGCCCGGGTCGGGGCTGCCCCCCAAGAAATTGATCAATTGCACCGGCGCGCCGTTGCTGCACAGCGTGGCCGTGCCATTGCTGCCTGGCCCCGCCAGCAACAGCAAAGGACAAAACAGCACCATTGCCGTGGCAAAACGCCGCGGCGCATTATGAATGGTTCGCCCAAAAGCCCAATTCCAGACCATAAGCCCATATTGCCCGGCAAAGGCACCGGATGAACGCCGCAAGATAGAACCGGCGCGGTAACCGGTCCTTTTTGATCGACGGCGCACTTCACCCCCACCGTTGGGCATGCCAAAACGGCTGATGAATAAAAACGCACCACAACCCCGGAATGTCATCGGCCAAACGCGCCACGAACTTCATTCAGCTGCAACCTCATGCCCACGAAGCCAAATTATTCCGTGCATGAAAGCGCTGTGCGTTCGTAATGAATGTGGAGGCCGCCTTAACGGGCTGTCCGCTGTGGTGTCCTCGGCCCGGCCTGCGGAGCGGGGCTGCGGTGGCTTCCATGGTCGCCTCCTCGCTCCACGCACCCGCAGGGCCGCGCCTTCAGCCAGCCGCCGCTCCCATCCCTGGCGGAAAATACCGGCAAATGAACCAGCGGTCCATTGCGGCGTACTCTCCCTTACTCCTCCAGCCTCTTCTGCTCCTTCTGGAAGGTGATCCCCAGCATTACCTCGTGCGTGCCAGTGGTGTAGGTACGCAGGCCGGTGGTGGTAAGGTCGTAGCTGTAGCCGAACTGGAAGGTTTTCTTCAACCAATATCCCACCA
>JBIQMI010000307.1:0-3444 GCA_044463585.1 Cryomorphaceae bacterium
GCAAATGGCGATGGAAACGATGAGCAGGCCCTTATCGGTGGCAATGGGGACCGTGTGGGAAGTAAGGTTCATGAAGGCCACGAACTCGTTGATCGTAAGCTTTTGGCCGAGCAGTGTGGCCACGTTGGCAACATCCGATGCGGGCACGCCCATGGCCCATGCCATGGGGTAGAACAGTTTGCCGAAGATCCAATCCAGCGAGAGGTTGAGGTCGGGGCTGAAGATGTGGCCGATGCGCACCAGGCCATAATCCACCAGGGCGATCAAGGCGATGAAGCCGATGAGCATGGCGATCACGTTCATGGCGATGCGGAAGCCGTCGCCGGCACCATGGCTGATCGCGTCAACGGTATTGATGTACGGGCTTTTCACCTCCAGCTTCACCTTGCCCATGGTCTGGCTTTCCTCGGTCTCGGGCCACACGATCTTGCTGATCACCAGTGCCCCCGGTGCGGCCATCAGGCTGGCGGCGATCAGTTTCGGCGCAAGGTCCATGCCCGCCTGCGCACCCATGGCCACGTACACCACCAGGATGCTCCCCGCGATGCATGCCAGGCTGCCGCTCATGCTGGCCAGTAGTTCACTGCGGGTCATGCCGGCCAAGTAGGGCCGTATCATTACCTGGGCCTCAACCTGCCCCACGAATGCGCTGGCCACGTTGCTCAGCGCCTCGGCACCGCTCACGCGCATCACCCAGTTCATGGCCTTGGCGATCACCGATACCACGTGCTGCATGAAACCCATATGGTAAAGTATGGCCACTATAATGCATACGAGGATGATTGTTGCCGTGATGTTGAAGGCGAAAACAAAGCCCCCTTGCGTGTAATTGGCCAGGGTGCCATCGGGTTGTACCGACGCAATGCCGCCGTACACGAACGAAGCGCCCTTGCGCGCGAAGGCCTCGATCTTTTGCATGCCATGGCCGATGCCTTGGAAGAACCGCGTTACCGGCGGCACCTTGAGCACCAGCACGGCGATGATCAATTGCAGCAACAGCCCGCTCACCACGGTGCGGTAGTTGATCCGCTTGCGGTTGTTGCTGGCCAGGTAGGCTATGCCCAAGATGAGCACCACGCCGAAGAGCCCTTGGAATCGCTCCATGCTTTCTGAAAGGCGGTCAATGTAGGATGATTTGCCGAATGGCGGCGCGATCGGCACAGGTTCAACCCTTGGTGTGCGCCTGCGGCTCCTGCGTTCCGGGTTGCACCAACGGTGCGATCACGTTGCGGCGCACCCAGCGCGGCAGAATGATCGCGCCGATCAAAATGTACGGGTAGTAGCTCAGCAGGCGCCAGAGCAGCGCGATCGCGGGGGCCAGGCCGCTGGCAACGTACATGCCCAGGAAATCGTTGAAGATGAATTCTGCCAGGCCGCTTCCGCCAGGCGTGGGACTGAGCAGCACGATGATGCCCATGACCACCTGCTTTGCGTACACCACCATATCGCTGAAGTGGATGCCGTGCGGGAAGGCATGCAGGATGCAATTGACGATGCTGTACCGGGCGCTCCAGCTAATGAAGGTCGTGGCCAGGGCGGGCCACCAATAGCTCCATCCTTGGTGCTTCAGGCCCTTGGCCGCCACGATCAATTGGTCACCCGTGGTAACCACCGAGCGGCGCCATCGGCGCAACAGAGGGGCCGAAAAGATGCCCACCAAGGCCCGTTTCACGAAAACAGGATTCACGAACAGGGCGTAGGCCACGAACAATTTGTACGCGAGAATAATGAAGTACACGGTCCAGAACGCGAGGAATATGCTCTTGCCCAAAAAGGTGCCGGTGTACTCTGTTCCGGCGAAAAGCGCGTCGTAGCCCACGATGAAGTAAACGAGCGGGGCCATTACGGCCAGGAAGATGCCATCGAGGAAGGAGGTGAAGGTGATCACTGTAATGCTGGTTCCCGCATCGATGCCTTCCCGGGTAAGGAACCAGATGGCGAAGAAGAAGCCGCCACCGATCATCCCGGGCGCCAATGCGCTGGCGAATTCCCAAAGCATGATCACCACGAATGCGCGGGTCCAGCGCAGGCGGTTACCAGTGAGGTGGCGTATGCGCACCATGTACATCCAGTCGCGCACCACCAGGCTGAGCAGGGCCAGCACCATCCAAAAGGTGGTGTTCCAGGTCCAGCGGATGCCTTGCAATGAATCGAGGTCGGCGGTGCGCCAGATCAATAGGCCCGTTATGCCCAGGCCGATGGCCACGGGCAGGAGCATCTTGCCAAGGCTGAAATTCTTCAGCAGCTGCTGCTCGTCCTTGATCATGGGCTGGACCGGTGAACGTGCCGCTGCAGGATCATGGCCGTGCGCTTCATCCGTTGGTCGGTACAGTGCGCGCCGCGATCAGTTGGTGCCCTCGCGGCGCTTGAGCTCGTCCCGCAGTTTGCTGGCCCCTTCGTAGTCTTCGGCCTCCAGGGCTTCGTGCAGCATTTGTTTCAGTTCCTCCGCGCTGGCCGTTCGGATGTTCTTCTTTTTCGGCGCCACCTCCTGCACGGCCTGCTGTTCGGCCTCCTCGGCACTGTCCTCATTTTTCACTCCCGCCGCGACCAGTATGAACTCGAAGGTGCGGATGGGGCAATTGAAGCGAAGGGCCAAGGCGATGGCATCGCTGGTGCGCGCATCAACCTCAACTGTGCGGCCGTCCTGTTCCAAGGTGATCTTGGCGTGGAATACGCCTTCAACCAGGTCGTTGATCAGCACTTCGGTCACGCGGACCTCCAGTGCATCACAAACGGATTTCAACAGGTCGTGGGTGAGCGGCCTGGCCGTGCGGATGTTCTCGACCTTCATCGCGATCGCCTGCGCCTCGTTGCCGCCGATGATCACGGGCAAGCGCCGGTTGCCCGTTTGCTCGGCCAGGATCAGCGCATAGGCACCGTGGTTCGTGTGGCTGAAAATGAGCCGGACAAATTTCAGGTCTATCTTCTCCATCTATCTGCAAAGCGGTTGTGAAAGGTACGGAACAACGCATCCCGGCCAAGGCCGATGCGCCGGATGGATGGCGGTCAACGCTCGGCGTTCAGCTTTTTGGCCGCTTCGATCAGTTGCGGCAGCACCTGGAAGGCGTCGCCCACGATCCCGTAATCGGCCGCTTTGAAGAAGGGGGCCTCGGGATCGTTGTTGATCACCACGATCACCTTGCTGCCGTTGACGCCGGCCAAGTGCTGTATGGCGCCGCTGATGCCGATGGCGATGTACAGGTTGGGCCTGATCGCAACGCCGGTCTGGCCCACATGCTCGTGGTGCGGCCGCCAGCCCATGTCGGCCACCGGCCGGCTGCAGGCCGTGGCGGCATGCAGTTCCTTGGCCAATTCTTCCAACGGTCCCCAGTTCTCGGGGCCTTTCATGCCGCGCCCGCCGCTTACCACCACCTCGGCCTCGGGCAGGGGGATGCCTTCGCCGGCCTTGCGTTTTTCCTTCACGGTGATCTTGGCCTGGCCCAG
>JBIQMI010000308.1:0-3443 GCA_044463585.1 Cryomorphaceae bacterium
GACCACGGCAACGCCGATAAAGCGGTGAACCCTGATAGCTCGCCGAATACCGCCCACACGTTGAACCCGGTGCCGGTCTTCGTATTGTGCGACCGCCCGGTTACCGTGCGCAACGGCGTACTGGCCGATGTGGCCCCCACCTTGCTGCAACTGATGGGATTGCCGCAACCGCCAGAAATGACGGGCACCACGCTGCTTGGGCCTGCCACCGGAAATTGACCAAAGGCCCTATCGGCCGTTCAGCACCTGCACATGGCCGGTGTATTCCTGCTCCAGCACCTTGATGTAGTAGAAGTACACACCATCGGACATGCCCTTGGCGGAGAAGTTGTTCTGGTAGTTCACCGTGTTAAGCACCTCGCGGCCCCAACGGTCCCAGATCTGCACCCGGTTCTCGCGCCCACCGATGCCCTCCACAACGAAATGGTCGTTGTGTCCATCACCGTTCGGGGTGATCACGTTGGGAATGACCACTTGGCAACCGGCGTCCACCACAATGGTGGTTGATGCGGTCTTGGGGCACTGGTCGTGTGCATAGATCGTATAGGTGCCATTTTTCTTGCCGGGCACGTAAATGTGGTCGCTGGCCAGGGTATCGCCCCATAGCATTTCGGTAAGGCCGAAACCGCCGCTGATGCTGGCGTACACAGGCACCGAATCCTGGTCACAGGCCAGTATCATTGGGCTGGTCGTATGGAATTCGATCGGCGGGTAATCCACGATCACCAGCACGGTGGAATTGGTGATGGTATCGCCGCAGTTGTTCACCATGAACACGTTCATGATGGCCGTTTCGATCCCTTCCGTAATGCCGTCATCAATGGCCAGGAATGGCACCGACACACTGTTTTGCCCGGCCTGTATGTACACGGGGCTGGGCGGTATTGCATAGTCAACCCCGGGTGTGGCGGTGCCCGTGAAGTAAAAGTGCACGGCCAGGGTGCTGTCCGTATTGGCGGGCCTATGGATGATGAAACTGGTCCCCCCACACCCTTCCGCAGTGGTGCCGTCCACCAGGCTGCTGGCGGAAAGCGTGGGCAGCACATTGGATTGGAAACTGCCGGCCTGCAGGAACACTGCTGAATTATAGCTGCCATCGCCGGCATCCCCTATGGCCAGTTTAATGTGGTAGGTGACCCCGCAGGTAACCGCTGCCTCGGCCCGCAGCACCGTGGTGAAACCATTGAGCGAGATGCTGGTCCCGTTCGCATTGTCCACATAATACTGGGCATTGGCGGGCCCGCATGACCCACCGGTGCCATGTATGTTCTGTATGCCCACCGGCAGCGTGGTTCCCGGCACCAACGCGATATTGATCGCTTGGTTGGTATAAGGGCCGGTTATGCCCGGGCCGCTGAGGAAAAAACCGAACACATCGTTGTAGGTGGGGCTGCAATTGAAGCTGGGGTACTCCTCCGAGCCGAATACGAAGTTGAACCGCAGGGAATCACCGTCCGGAATGAAATCGAACTCCAATATGCTTTTGTCCTGGATGGTGTTTCCGGGCGTGGTAATGGCAAGCAGGTCGGGATCGGAGCCCGTGCCCAACTGGTCGCTGCCGAAATAGCTCGCTGGCCCGGCCAGGTTTGCCGCAAGGCCCGAGGAAAGGATCACACCCGCATCGAGGCCCAAGTTGGTGGCGGCCCCATTGGTGAATGAGCCGGAACCGTCCTGCGGCGTGCTCACCACCATGCCATTGAATTTCACGTTGGATACGGTAACGCCCGACCCTACCAGTACGTTTTCAACCAGTTGCTGGGGCGTAAGCGTGGTGTTCACCACAAGCTGGGCGTTGGCGCCAACGGCGCTGGCCAATGCCATGATGGCAAGTAAGGATCGGGTCATGGGTTTGGGGGGGTCAGGGTTTTCTCGAACCACGGAGCAAGGTAACGTGGCCGTACTTCTGGTTGGCCTCAAAGTAATATCCTTTTGCCCTGTACTTGTAAACGTACACCCCGGTGGCCGCATCGGCACCGCCCAGCACCGTACCGTCCCAATGCTTGGTGATGTCGTCCGTTTCAAACACCAGATGGTTCCAGCGGTCAAAGATCACCAGGTGATATTCGTCCACCGAGTCGTACACGGGCCCGAAGGTGTCGTTCACCCCGTCGCCGTCGGGTGTAAAGGCATTGGGGAAAAAGAGCGTGGCGCGCGGCTTCACCAGTAAACTGTCCTCGGCCTTGCAGCCGGCATCGCTTACCGTGTGCAGCTTCACCAAGTGGTCATCCAGATCATGGTATGAATGGTAAACCGAGGTGGCCTTCACCCTTGTGCCATCGCCAAGGTCCCAGATCATTACCGGTACCGTGTAGGGATAGGTGGAGGCTTGGAACAGCCAATCGTCCTGCCCGCGGTTTTCCGGCAGTATGCGTGCCACCGGGTGTTCCACCACCACCTTGGTAGTGGCCGAGCTGAACGCGCCGCACTCATCCATCACGTCCACGGTGAACAGCGCATCCTCATCGCCGGTGTACCGGTATTTCGGGTCGCTCCAGGCCAGGCCTTGCCAATCGATGGTGTAAACACCCGAGCCACCCGTCACCTTGGCCCAAAGCACGATGGAGTCGCCACTGCAGATGGTGCTATCGCGCGTAAGGTCGATGGCCAACGGCAGGTAGCGCGGGTACAGGGTGCGGAAGAGGCTATCCGCCTCGGTGCCGCATTGGTCCTGCACCCGCAATATGTAATCCGCATCGGCAGGTACGCCCACGGCAAGCGTATCGGCATCGCCCAACAGCATGCCGCCCGAGTCATACCACTGGAAACTGTAAACTCCATTGCCCCCGGTGACCCCGCGCGGGAAAAGCACAACGCTATCGCCTGTACAGAACACGGTGGTGTCCCAGGAAAGGATCTCGATGCCTGGCAATGGAATGGTGCTCACGCGCACGGAATCCTCCGCCCAATCGCCGCACCCGTCGGTCAACTTCAGCACGTACCAAACCGTGTCGCTGGCCGGTACGGTAAGGCTCGGCGCGTTCCCCATCACAGTACCGTCCAGGGTCCATTGGTAACTGTAGGTGCCATTGCCGCCGGTGGTGGTCGCCGATAGCGTGGCCTGCCCCAGGCACTGGATCTCAATATCGGGACTGGTGGCCACTTCCACCGGTGGGTACACCGGTATGTGCACCGTAATGCTGTCCAGCACGAACGGTATGCTGCACGTGTCGCTTACGGTCACATAGTAGGTAGTGGTCTCGGCCGGTGAAACCGTTATTGTTGGCGTGGTGTCACCGGTGCTCCAGAGGAATTGGTACATCCCCGCCCCGCCGGCCACTTGCGGCCCTATGGTGTATTCCCCTCCGCACAGGCCGTCCACATCGGCCGTGGTAACATCCAGCAGGGGATATTGATCGATGTAGAATACATAATCGTGCACCACCTGCATGCCGCTGCATACAACGTTCTGGCGCACGTTGATGGTGATCGTTTCCAATCCGTCG
>JBIQMI010000309.1:0-3377 GCA_044463585.1 Cryomorphaceae bacterium
CGTGGTCGTGAACGTGCGGGTGGTGGATGGCGAACTCTATGCGCTGGGGGTGTCGAAATATGCCGACGGACAGTACGCCAACGGCCGGGCCAAGCGTGTGGGGGGGCATTGGGAGCCTGTGCCGGGTTGGTCCGAACTGGATATTTTCGGCGAAGCCTGGCTGCGGGACATCGTGAGCTACCAGGGCAAGCTGGTGGTGGGGGGCAACTTCAGCTTCACCCAGGGCTGGTGGAAGGACCTGCTACAGTACGACGGCACCACCTGGGTACCGATCTGCGACCATTGCCTGCTTGGAGGGTACGACGGGTTGGCCGCCCTGGCGGTGTACAAGGGGGAGCTGTACGTGGGAGGGATGTTCAAGTACGGGACAGGCAACGCCGGGCAGGGGATCATGCGCTGGGACGGGCAGACCTGGCGGCCCCTGGGGCCGGTGGGTGCCGGGATACAGGCGGACAACTACTCTGATTTCTATACGCCCGACATAGGCTGCCTGAATGTGCATGACGGTCTGCTGTACATCAGTGGCGGGTACAAAGCGGTGAACCACATGCCCGTGCCCGCAGGCATTTGTACCTGGGACGGCACCAACTTCTGCATCCCGCAGGGAACGTACTTCTCGTATTACCTGATGCCGATGGATTTCTACCACGGTACCCTGTACGGTGGCACCGGTAGTGATGCTCTTCCCCAACTGGAAGGGCTGGTGTACTACACGGGGGAGTTTGACCAGTGCAGCGCGCTGGGCGTGCGGGATGATGCCGGGGGCACGCCTGCCTTCCGTGCCCAGTGGCTCGGCCCCGGGGCCTTTGTGGTGCACGGCCTGGCGGACGGCCCGCACTACGTGCAGGTGTTCGACGCGCAAGGGCGCATGGTGCTGGCCACAGCGGTGAACAGCGCCTATGGGCAGAGCGGCGCCGTGGCGCTGGAAGGGGTAAGGATGGCGTTGTACACCGTGGTGGCGGACGGACGGTTGTCGTGTCGTTTTCTTGCGTCCCAATGAGGTATTGGATATTCGGCAAATGCCAAAGGGGCCCGGCGCAAACGCGCCGGGCCCCTTCGTTTTCCACCCCGATCACTGCCCAGCGGGCCCCTCGGGCAGCGGCTTCCAATGGGTTACCCGCTCAAAGAAAAAATTGCTGCAACCTTCACCCAGCCAAAAATGGCGGTGCGTGGCGCGGCCCGTTTTGCTCGGGTTCTTGATGAACCAGTCCTCCGCGAAGCGGAGCAGGACCACTTCCCTCAGTTCGGTCTGTTGCAACCCGGCCATGTGCACCGTGTTGCCGGGCACCCAGCAAAGCACGCGCTGCCCATCGGCGGGCAGTTGCTCGTCACAATGGATCCATCCGTTCTCCATCAGCGATCGGTTCCGGCCAGTTCGGTTTCCAGCACAAGCAACTCCGGCGGAGGCGCTTCGGAGAGGACGACCTGCGTGAGGAATTGGGCCGCCTGTTGGGCGCGCTCATGCAATGTTCCCCCTTCCATGCGGAACATCTTCTCGCCCTCCTTGCGGATCAGGAATTTCATGACATCGGCGTGCACCTCGAGGCCGGTGGATGTGATGTAGCAATGCTCGTTGCGGGTCCAGTGCCAAAGCAGCAGCATGGAAAGCCGGACCGATGAACGGTCGTGCAGCCTTCCGCCCTGTACCACCAGCCCCCGTTCGCGGAAGTGCACCAGGCCCTTGATCACCGTGCGTATGCAACGCTGGATGCCTTCGGCCGTGAGCTCGCCTTGCGGATGTTGCACCAGGTCGGCCAAGGTGGTGCGGTCCTCCGGCATGAAATACATCTGGTGCGCACGCGGCATGCTCTTGTTGAATTCCGTCATGGCCGGGTTCACCAGGCCGGGGTGTGCCACCAAGGTGCCGTCGTGCCCGTCCACGGCTTCGCGCTCCTTGTCGGCGATCATCTCCAGGTAACGGGGTTGCAGCGTGCCTTGGTCCTCTGGTGGCAGCACGAATGCCGGTGCGCCGATGGCGTGTGCCTGCCTGCGGTGGCAAATGCTGATCAGCTTCAGGCTCACGCTGCGCAGGAAAACCGCGTCAAGCCCGATGTGCTCGCGGTCGGGCAGCACGGGTGAGTTGGACGTGCTGAACAAAGTGATATGGTCGGCTGCATAGCCTTGCGGGTCGAAGGCCAGTCCGGCGCTGTGGTGCCGCAGCGCATGCAAAATTTCCCCCGCCTCCAGTACGGCCGGCAGGCTATCGATCATTACCGTGGCACGGATGCTTCCCTTGGGCAGCCCCGCGCGCAACTCCAGGAAGTCGAACAAAGCGGCCCATAGCTGCGCTTCCTCATGGCCGGCCACGCCGCGGAGGTAGAAGTAAATGCCCTTTTGGCGCGCTTGCAATTGCGTACAGCTGCTGGCCACATGCACGGCCAGGTCCAGAAAACTGGCCGGGGAGGGGGGCCATCCGGCAAATCCGGGATCGTCCACATGCAATGGCCTCGGGGCCACCATCAGCCGTGTGCCGGTGCCCGGGTTGATCCGGATCCGTTCGCCCAGATCGGAGATGTAGGAAAGGCGCAGGTTGGCGGCACGGGCAATGTTGCGGTGCGCCCGGTGTATGGCCTCGGCCTCGTTGCAGGTCATGTTCCACAGGTCGGCCACATAGCTCTTTGCTCCTGCATTCAGGCCTTCGATCAGTTCCTTCCGGCTGCAGCCACCGATCAATTCCACCCGGCGTTCCAGCAATTCGGGGGGCGCGGGGTCCACCGTCCAATCGCCCTCGCGCACCGCGGTGGTACCGGGCAATGCGGCGATGGCGCCAGTGCGCAATTCGTCCCGTCGGGCCGAACGCTTGTCCAGCAATCCGGTGCGCAAGGCCCCGAATTGGCCCTGCATCTCCTGGGCCAGCGCAAAGGCCTTGGCGCCAAGCCAGCGGTCGAGCGATGCGGAAGTAGGAGGTGCCATGGGTGAAGGCCCTTTCAACGCGGTGGAACGTTCCGGGGTTTTTGAATGGTGCGAAGTTCGCGAACATTGACCGGTTTCCTGTAGCGGTTCGCCCGATCGTGCCCGCCCGGCCCTGCATGGCACCGTTCATGTACCGGCAGCGGCCAGCGCTCGGCCGCAATTCCTACATTCGGCCACCCTTATTGCCGTAAGGCCGCGAAGCATGAGAACGACCACCACATTAACCGCTTGCACAATGGCTATGATCACGGCCGTGGCCCAGCCCCGTGAGATCCAATTCACCGAATTCGACCTGCCCAATGGCCTGCACGTCATTTTGCACCAGGACCGCACCACGCCCATTGTGGCCGTTGGGGTGATGTACCACGTGGGCAGCAAGGACGAAGCGCGCGACCGGCGTGGGTTTGCCCACTTTTTCGAACACCTGCTTTTCGAGGGCAGCAAGAACATCGGGCGCGGCGAAT
>JBIQMI010000310.1:0-3312 GCA_044463585.1 Cryomorphaceae bacterium
GGCCGGGCGCGACATCAAGCGCTACCAGCAGCCGAAGAGTGCGAAGTATTTGATCTTCACCCGCCGGGGCATCGACATCGAAAGGTATCCGGCCATAAAGGCCCATCTGGCCCAATACAAAAAGCAATTAATGCCCAAGCCTAAGGGCCATAAAGGGCCTTGGGCTGGCCGGAAGCCGGGATCATACCAGTGGTATGAGATCCAAGATTCGGTGGACTACTACCAGCAATTCGAGAAACCGAAGATCATCATTCCAGCTATCGTCAAGTCGGCATCTTATGCCTTGGACCAATTGGGTAATTACTCGAATGACAAAACGTCCATCATAGCTGTGGATGACCTTTTTCTTTTGGGTGTCCTCAATTCAAAGGCCATCGATTTTGTACTGAAGCACATTGCCAGCACGAAACAGAATGGCTATTTCGAATACAAGCCGATGTACGTTTCCCGGCTTCCCATACGCTTCGAAAGGAAACAAGCCGCCGCCATCGCAACCCAAGTGCGGACGTTGCTTCAGCTCAAGGCCGAAGAGGCATCCACCACCGGCCTACAGGCCCAACAACTCGCGGGGCGCATCGCGCATGTAGAGGAACGGATCGATCGCCTGGTGTATGAGTTGTACGGGTTGAGCAAGGAGGAGGTGGTGTTGGTGGAGGGGTGATCATTGATCTTGGAATCGCAAGTTCTATTTCCCTTTACCAAACCATGCACCATGGCCAAGTGCGGCCGCACCAACATGATAAATGCCGAGCGTGCCGTGGAACGACTGTTGCCACATGCCACTATGCGGCAGTAATTCGTTGAGGTGCTTTGCCATGCCGTTGCGACCGGGGACGCGATCGACCCGGCGAAAAAATTAAGAAGGGCCGGCACTCACATGTGCCGGCCCTTCCCCCATGTCGTGCGTGTATGTTGCGGACGCACCGTTCAGAATTGCAGTTTGAAGTATATGCTGCTTTCCAGAACTTGACCGGTCACCTCGTTCCCGGCCACCACTTCACCCTCGCCGTTCTCCACCATGAGGTTGATCTTCCAATAGCCGCTCATGGAAAAGCCGACCTGGCCGTGGTAAAAACCGTCCGTACCCTGCACAAGGTCCACATTGCCGGGGGCACCGTGGTTGCCCATGCCGGGCATGCGCGGATCGACGCGGATGGTGTACCCGTCCACTTGTGGGAAATCATGGTCGTCCACATGCTTCCACAGTCCCGCCACCATAGCGTTCACGCCGATGGAGGGTGAGGTTGGCCGCAACAGGGCCAACATGTACATGTTGCCGTCGCTTCCCATGGTGGTGGCGTACACCTTATGGTGATCATTGGTGCCGTCCACCACCGTTAGCGGTACTGCTACTTGGTGCACTGTACCATTAAAGGTGAAGTTGACCAGCATTGCCCAATGGTCCATGTCGCCACTGGCCATGATGAATACCGCATAACCTTCAAATTGGGTGGCATCATTGGTCGGTACTGCTTGGCCATAAGGGCATCCGTGGGTGTGTTCCATGCCGTCCATCACCATGGTCATTTGCGGTTGCCAGGTAAGGTTGGCGGGTGCAATCAGCTGACCGCTTGCATTCCTCACCTTGGCATACAGCGTGTTGTGGCCTACCTGTAGTGTGCCACTATCCGCATAGAGTTCCACGGTAAGGTTTTCCGTTGTTGCGGAGCCTACCAAGTGCAAGCTTACACCCCCGGACCCGGGGCTGTTGGGGCCGGTTACCTCTTCCTTGTCCTTTTTGCAGCCCAATAGGGCCATAATGGCCAGTGCCAGCAGCACGGACCGAATGAGAAGCTTCATTTTCTTGTGTTTTGTTGTTGCTGAAATTGCCTAGTTTGCCCTGCGCGCTGCGGGGCCGCTGTACAGCGAGGCGGCATGCCTTGGGGCACACCAAGGGCACAGCGTGGCCCATTAGAATGCAGGATCGGGAGGGTTGCCCGAAGCCAATTCCATCGGCGTACGCTCGCCGTGGAGGACTCAGCCCCAAGGCACCGCGCGTAACCGGTGCGGATATCCTTTGAGCACTGATTCCACCATGTGTGCCCATCTTATGCGGTAAGGGCCAGCGGCCAACGGTACGGCTGTTGAGCCTCTGGTAAGGATCATTTCACCGGTCCGAAGTTGTTTCAGCTGCTGGGGCATTTCCTGCGCCCGATGCTCCAATCGGTCCAGCCGTTTGGCCAACTGGCATTCGCCATGGCAAGTGCGTGTGCCTTGTGGCACCATGCGCTGCACGCACAACTCGCGCTCGATCTTGCTTTTTTCAATAAGGAAATCCGCCACGATGTATGCCGGCATGAACGTGGCTGATGCGATGTGCAGCAGCAGGGCCAATGATAACAGCCGCATTGGGGGCAAGGTAGTAAGTTCCGCCGCGAACGGATGACGGTGATCGTGACGAGAGCTTACCTTCATGCCGTTAACCCCCGCCCATGCCCCGTTACGACCGTACCAATATGCTCGATGCCCAGCGTGCCGTGGAACGCCTGTTGCCCCATGCGGGCAAGCGGCAGAAATTCATTGACGTGCTATGTGATGCCATTGCGTTGGCGGATGGCGTGGACCCGGCGAACTGGAACCTGAACCTGGACCCCGCCGGTGCTTTCCTGCGCTTTAATACCGGCCATGAGTACTGCATACAATTGGACCGGCGCACGTTGCTGGTGCTCTGCGATAAGGTTGCCCTGCGGCAGTTGGAGGATGTGGGGGAGCTGCCCGTGACCTATAAGGGTTGGCATAAGGACCGTTTCCTGCACGACAGGCACTTTGACAACGTGCCGGACATATTGCAAAAGACCAGGAACAGCGTGGGCTGCTGCATCGACATCAGCGGTGATTTCGTGGGTTACATAGACCGCCTGCGCCCGGCCAACTACAGCTTCATACAGGCCGCCATGCGCACCCGCCTGTTGACGCAAAGCCGCGCGGCCCATTCGCCCGGCGCGGTGGAATACGTGTTCGCCAATTTCGGTGAGCAAGAGGCCTAGGCAAATCCCGCCGGAAAGGTGAACAACGTAGGCTTCCCGGGAAGCCGCAATACGTGCAGGGCCAAGGCGTTGTGGTTCCGTTATTCCACAGGCTGGCGTGAATAAGTATATGAATGAATGCAGCAGGTGCCGCGCGTTGTGGTTTTAGGTTTACCATAACAAACCTGCCCATGCCGGGAGGCAGCGGCCCCAAAACCAAACTGGAAGGAAATTTTGGATCGGACCGTACATACGTGATGCGCGGATGCGGAAGGGCATTACGCAGCATGGGCTGGCCATGCTGATCGGGCGCAGGCAGAGCTATTTGAGCAAGGTGGAAAGCGGG
>JBIQMI010000311.1:0-3275 GCA_044463585.1 Cryomorphaceae bacterium
TTGTTTTCCTTGTAGAATTCGGTGTAGTTCACCGGCTTGAAACGCGTGACCACTACCTCTTGGTTGGTTTCCTTGTTCAGTTCCTTCACCAGGTAGCTTTCATACCCATCCCTCGTGCTTTTCCGCGTTTGGCCGGGCGTTTCACCGTAGTTGATCACTGTGCCCATTACCACGGCCTGTGCGCCCAGCAGCTTGCCCGCGCTCACCGCGCTGGATTCATCCACCACGCCGCTCATGCCCAGGCGCTGCTCATCAAGTATGCGCTGCATATTGTCGCGGTCCACTACGCTGATGAAGGGGTCGCCGCTGCTGGCAAGCGCTGCCACCACGTATGCCTGCAACGTGGCCGCCTGTGCGGGGCTGATCCGCTTGCCTTCCTGGTTGAAGGGAAGCACGGCAATGGGGAAGCGCCCTTTTTCCAGGCATTGGTCCCGCAATTTGGCGGCATCCTTGTAGGTGTTGTTCCGCTCCAGCACCTTTTGCAGGTCGCTGTAAGCCTTGCGGTATTGGCCGCCCGCCAGTGCCGACCGGCCCGAGATATAAAGTGGTTCGAGATAGGCCACGTCCCGCAGGCCCATGGCATCCTTGTAGCCCGGTTCAAGCTTGCCGATCTTGGCGAAGGTGGCCTCGGCGCGGGCATAATCCGCCTGTGCCAATTGCTCCTGCCCTTGGTTGTACAGCTGCAGCAGGTACTCGTTCTTCACCTGTTTGAAGTCCGCGGCGTAGTGGTCAGGTATTTCGAGGGTAACGCCCGCCCGCTGCACCCGCTCCTGGTAGGCCCTCGCCTCGAGAAAGGCGTTCACGGCGGCCTCCTTGTCGTCACCCATGTTGAACGCCTTGAAGAACTTGCCCAGCCGGTCATCCAGCAATTGCTGGCCGGTTTTCTTCAGGCCGATCTTGGCATCCACGTTGGATTGGTTGCGCAGGGCGCTCTGCAGGTACATCTCGGCGGCCTCGGCGTACATGCCGCCTTGATCAAGCTTGGCGGCGCGCTTGCTCAGCGGCTTCGAACCGGTGCAGGCGACGGCCGAGATCACGGCCAACATCAATATCGTCCGCAGGGGTTTCATCGGTGGATCTTCTGGTAGCGGGCGGCCAATTTATCAATGGCCTTGGATGTACTTGTTCAACTCATCCACCGAGCTTGAAAAACCGAACGCCTTGTTCACTTTGAAATAGTTGCCGCGGTCCGAAACATGCGCGTAGGCGAACTTGGCAAAATCGAGCTTGGTGGCCTCAAAGCCGAACTCGTTCATGATGGTGGCCACCTGTGTGGAGGACAAGCAATTGCTGTTGGCCACCTGCTTGGCGGTGGACAGCTTGGTTTCATCGAAGCCCTGTTCGCCAATGGTGGACAAGGCCTCCGCAAAATCGTTCTGCGCCATGGCCGTACCGCATCCATCGGCCACCACGGCCGGTGCCGCCACAGGAGCCGGCGCGGTTTGGGGTGCCGGATCTGAAGTGGTAACGGTGGTGGTAGTGGTGGTACGCGTGGTGGTGGTCGAAGTGCCGTCGTTCACCTTCACGTTCACCCCCATTCCATTGATGTCGATGGACATGTTCACGTTGCCATCGTTGCCGCCCTCGGTAACCGTGGTGGTGGTGGAAACGCCAGCGGGTGAGGCAACCACTTGCGTTTGTTGCCCCACGGTGGGGTCCGGGGAATCTTCCTTGAAATCGACCGGTACCGGTTTCGCCGCTTCGGTCGTTTTTGCCGCGGACAGCGGGGCTTGGCCCTGCAAGCGCATTACGCGTGCCCCCTTCTTGTTGGTGGTGAGCACCAGGGTGTATTCAGCCCCCGGCTCCATCCATCCATTCTGCTTGACCGATGGGATCGAGGGATCCGCGAAATTCACCAGGAGCTGCGGTGTAGCGTTCCGGATCCCACGCGCTTCCACCCGGGAAGCGGGCGTGGCGTTCTTCACCTCGCCGTCCACCACCAAGGTGAACTTCTCGCCCGCGTCGGAAAAGATGATGATATCGCTGGTTTGGGCCTGTGCCGCAGCGAACAGGCAACAAGAAGCAATGCCGAGAAGGTAGTTGGCGAACATCGTTTTGTGTTTAGGATTTGCGAATGTAGTTGCGGCACCTTGGCAATGGATGTGCCAAATTGTAAACACCGCACCAGTCAAAGGGAAGCTGCCGTTTGAACAGGGTCGCGACCGTTCATGTAAGGCGTTCCCACGTGCCCCGTGCAACCGGTACTTTCGTACCGTTCACCCATGATCAGACTCACGAACATCCGCAAGGCCTACCGCATGGGCCACAGCCTGCTGCATGTGCTGAAAGGGATCGACCTGCACGTGGCGCCCGGCGAGATCGTGAGCATCATGGGCTCCTCGGGATCTGGCAAAAGCACGTTGCTCAACATCATCGGCATATTGGACCATGCGGATTCCGGGGAGTATTGGTTGGACGGACTGTTGATCAAGGACCTGGGCGAAACACGGGCGGCGGAACTGCGCGGCAAATACCTCGGCTTCGTGTTCCAGAGCTTCAACCTGATCGCGTTCAAGAATGCCATGGAAAACGTGGCCCTGCCCTTGTACTACCAAGGCGTGCCGCAGCGCAAGCGCAACGCCATGGCGGTGGAGATGCTGGAAAGCGTGGGGCTGAAGGAATGGGCCCGGCACATGCCCAACGAGCTGAGCGGCGGCCAGAAACAGCGCGTGGCCATTGCCCGTGCACTGATAGCTGAGCCCAAGCTGATCTTGGCGGACGAGCCCACCGGCGCACTGGACAGCGCCACCAGCCGCGATGTGATGGAACTGCTGTTGAAGGTGAACCGCGAGCGCGGGATCACCATGGTGATCGTAACGCACGAACCCAAAGTGGCCGCACTCACCCACCGGGTGATCCGCCTGAAGGATGGCGAGATCGACCGGAGCGCCCCTGCACCAACCGTGACCGCTGATGCTGGACGCTGAAAAGTGGGCCGAGATCTTCGCCACGATCGGCAAGAACAAGCTGCGCACCGCGCTTACCGGCTTCAGCGTGTTCTGGGGCATTTTCATGCTCATCATTCTGCTCGGCACCGGCCAAGGGCTGAGCAACGGCTTCAGCTACAATTTCCGCAACACGGCCAAGAACACGATCGACATTTGGGGAGGGCAGACCACCAAGCCGTGGCAGGGCCTGGGGATCGAGCGCCAGATCCAACTGACCACGGAGGACGTTGATGCATTGCGCCATGCCGTGCCCGGGCTGCAGCACATCAACGGCAACCTGCGCGTGTGGCGCGGCCAAAGCCAGCTGAGCCGGGGCAAGCAATACGG
>JBIQMI010000312.1:0-3237 GCA_044463585.1 Cryomorphaceae bacterium
AGATCCGCACCTACAACTATCCGCAAAGCCGCATCACCGACCACCGCATCGAGCTTACGGTGCACAACCTGGCCGAGGTAATGGATGGTGCCCTGCAGCCCATCATCGATGCGCTGCAACTGGCCGACCGCACGGAAAAGCTGCAGGCCGGCACCTGAGTTCCAAGCTTTTGGCCCATATTGGCGGGCCTTTCAGGCTCTTGAACCACCACGCGACAAACGCATGCGCAGCACGCTTTTCCGACGCAAGACCGTGGAGCAGATCATGCGCGAGCATGAAGAACGCACCGCGGACGGCCACGGCGGCCTGAAGCGCACGCTCACCGTGCGCGACCTCACCTTCCTGGGTGTGGCCGCCGTGATCGGCGCGGGCATCTTCAGCACGGTCGGCGCGGCGGCGTACGAGGGCGGCCCCGGTGTGGTATTCCTGTTCATCATCACCGCCGTGGTGTGCGGCTTCACCGCGCTGTGCTACGCCGAATTCGCGGGCCGGGTGCCCGTGAGCGGCAGTGCCTATACCTACAGCTATGTCGCCTTCGGCGAAATGGTGGCCTGGGTGATCGGTTGGGCCCTGATCCTGGAATACGCCATTGGCAACGTGGTGGTGGCCATCTCGTGGAGCAGCTACTTCACCAACATCCTTGCGGCATTCGGCCTGCACCTGCCCGCATGGCTGGCCACTGATCCGCTGGGCGCCAAGGAAGCCTATGAACATGCGCTGGCCATGGGCCTGCCCACCGAACAGCTCGCTTGGAGCACCGCACCGGTGATCGGCAGCTGGCATGTGGTCATGAACATTCCCGCCTTGCTCATCACCGTGGCCATCACGGCCTTGGTGTACATCGGCATACAGGAAAGCAAGCGTGCCGCCAATGCCATGGTCATCCTGAAGCTGCTGCTGCTGGCCGCGGTGGCGCTGGTGGGCGTGTGGTACATCAAGGGTGCCAACTACGTGCCTTTCCTGCCCAACGGCATGACCGGCGTGCTGGGCGGGGTAAGCGCGGTCTTCTTCGCCTACATCGGCTTCGATGCCATCAGCACCACCGCCGAGGAATGCAAGGACCCGCAGCGCGACCTGCCCCGCGCCATGATCTATGCGCTGGTGCTGTGCACAGTGATCTACTGCATAACTGCCTTGGTGCTCACCGGCATGGTGAACCACATCGAATTCAAGGGGGTGATGGACCCGTTGGCCTACGTCTTCGGCAAAGTGGGGCTGCCGGGTTTCGGTTTCGTCATCAGCGTAGGTGCCGTGCTGGCCGCCACCAGCGTGCTGCTGGTGTTCCAATTGGGCCAACCCCGTATTTGGATGAGCATGAGCCGCGACGGCCTGTTGCCCCCGCGCTTCGGCCACTTGCACCGCCGCTACGGCACGCCGGCATTTGCCACCGTGGTCACCGGCCTGTTGGTGGGCATCCTCGCGCTGTTCGCGCCAAGCGGCGTTATGACGGACCTCACCTCCATCGGCACCCTTTTCGCCTTTACGTTGGTTTGTGCCGGCGTGCTGCTGCTGCCCCCGCTACCTGCGGATGCCAGTGGCCGCAAACGCTTCCGCATCCCGTACATCAACGGGCGCTACCTGGTGCCGCTCATCGTGCTCGCCTGGTTCATCATCGATCGGCAGCGCATGGCCACCGCCTTCACCAGCCTGCATGCGGACCATGACTCCATCCTCATGGTGGCCTTCGCCCTGTTCGCCACCGGAACGGCCATACGGGCGTTCCAGCGCCGGTACTCGCTCATCCCCTGCATCGGCATGCTCAGTTGCGCCTACCTCATGGTGGAGATCCCCACCGCAAGCTGGGCGGTCTTCTTTGGCTGGATGGCCGCCGGGCTGCTGGTGTACTTCGGGTACAGCAAGGGGCATAGCAGGTTGAGGGGGTAGGGTGTCATTGCCGGTTGTTGCATGTGCGTTGCAACATCAGACAGCGCCACGCAGATTGCGCTTTTTTGCCATGAGGGGAGTAGGCTGTGCCGACATGGTGGACAGTCACTGCCACCTCGATTGCCGCCCACCCGTGACCGATATCAATTGCTCCCGCAAAAAACCACGGACCTGCTTCTCCGCGTGCTACAACAGCCCGATGTCGATCACATCCTTCAACCGCTTGAAGTCGTGGTCGGAGGTGAGCAGTGGCATGTTCAACGTGGCCGCTGTGGCCGCAACCAGTGAATCAGCCAACTTCAACCGGTAGTTGCTGCGCAACCACACGCAACGTTCCTTGATAGACGGACTGATGTCCCATATTGAACATAAGGCGAGCACACGGCCTATCACCTCCTGCGCATTTCGCTTCGTGACACCCATGGTCAACAACTCGATCTCCGTGGCGATGGAGATGTGGACTTCACGGCCCAACAACCATTCCGCGGCTGCCGGATGCCCTTCCATGAAGTGGATCAACACGCTTGTGTCGGCCACCACAGCGCGATCATTCATCACGCAACTCCTTCAACAAGGGGAAGGCCCACTTGCCCATGTCCGGAAGGGCACCCCAAAGTTCCTTGGCCGCGAACACCTTGCGCATGGGGCCATCGGTCTTCCCCTTCCGTACGTGGGCCGCACGCTTTGCCAAGCGGCTGCGGCGCGCCACTGGTTTGACCGCCGGAATGTCTTTGTTCTTCTTCGTGGCCATGGTACGAAGATAAGATTGCTGCCAGCTACTTCTGGGCCCGAATGGAGTTGCCCCTCCCGTCCCGCCAACTGCTCCCGCAAAAAGCCACATCCCCTACCAAGTGCTTTGATGTGCTCACCTGGCTGGCCGCCACCGGAGCCGCCTGCCCATGGCCTGCCAAGCACCCTTGACATTCGCCGATCTGGGCGATGAATGGGTGTAATAATGGGTTTGCCCACGCGACATGCAGAACCGCATGAGCTTTTCGATACACGGGCCATTGTGCTTCCAAATGGACATTCATCGTCAGCACAGGTTCGTGCCAAGCGAAGGAACTCCGCACCCATCGGTGTACATCCGTGATTCCATCCTGCCAAACGGGGTCGTCAAGCGAGAAGACAAGCGTGAATGGCGCCTTGTGCGGGTTCCAAAACGAAGTTTGGATCGGTTTTGCCATTCATCGTACAAGACATGAATGATGATCATTCACCATGCGGATCAAATGCAAAGGCCGAGCCAGCACAAGTTTGCCACCCGAAGTGCCAGGTAGGCTAGCAGCTACCGCGCCGTCGTGCAGCTTCCACAAGGTTTGCGCACCTCCTACCAGCGCACGGTGTCCTTCA
>JBIQMI010000313.1:0-3191 GCA_044463585.1 Cryomorphaceae bacterium
GAAGGACCTCGACATCCGCGGTGCCGGCGACCTCTTAGGCGCGGAACAGAGCGGCTTCATCAACGACATCGGCTTCGAGACCTACCACAAGATCCTTGAGGAGGCCGTGCGCGAACTGAAGGACGAGCACTTCAAGGAACTCTTCGCCGATGCCCAGGAAAGCAGCCCGCTGGCCCGTGGCTCGCGCCGCGACCAAAGCGACGATTGCCAGATCGATACCGACCTGCCGATGATGATCCCCGCGGATTACGTGCAGGAAACCGCCGAGCGCCTAGCCCTTTACCGTCGCCTGAGCGACATCAAGAACGAGGAAGAACTACAGCGCTTCGCCACCGAGCTCCACGACCGCTTCGGCCCTATACCGCCGCTGGTGAACGAACTCATGGAAGGCATCCGCCTGCGTTGGCTCGGCCAGCGGATGGGCCTGGAGAAAATGGTGCTCAAGAACGGCGACCTGCGTGGCACCTTCATCACCGATCAACAGCACCCGTTCTTTGCCGGCGACGGCTTCCAGGCCGTGCTGCGCGCGGTGCAGGCAAACCCCAAGCGCTTCAAGGTCTTCGAACGCAACGGCACGCTAAGGATCGGGGTTGCCCAAGTACGCAGCCTGGAAGAAGCGAAGCGGGCGCTGGAGGGGGTGGTGGGGTGAGAGAGGAAGGCTTGGCGCGTGTCACACCTAGCAGGTCGAAGTGTGGGCGTGCCCCCTGCCCAAATGCGGCAGGGGTCCGGCTTTCCGCTACAAGTCCGCACTCGATCACCCCGGCCTTAAGCCGGGGCTCCTCGCTTGCGGGCTTTCCGCTGCAATCCGTCACGCGAATACCATGCGGCTATACCATTACAGCTTCAGGCAGCGCTTCCGGAAAGACCTATCGGCCCCGTCCCGTTTCACTGCCCAGTCGTTGCCGTACGGTACCACATGTTGGTTCTTCTTTGCCATATTCGTGTTGTGATTGCTCGCAAAGCCATCTCGCTCTGGGCGCGGATTTCAGGCAGATCGACACTTCGTGGGCATTGATCGACGATCTCCGTCATGTTGTCGATTAAGTTGACGTTTCGGGTGTAAATATGTAAATTCGTCAACCTAACCTCAATCTTCAAAAGACCCTATGCCTGCACCAAGCACCTTCGGCGACCGCCTGCAACTGGCACGCAAGATGGCGGGGCTTTCCTACCAAGGTCTGGCCGACAAGCTCGATGGCCTCGTGACCAAGCAGGCCCTGCACAAGTACGAGCAGGGCAGCATGATGCCCGACAGCGAGAAGCTGATCGCCTTTGCCAACGCCCTGAACGTGACGGTGGATTTTTTCTTCCGCGAGGACGCCGTGCAGTTGGAGCAGGTGGAGTTCCGCAAGCGGAAGGCCCTCACGGCCACGCACGAGGAGGCGATCAAGAGTACGGTGCGTGACCGTATGGCCCGCTACATCGAGCTGGAGCGCGTGGTGAACGACGAGCAGCGGTTCAAGGACCCGCTGGCGGGCCGCCCCTGTCGCACGGGCGCGGACGCCGAGGAGCATGCGGCGTTGGTGCGCAAGGCTTGGAGGTTGGGCCGTCAACCCATCATCAGCGTGTACGAACTGCTGGAAGAGCATGCCTTCAAGGTGATCGAGTGGGAGGGGCCGGACAAGTTCGACGGCCTTCATGCCCGTGTGGACGGGCATGTGGTGATCGTGCTGAACAGCCGCATGGACAACGTGCGGAAACGCTTCACCGCCGCGCACGAGCTTGGGCATGCGCTCCTGCGCCCACCGGCAGGCATGCCCGAGAAGGAGAAGGAAGCCCTGTGCCACCGTTTTGCAGCAGCCCTGTTGATACCAGCGGATGAGTTCGTGCGGGAGATCGGCAAGCAGCGGAAAAAGCTATGGCTGGAGGAACTGGTGATCCTGAAGCAATATTGGGGCATCTCCGTGGCAGCACTGATGCGCCGCGCACTGGACCTGGAGGTGATCACGCCCGGCCTGTACAAGCGGTTGTGCATCCAGTACAATCGCCAGCGTTGGCGCGAGAAGGAGCCCGGCGAATTCATGTACAAGGAGCACACGGTGCGCTTCAAGCAGTTGCTGCTGCATGCGCTGGCACAGGAAGCCCTGTCGCTGGGGCAGGCCGCTAGCCTAATGAACATGAAGATGGGCGTCTTCCGCCGCTACATCCTCGAGCCTGAGTTGGGATGAGGATCGTCGTTACCGATGCCAACATCTTCTTCGACCTGATCGGCATCGGGGCGCTCGGTTTGTTCTTTCAACTGGAGCATGAGGTGCATACCACTGTGCTGGTGCTGGATGAATGCAGTCCGGAGGACATGGCCGAGATCCAAGCGTTCATCACCTCGGGCAGGCTTCACGTACGCACCTTCACTGTTACCGAACTGCATGAGGTCGGCGATACCGGCCGCAGGAAGGGCTTGCGCCCCCCCGACCGTAGCGTGCTCTACCTCGCCAAGGAGTTGAGCGGCATCGTGCTCACCGGCGATGGGGACATCCGGAAGGAATGCAGCGACATGGCACTGGAATGCCACGGCACCCTGTGGTGCATAGCCGAACTGCTCCGGAACGGCCACTACGACAAGACCCGGTGTCTTGGGGTGCTGGATGCCCTGCAAACAATCAACAAGTGGTTGCCGAAGGGGGAGCTTGAGAAGATGCGACGAGAGATCGGTGGGGGCTGATATGTCCTCGCAGCGGAACCCAGGCAATCCTGCACCCCCTCACAACCGCTCCACCACACGCTTCAGCCGCTCGCGCACATCACCGGCAATTGCGGCAAGCTTTTCATTCTTCACGGCGGCCATGGAGGCCACGGGGTCCACGGCGGAAACCTCCACCTGCCCGGGGCTGTGTTCCTGCACCACAACATTGCACGGCAGCATGGTGCCGATGTACGGCTCGGCCTGCACGGCCTGGTGCGCGAAGGGCGGGTTGCAGGCGCCGAGGATCTTGTACCGACGGAAATCCACCCCCAGCTTTTCCTTCAGCGCGGCCTGCATGTCGATCTCGGTCAGGATGCCGAAGCCTTCCCGCTTCAGTTCCTCCGTTACGCGGGCCACGGCCGTGTCGAACCCGGCTTGCAGTGTCTTGGTGAAATAGTAGCTCATGGTGCAAAATGTTCGGTTGCCACAAAGTTCCACCAACAACGCAGCATGCACGGTGCGCTTTGTCACCATGCGCGGGCCGCAGGCCGTTCCCCGCCTTCGCCCC
>JBIQMI010000314.1:0-3147 GCA_044463585.1 Cryomorphaceae bacterium
GCGCACGGGCGCCTTTTGGCGGGCCTCCACGATCCGGCGGGCCACCCGCCCCGCCTGGGGCACTTCGCCGTAGGTGCGCAGCAGCGTGGCCAAGGCCTGCTCGTCGGTACGGTCCAGCAGCTCGGCGGCGGTGCGCCCCGCTTGCCGGTTCATGCGCATGTCAAGCGGCGCGTCGAAGCGGAAGCTGAAGCCGCGTTCCGCCGTATCGAACTGGTGGCTGCTTACACCGAGGTCGGCCAATAGCCCGTCCACGGGCAGTTTTTCCAAGTAGGCCAAGTGGTTCTCCACCCAGCGGAAGTCGGAAGGCACCAAGGTGAAGCGCGCGTCGGCCGGGGCATTGCGCCGGGCATCGGCATCGCGGTCGAAGGCGATCAGCTCACCTGTGGCATCCAGCTCCTGTAGAATGGCCCTGCTATGGCCGCCGCCGCCGAAGGTGGCGTCCACGTAACGGCCGCCGGGCTTAATGGCCAAGGCCTGCACGCAGGCCTGCAGCATCACGGGTTCATGGTATGGGTGCCGGGCCGTCCTCATTGCCCAAGCCGCCCATTACATCCTCGGCCAAGGCCGAGAGGTCCACCTTCTCGCGACGCATCGCGGCATAGCCGTCCTTGCCCCAGACCTCCACGCGATCGCCCAGGCAAACGAGCTTCAGCTCCTTGCCCAGCTTGGGGTCGTCCATCAGCGCCTTGGGCAGCAGCAAGCGCCCGCTGCCATCGAGCTCCAAGTGCGTTGCCCCAGCGGTGAAACGCCGGATGAATTCCATGTTCTTCTCCACGAAGCGGTTCAACCGGCCAAGCATGCGGCTGGTGCTCTCCCAAACCTGTTGCGGGTAAAGCACCAGGCAAGGCCTGAACACGTCCCGGTTCACCACGAAGCCCCGTGGCAACTGCTCGGCCAGCTGCTTCTTCAGCGCGGCAGGCAGCACCAAACGCCCTTTGGCGTCCAGCCGCACATCGTATTCGCCGAGCAGGTTGAGCATGGAGTTTCATCGGGGGCATCGATGGCTGCGAAAGTAGGGCCGATGCCCCACTTTTTCCCATATAACCCCACTTTGTTCAAAACTATTGTCCCGCAAACATAGTCCTTTGCCTTTCAACAACAAGCAACCGCCGATTGTTTCGGCATTTTCGAAGGGTGGGGCAAAGTGGGGCGATTCCCCAAGAATGTTGATTTCTTCGCTTGGGATCGGCCTTGGACGGAACCTGTAAGGCCCCATTCAGGGATTACCGTTGGCGGGTGGTCCCAAGGGCTCGCCAAGTCCCTTGGGAACCTTGTGTGCATCGGCCATTCGGGGAGTAAAGCGCGCTTAGGCTACATTTGGGCATCCGCGATCCAGCATGGGGCCACAGGTGAAAGAGTCGGGGGAGTTCCGGTACATCGACACAGGGGATGGCCCACCATTGGTCTTTTTGCATGGCCTTTTTGGCGCCCTGAGCAACTTCGAGCAGGCCACCAACCACTTCAGTAAGCGCTACCGCGTGGTGATGCCCATGCTGCCGCTGTACACGCTGCCCATGTTGAACACGAACGTGAAGGCCCTGGCGGCTTTCCTCGACCGGTTCGTGAAGCATTTGGGCCTGCACGAGATCAACCTGCTGGGCAATTCCCTCGGAGGCCATGTGGCCTTGGTGTATTGCAGCCAGCACGCCGAAAACGTGCGCACATTGATCCTCACCGGAAGCAGCGGCCTGTACGAGAATGCCTTCGGTGGAAGCTTCCCCCGGCGCGAGGACAAGGAGTTCATCCGCAAGAAGGTGGCCGTTACCTTTTATGACCCGGCCTTGGCCACCGATGAGCTGGTGGAGGAATGCTTCGTGACGGTGAATGACCGCGCCAAGCTGATCCGCATACTGTCCTTGGCCAAGAGCGCCATCCGGCACAACATGGCCGCCGAACTGCCCAAACTGAAGATGCCCGTTTGCCTGATCTGGGGCAAGCAGGACACGATCACACCGCCCCATGTGGCAGAGGAGTTCCACACGCTGATCCCCCACAGCGAGCTGTTCTGGATCGACAAATGCGGCCACGCCGCCATGATGGAACGTCCCGGGGAGTTCAACCGGATCCTGGATGATTGGCTAAGGAGGACGGTGGGCTGAAACCGTTTGGCCGAGCTTGATCGCCGGTTGCCAGTTGCCCTCATTTGTGAAGTACGTGAAGTGCCGCGCGAAGCGGCAACGAGAAGACCAGTTCAATGGAAAACTTGAAAGCAGAGCATTTGGGAAGCGGCCGCGAAGCGGCCCATTGGCCGAAGCCCACCTTGCCGGAATACGCGTTCATCGGCCGCAGCAACGTGGGCAAGAGCTCGTTGATCAACATGCTCACCGGCATCCGCAAGCTGGCGCGCGTAAGCGGCACGCCGGGGCGCACTCGGAACGTGGAGCATTTCCGCGTGGAGGCCGGCAAAGCGGGCGCTACCCCATGGTTGCTGGCCGACCTGCCCGGCTATGGCTTCGCCAAGATCAGCAAGAGCGAACGGGCCGCTTGGCAGCAAATGGTCCGCACATACCTGCTGCAACGCGAGAACCTGCAATGCGTTTTCCTGCTGGTGGACGTGCGGCACGAACCGCAGCAGAACGACCTTCAAATGATCCAATGGCTGGGTGAGGAAGGCATCCCCTTCGTGATCCTGTTCACCAAAAGCGATAAGCTGAAACAGCCCGCCATTGTGAGCAATGTGGCGCTCATGAAGCGCACGCTGAAGAAAACCTGGGAAAACCTCCCCCACCTGATCATCACCTCCTCGGAAACCGGCAAAGGCCGCGACGAGCTCCTCGAATTCATCGAGGACGTGAATTCAAGGTGGGGCATGCCCGTGGGTCAATAAGGCATGGCAGAAAATTGCGCCAGCCGCAAGAGCGTGCATGTCGCGCGATCCATTCAGTGCCGTAAGCCTTCAGCCCTTGGCAAATTGATTCCGTGATTCCTGTAAATCCTGTTCATCCTGTCAAAAAAAAGGAACCCGTTTAGCTCGGTTGGCGAATTGATTGCAAGCCGGGAAGCGATCGACCCCGGATGGGGTCGCATCAATTAGAAAACGAACCCAACGGATATCCGACCCCGTAGCGGGTCGCAGAAATCGAAGAATGCCACATGGCATCGCCACCGGAACAAGCTAGCAGCTAGAGCCTAACAGCTAGAAGCTTG
>JBIQMI010000315.1:0-3084 GCA_044463585.1 Cryomorphaceae bacterium
TGTGAACGACCGTGAAGCGAATGCAATGAAGTAATCCACGTTGGAATTTTATGGGAAGGGGCCGTCCGGTTGAGGGACGGCCCCTTCTGCTATTGGCCCCGTGGCCCCACTTGCGGAAGCCCCGTTCCCGAAGGATGCATTTCCACTTTATGCAGGCGGTGACCGCGTTGCGCGCTGCCTTCCAATGAAAAGCCCCGGCCATTGCGGCCGGGGCTTTCCCTTTGCTGTGCTGGTCGGAAGGCTTACATCATGCCGCCCATGCCGCCCATGTCGGGCATTGCGGGGGCTGCCTTTTCTTCCTTCTCCTCGCTGATCACGCACTCGGTGGTGAGCAGCATGCTGGCGATCGACGCGGCGTTCTCCAAGGCGACGCGGGTCACCTTGGTGGGGTCGATCACGCCCGTGCTCAGCAGGTTCTCGTACTCCTCGCTGCGTGCGTTGAAACCGAAGTCTCCCTTGCCATCGCGTACTTTCTGTACCACGATGCTGCCTTCCATGCCGGCATTGGCCACGATCTGGCGCAGGGGCTCTTCCAGCGCGCGGCGCACGATTGCGATACCGGTGGTCTCATCGGCGTGGGCACCCTCGAGGTTCTCCAGTGCCTTTTGCGCGCGGATGTAGGCTACGCCGCCGCCAGGCACGATGCCTTCCTCCACGGCCGCGCGGGTGGCGTGCAGCGCGTCGTCAACGCGGTCCTTCTTCTCCTTCATTTCCACCTCGGTGGCTGCGCCGATGTACAGCACGGCCACGCCGCCTGCCAACTTGGCCAAGCGCTCCTGCAGCTTCTCCTTGTCGTAGTCGCTGGTGGTGGATTCGATCTGGGCCTTGATCTGCGATACCCGTGCAGTGATGTCGGCCTTTTTGCCCGCACCGTTCACGATGGTGGTGTTGTCCTTGTCGATGCTCACTTTCTCAGCGGTGCCCAGCATCTTCAGGTCGGCATTCTCCAGCTTGAAGCCGCGCTCCTCGCTGATCACCGTTCCGCCGGTGAGGATCGCGATGTCCTCCAGCATGGCCTTGCGGCGGTCGCCGAAGCCGGGGGCCTTCACGGCAACCACTTTCAGGGCGCCGCGGATCTTGTTCACCACCAGGGTGGCCAAGGCCTCGCCGTCCACATCCTCGCTGATGATCAGCAGGGAACGGCCGGTTTGTGCGCTCTTTTCCAGGATCGGGAGCAACTCCTTCATGGTGCTGATCTTCTTGTCGTAGATCAGGATGTGGGGGTTCTCCAGCTCGGCCTCCATCTTTTCGGCATTGGTAACGAAGTAGGGGCTGAGGTAGCCGCGGTCGAATTGCATGCCTTCCACCACTTCCACGGTGGTGTCGGTGCCCTTGGCCTCTTCCACGGTGATCACGCCTTCCTTCTTCACCTTGGCCATGGCCTCGGCGATCAGGCTGCCGATGGCCTCATCGTTGTTGGCGCTGATGCTGGCCACCTGCTTGATCTTGGCGTTGTCGTCGCCAACGGCCTTGCTCATTTTCTTCAGTTCGCCCACCACGGTGCCCACGGCCTTGTCGATGCCGCGCTTGAGGTCCATGGGGTTCGCACCGGCGGCCACGTTCTTCAGCCCGGCGGTAACGATGGCCTGGGCCAGTACCGTGGCGGTGGTGGTGCCGTCACCGGCGATGTCGGCGGTCTTGCTGGCCACCTCCTTCACCATTTGGGCGCCCATGTTCTCCACGGCGTCCTTCAGTTCGATCTCCTTGGCCACGGACACGCCGTCCTTGGTCACCTGGGGTGCACCGAATTTCTTGTCGATGATCACGTTGCGGCCTTTGGGGCCCAAGGTCACCTTTACGGCATTGGCCAATTGGTCCACGCCGCGCTTCAGGCGGTCGCGGGCGTCCACTTCAAATTGAATGTTCTTTGCTGCCATTTGTTTTTTGGGTTGGGGCGGAAAAGCGCCCGTTCAAGTTCTTCCTTAGTTCAGCACCGCGTAGATGTCGCTCTCGCGCATGATCATGTAGTCCTTGCCCTCCAAGGTGAGCTCGGTGCCGCTGTACTTGCCATAAAGCACCTCGTCACCCACTTTCACGCTTAGCGGGGTAACCTTGCCATCCTCGGCAACGCGGCCATTGCCAATGGCGATGACCTTGCCACGTTGTGGCTTCTCTTTCGCGGTGTCGGGGATAATGATTCCGCCTTTGGTGGTTTCTTCAGCGGCTGCGGCTTCTACGAGCACGCGGTCGGCCAGGGGCTTCACTTTGGTCGCCATGTTTTATGTGGGATTGGATTGATTTGCGGTTGCGCGCTTAGCGATCGCCATGCCATTCGGGCAAGACTGACAAAACTTACCCTGTGCCCGTCGGGCCTGACGCGGATGTCAGTGCTGGGCTGACAGGCTGGCCTAATGTCGGCGCTATGGCGGGTGGTTGCGGCCGGGGCCGTGGCCCTGGCCGGTGGCTGCGGGTTGGCCGCGGCGCGATCACTCGGGCGAGCCCGGTACGGCCACTGGCGCTGGAATGTCCTGTGGCTCATCGGTGGGCAAGGTGGCTCCGGACGGATCGGGCTGCTCGTCGAGCACAATGGGTGCGTCGAGGTCGCTGCCGGCCACCGTGGTGCCCTGCATGGATGCGGATACCAGGCACAGCACCATCACGGCGGTGGCCAAGGTCCAGGTGGCCTTTTCCATGAAATCGGCGGTGCGCTGCACCCCACCGATCTGCTGGGCGCCCGTAAAACCTGCGGCAAGCCCGCCACCCTTGGGGTTTTGGGCCAAAACGACCAGGCCCAGGAGCACGGACAGGATGATGATGATGATGGAGATCGCGATCATTGCTATTTGTTCGATCGGGCCTGAAGGGCCTTGGAAAGGGCTGCGAAGTAAACGCTTTTCTCTGGATGCTTGGCTGCCAAACGATCATATACTTCGATCGCCTTGGCAAAATTGCCCTGTTTTTCGTGGATGCGGGCCAAGGTTTCGCTCACCAGGCCATCGTCCTGCAAGCTGCGCTTGGCCGTTTGCTGCGGTTTGAAGAATTCGGCACGCTGCTTTGGCGGTGGGGGCGTATCCAGCTGGATGAAGCGGTCCATGAGCTGTTGCTGGCTAAGGACATCCATGCCGGGCTTGGCCGCGCGATCGC
>JBIQMI010000316.1:0-3046 GCA_044463585.1 Cryomorphaceae bacterium
TGGTGGGTGGTGGGTTTGCCGGGCTGGAGCTGATCAAGCGCTTGGACGGCAAGCCGTACAAGGTGATCCTGCTCGACCGCAACAACTACCACTGCTTCCAGCCGCTGCTGTACCAAGTGGCCACGGGAAGCTTAGGGGCGGACAACATCGCGCACCCTTTCCGGCGCACGGTCGGCCCCATGAAGAACGTGATCTACCGCATGGCCAGCGTGCAGCGGATCGACCCCGAAGTCAACAAGGTGATCACCGACCGTGGCGAGTTCGACTACGATCATTTGGTACTGGCCACCGGCACGGTCACCAACTTCTTCGGCAACCAGCGCATGGCGCATGAGGCCATGCAACTGAAGAGCATCGGGCAGGCCTTGGATATCCGCAGCGATTTCCTGCAGGAATTCGAGGCGGCGGTGTACTTGGAGGATGAGCATGCCCAGCGCAAGCGCCTGAACTTCGTGGTGGTGGGCGGCGGGCCTTCCGGGGTGGAACTGGCCGGGGCCCTGGCCGAGATCCGGAAAACGATCCTGAAGCACGAGTACCGCGAGGTGAACAACCAACGCATGCAGATCCATTTGGTGGACACGAACAGTGCGGTGCTGGCGAACTTTTCAACCAAGGCACAGCAATTGGCCCTGAAATTCCTGAAAGAGCTTGGTGTGAACGTTGTGCTGAACACCTTGGTCACGGCATACGACGGTGAAACGGTGACCTTCAAGGATGGCAGCACCATGGGCAGCACCACGGTGATCTGGACCGCCGGGGTGAAAGGGAATCCGCCGAAAGGCCTTGAGGCAGCGCTGGAAGAGCGCCCGGCCAGGTTGCGCACCGATGCCTTCAACCGCGTGGAGGGCACCTCGAACATTTACGCCATTGGCGATATCGCATTGGACACCAGTGATCCCGATTGGCCGCGCGGCCATCCGCAAGTGGCACCTGTGGCCATTCAGCAGGCCAAACACCTGGCGGCCAACTTCACCCGCAGCAACAAGGAATGGAAGCCCTTCAAGTACAAGGACAAGGGTTCCATGGCCACCATTGGCCGCTACAAGGCGGTGGTTGACCTTGGGCGGCTGAAATTCGGCGGACCCGTGGCCTGGTTCATGTGGCTGTTCGTGCACTTGATGAGCATCGTGGGCTTCCGAAGCCGCGTGATGGTGCTGACACACTGGGCCTGGAAATACCTGAGCTGGAAGAACACCATCCGGCTGATCATCCGGCCGTATTTGCGCGAGAACTACAAGGTGCAGGAGTCGGAACCCCAGGTGTGAAGGTGCCCTGCGAAGGGCCGCACTGCCGTGCGGTAGCTTTGCATCCTTTTTTCCATGGACCGCCGCTTGTACACGCTTTACCTCACGGTGCTCATCGATATGCTGGGCTTCGGGATCGTGATCCCGATCCTGCCGATCTATGCCACCGAGCTTGGTGCCAGCAGCATGGTGGTAGGCCTGATCATGGCCGTGTACGCGGTGATGAATTTCATCTTTTCGCCGTTCTGGGGCGGCTTGAGCGATAAGTACGGACGGCGGCCTGTGATCCTGGGCACTGTTTTCCTGACGGCCGGTTCATTCTTCCTGCTGGCCCAGGCCACAACCATCGGCCTGTTGCTATTGGCCCGCGGCCTGGCTGGCGTGGGTTCAGCAAACGTGGCCGCGGCACAGGCCTACATCACCGATGTTACCGAGCGCGAGAAACGCGTGCAGGCCTTGGGCAAGATCGGCGCGGCCTTCGGTCTGGGCTTCATTTTCGGCCCGCCCATCGGCGGTTTCCTTAAGCTGCATTTCGGCATGGCGGCCGTGGGCTACGCCGCCATGTCGCTCAGCACCATCAACCTCGTGCTCGTTTGGTTCCTGCTGCCCGAATCGCTGGCCAAGCGCGACTCCACGGTTAAAGTGTCGATGCGGCCCGTGACCCAGGCGATCAACGCGCTTGGCAATCCGGCCTATCGCCACATGCTGCTCACCACCTTCATCTACATCACTGCCTATAGCATGATGACCATAACCGCCGCCTTGTTGTGGGAGCAGCGCTATGCCATGAATGAAGCCACCATCGGCTACATGTTCGCATTCATCGGCGTGATGTCGCTGGTGGTACAGGGCGCGCTGGTGGGCAAACTGGTGGCCTGGTTGGGCGAAACGCGCCTGATGTCCATCGGTTCGGTGCTGATGGCGATCGGGCTGGTGGCCATGCCCCTTGTGCCACGCGGGCATACGTTCCTGTGGGAGCTGGTGCCCTTGCTGGTGCTATCGGGCGCGAACGCCTGCATGATGCCCAGCATTTCGAGCGTGCTCAGCCGCATGGCCCCCGCCCCTGAGCAGGGCCGGGTGTTGGGCATGAACCAAAGTTTCGCGGCGCTTGCGCGCATTGCCGGCCCGTTGTTGGGCGGTACGGCATACGGTCTGCACTTCTTCGCCCCGTACGCCGGTGGCGCTTTGCTGATGCTCCTTTGCCTGTACGTGGTGTCCGCCTTCGGCCGCAGGCATCCGCGCACCATGGGGGCCTAAGGCCGCCATGGCCACTCCCTCGGCGCTGCGCACTAATTTCGCCGCTCCTTATCCATCAACAACAGAAAAAGAAAAATGAGCGTACTCGTCAACAAGCAGAGCAAGGTCATCGTCCAGGGGTTCACCGGTAGCGAGGGCACCTTCCATGCGCAACAAATGATCGAGTACGGCACCAATGTGGTCGGTGGCGTTACCCCTGGCAAAGGCGGACAAACCCATTTGGAGCGGCCCGTGTTCGAGACCGTGAGCGAAGCGGTGAAGCAGACCGGCGCCGACGTGAGCATCATTTTCGTTCCACCGGCCTTCGCTGCCGATGCCATCATGGAGGCCGCCGAGGCAGGCATCAAGGTGATCGTCTGCATCACCGAGGGCATACCCGTGAAGGACATGGTGATGGCGCGGGAATACATCCGCGGAAAGGAATGCACGCTCATCGGGCCCAACTGCCCGGGGGTGATCACGGCCGATGAATGCAAGGTGGGCATCATGCCGGGCTTCGTGTTCAAGAAAGGCCGGGTGGGCATTGTGAGCAAGAGCGGCACCCT
>JBIQMI010000317.1:0-2977 GCA_044463585.1 Cryomorphaceae bacterium
GCGGTGAACTTGTGCCCGGAAAGCTACTGGTAGTGCGTGACAACGACCTGCACGGCGAACGGATCATTGTGAACTTCCCCACCAAGAAGGACTGGAAACACCGCTCGAAGTATGAATACATCGAAACCGGGTTGGTTGCCTTGGTCGAAGCGATCAGCCAGCATCACATTCGTAGCATAGCCATACCGCCGCTGGGTTGCGGTAACGGAGGCCTGGATTGGGCCGAGGTGAAGCCCATGATCGAAAGGCACCTGGGCCCACTGCACACGGAGGTCATCGTCTACGAGCCTTCCGATCGGGTGCGCGCGCTACTGCGCGGGGAGCCGGTGCGATCCTCTAAGCTCACCCCGGCACGCTCGATCCTCTTGTCCGCTTTATTCCAGTATGAGCGCACAGGAGCTTGGTCGAACCTGTTCGTGGCGAACAAGCTCGCCTACTTCCTGCAACGCCTGGGCGACAGGAGCCTGCGCCTGAAATTCGAGGCTGCGCCCTACGGGCCTTACACGGCTGCTGTGGGCCACATGCTTTACCATGTGAATGGAGCCTATCTACGGGGATTGGAGCAGAAGGCCGCGAGGCCGTTCGAACATTTCCTGCTTGAATATGAACGCCGCGCCGAATTGGAAAAGAGCCTTACAGCGGAACAGCGCCAGCGCTTGGAAGCATTGCAGGCATTGATCGACGGCTATCATGCAACCACGGACCTGGAATTGCTTTCCTCGGTGGCCTTCATCTTGGACCAGCAGCCGCATGCGGATGTGCCGGCAGTGATCGAAGCAATGAACGAATGGTCCGATCGGAAAGGGGCATTGGCGGAACCGGAAGGTGTGAGCGCGGCCATGGAGCACTTGCACGCGTACGATAAGGCCGGCCAGCTTTTCTCCTAGCGCCTCCAAGCCTATCCATCAAGGCGCCGAAAAGCCCGCGCCAAAAAGCGGAAGCCTCCACCTGCCTGAAACCGAATTGCCAGTAGCCGTATCGAAAAGCCACACCTCCCTCCCCCACAAAACCGAAAAAGCCCCCCGGGAAAATACCGGAGGGCTTTGCCGAAAGAAAGGGATCCGTGCTCAATGCTTCATCAGCGAAACGAACATGCGCAGGTTCTGCTGGCTGGAGCGTACTTCGTAGAGGAACACAAACAATGGGTTCGGCTACGCCGCTACTGGTATAGCTCCCCCCCTTTACGCCGCCCCCACCGCCAGCTCCCGGTCCACTTTTTTGAAGAGGCCTTGCAGCACGTTGCCGGGGCCGCATTCCACCACGTTGGTGGCGCCGTCGGCCAGCATGTTGCGCATGGTTTGTGTCCAGCGCACCGGTGCGGTGAGTTGTGCGATCAGGTTGGCCTTTATGCGGGCGGGGTCCTTGCGGCCCACGGCGTCCACGTTCTGGTAAATGGGGCAGCGCGGGTCGTGGATGGGCGTGTAGGCGATGGCGGTGGCCAGTTCGGCGCGCGCGGGCTCCATCAGCGGGCTGTGGAAGGCGCCGCCCACGGGCAGCAGCAGGGCACGCTTGGCCCCGGCGGCCTTTAGGGCCTCGCAGGCGGCGTTCACCGCTTCCACCGTGCCGCTGATCACCAATTGGCCCGGGCAGTTGTAGTTGGCGGGTACCACCACACCGTCGATGCCGGCGCAGATCTCCTCCACTTTTTCATCCTCCAGGCCCAGTATGGCGGCCATGGTGCCGGGCTGTAGTTCACAGGCTTTTTGCATGGCATCGGCGCGGGCGGCCACCAACTTCAGGCCATCGCTGAATTCCATGGCGCCCGCTGCCACCAAGGCGCTGAATTCGCCCAAGGAGTGGCCGGCCACCATGTCCGGCCGGAAGGCATCGCCCAGCACCTTGGCCTTGATCACGCTGTGCAGGAAGATGGCGGGCTGCGTTACGTTGGTGCGCCGCAGGTCCTCGGCGCTGCCGTTGAACATCACATCGGTGATGTTGAAGCCGAGGATGTTGTTGGCATGCTCGAAGAAGACGCGCGCATTGGCGTCCGAGTCGTAAAGCTCTTTGCCCATGCCCGGGAACTGGCTGCCCTGGCCGGGGAATACGTAAGCGTTCATGGCGCGGTATTGTTGGGGGCGTGAATTTAATGGATGTGCGTGGCCCGTAGCGGTGCAGGCGTATGCCACGGCACAAATGTGCCACGCACAACGGAAAACCGCCAATTGATCCCGGGCCACGTACCTGCGCAACCGCGCAACTACGCGCCCCGCGCAACCAAGCTCGCTCAATCCCTCCGCCCGAACAAGCGCAGCAGCGCCAGGAAGAGGTTGAGGAAATCCAGGTAGAGGCTCAGGGCGCCCATCAGGGCCATTTTCTGGGCCATTTCGGTGCCGCTGATCACGGTGCCGCCGAGCTGCTTCAGCCGCTGCATGTCGTAGGCGGTGAGGCCGGTGAAAATGATCACGCTGATCACGCTCACCACATAGCTGATGGCCGGGCTTTTCAGGAACATGTTCACCAGCATGGCGATCACAATGCCGATAAGGCCGATGAACAGGATGCTGCCCAGTTTGGTAAGGTCGGTCTTGGTGGTGTAGCCGGCCACCGCCATCAAGGCGAACACCCCGGCGGTGATGAAGAAGACCGTGGCGATGGACGTGGCGGTGTAGGCAATGAAAATGAAGGACAGGCTGGCACCGGTAAGGGCGGCGTAGGCCACGAACACGGTGAGCAGCATGGAACCGCTGAGGCGGTTGATCATGGTGCCCATGATGAGCACCAGCGCCAAGGGCGAAAGCATGACCACCCAGCCGAGGCCTGTCATGCCGCCGGTTTGGAAATTGAGCAACCTGCCGAGCATGGCCATGTCGTGGCCGATCCAGTAGGCAATGCCGCCGCTGATGGCCAGGGCCATGGTCATGTAGGTGAACACCTTGGAAAGGAAGGCGCGCACATCGTCCGGGTTGGCCACGATGGCGGCCTGGGGCGGGTGCTCGGGGGTGAGGTTGGACAGGGAGCTGCGGAACATGTTGGGTTT
>JBIQMI010000318.1:0-2937 GCA_044463585.1 Cryomorphaceae bacterium
GCGCGATCGCGCCGCCCTGGAGCTGGTTCGTGGGCGGCGCACCGCGCGCCACCGATACCAGCTTGCGCCACGCGTCCACCTTTTCATCGGTGCCCAGCGGGTCCAGCAGGTTCAGCATCACATCGGCGGTAAAGGACAGGGAATCGCGGGTGAACCAGGCGTACTGATAGCCGCGGCCGGCATAAAAGCCGTGCATGTCGGCGGAATCGGGCAGGTATTGCGGATTACCTGCGAGGAAATGGTCCACGTCGGCCGTGTCCAGCAGCCGCTCGGTGTAGGGTGCCTTGGTGTTGAAGAACTGGCTGATGCGCTCGGCCTCTTGGGCAATGGTCGGCTTCTTGCCGGGCTCCTTTCCACCGCAGGCCATCAGCACGGCCATGGCGAAAAGAGCGGGCAGTATGCGGGCACCGTGGATCATTGGGCGCGAATTTCGCTCCGCGCGGTCAATGGGCGTAAACGAAAAGCAGCTGGCCCTGCAGCCACTCCAGCACCTTGGGCATCACCTCCGGGGCCACCGCCGGGCAGCCGAAGCTGCGGCCCAGCCGGCCGTGCCGCGCAATGAAACCGGCGCCCACGTAATCGGCCGCATGCACAATGATCTCCCGCTTCAGCGCGGCCGAGTTGGTGCCATCATCCAGGCCGTACAACAGCAGCGCATCGCCATGCTTCGGGCTAATGATCTTCTCCCCCACCCGGTACAGCCCCTTGCTCGTCTGCAGCGAGCCCTCCACGTTGCTCACCTGCTCGCAGTAAAGGTCCCCGGAATTTTTGCCATGGGCCACCCAGGTGCGCAGCAGCAGCTTCCGCTGGTCCAGGTCGATGATGAACAAGCGCTTCTCCGTGGAAGGCCGGGTCATGTCGGCCACCGCCAGCACATGGGCCGTGGCGCCGTGCGATCCGGCGCTGGCCATGGCCATTTGCCAGGCTTGTTCGTTCATCACGCCCTCCAGGCCGCATTCCTCAAAAAGCAGGGCGACATGGTCCACGGGCGGTTCGGCGGCGGGTACGGTTTCCGTTGGGGCCGAAGTTTCCGGGGGGCTTGTCCAAAACCCGGACAGGCCCAGCAGGATCAGGATCAATAATGGCATCGGAGAGTCGCGAAGGTAACGCCCATCCGGGCGCAGTACTGTGTACGTCGGCAGAGGGCAACCGGTTGTGGACCGATGGCCCGAAATGGCCGGTGAATGCATATGCAATCGTAAAAGAGTACAGCTGGAAGAGTATATTGATCCGCAATTCCACAACAGCATCCATGCGCACCCATTTTACCTTTCTGCTCGGCATTTATTCCCTTGGCCTTTGCGGGCAAGCCGTTCTCCACTCCAATGAAATGCTTCCTTTCGGCAGCACCATGGAGCTCTGGTACGCGGGAAACGGATCCATCGTAGTGGATACCAGCTTGCAAACGGGCAATGCCACATGGAATTTCTCCGCACTGAACCATGCGCCCAACCTCGAGCCCGACCTGGTGGTCAACGTCGTGTCGCCGGCCAGCACACCTTACGCATCAACCTTCCCATCGGCCAATTACGCATGGGCCGAAAGCAATGGGGCCTACCGCTATTTCAATCTTTCCAACACCTCGCTTCAGCGGGTGGGATCCCGGACATACACCAACAACATCTACATCAACCCGCAGACCGAACTGGTTTACCCGCTTCAATTGGGCACCCAAAACCTGGACACGTGGAGTAATACGCTATCCTCCACGGGAGGCACGTACAGGTTGCATTGCGTGGGCACCGGCACATTGGTACTGCCAAGCGCCACCTGGCAAGATGCGTTGATGGTGCGCGTGGTGGTGACCGAGGGCCCTTATAAGTACCTCGGGTTCTTCTGGTACAGTTCGCAAAATGGTGCCGTGCTGGTCCAACAGATCGGGGAACTATGGTCAGATGGGTCATGGGAGCCGTCCACCTTTTATCTCAATTCCCTGTCTGTGGGCATTGAGGAACAGCCCGCCTTGCAGCTGCTGAGCTGGCAAAACCCGGTAAGCGATGAGTTGTGGCTGGAGACCAACAGCAAGCACGGTGGCCAACAACCGTGGAACCTGTTCGGCCCAACGGGACAATTGCTCGCCTCGGGCCTGTTCAACACCACCCCCGGCGGCCGCGACAGGCTAAGCGTACCCATGGCAAACTATGCCCCCGGCATGTACCTGCTGCGGATCGGCGAAGGGAACAACACCGTACCGCTGAAAGTGGTGAAGCAGTAACCTTTGGCGAATTGGCACATTGGCACCTTGGCAAATTGCCAAATGCCTCAGTGCATCACCGCCAAAGCCCGTGTCACCTTGGTGGTTCCGCTGCAAAGCTGCAATTGGTACACACCCGTCGGCACGTCGGACACATCCCAATTCCAGGTCCGGCCAACAGGCGTCACGCTGCGTACCAGGCGGCCTTGCGCATCCAACAACTGTAGCACGCCATTCCCCACATCGCCGGCAAGGCTGATGGTAAGCTGATCGCTCGCGGGATTGGGCCCCATGGACATGGCCGGGGTTTCCAGTTCGGGCAAACCATCCGGCAACTGGCATTGCGGCCCAGGACCTGGGTAGTAGCCGGCACCGGCCATGCCATAGCAGTCCAGTGAATAGCCGCATTCAAGCACAACGGCAATGGGCTCCAAAAGGCCATTGTTGCTGCCCACGCCTTCCACCAGTTGGTCGGCCCAGCCGTTCGCCAGCGTGTACACCCGGCGCCATTGGCCATTCATCAACATGCTGTCCACCGCCACCACTTCGATCGCATCGCTCGAGTTGGTCAGGCTAATGGGCACCAGGTCACCCACGTGCAGGTCGAAATCATGCAGCAACGTGTCCACTTCACCGTTCCATGCCCGCAACGTGCGCCCTTGCTGCCGCACCAAGGCGACCAACCACGGCCCATACGGGGTAGCGGTACCCGTGCACAAGGGATTGGGCTGGCCTGCCATGGG
>JBIQMI010000319.1:0-2932 GCA_044463585.1 Cryomorphaceae bacterium
GCGTCCTGATCATCGGCACCGGGCGGCTCGCGTTCCACCTGGGCCATGCTCTGGTTGCCAAGGGAATCGGCCTGGAGGGCATCGCCGGGCGCGATACCGCGAAAGCATCAACCCTCGCCGGGGCCTTCAACTGCGAACCTTTCAAATTAACCGATCGATTGCCCTCGGCCGACCTGCGGATCTTGGCAATAAAGGATGATGCGATCGGACCGGTGGCCGGATCGCTCACCGACGATGGGTCGCCGTTAGTACACCTCGCTGGCTCTTTGCCGCTCGAGATGCTTGCCCCGCATGCCAAACGCGGCGTTTTGTGGCCCATCCAAAGCTTCAGCCCGGGTGAGCCTGTGGATTTCAGCCAAGTACCGCTGGTGATCGACGCGGCCGATGAGCACACGTTGCATTTGCTGCGGCAGGTCGCCGAAACCCTGTCCCACATGGTGGTGCGGCTTGCCCACAACGAGCGGCAATGGCTGCACCTTGCCGCCGTGATCAGCTCCAACTTCCCGGTATTCCTGTTGCGCGAGGCAGAGCGCGTATTGCGCGGCAAAGGCATTGACCCTGGTTTGGTGCATCCGTTATGGAAGGCCTCCACGCAGAAGGCCGTGCAGGGTGCCGACCAAGCCGTTACCGGCCCTGCCCGGCGCGGCGATGTGGGCACCATGGCCAAGCATCTCACGCTTCTGGCTGCCGATCCCGAACTTCGCCGGGCCTACGCCGCATTGAGCGACCTGATCTACCACACTTACCACCCTTCCCGCCGTGAACAATAAAAGCTACAAGGAACTCCTCGCCGGTATCCGCACCTTCATGTTCGATGTGGACGGTGTGTTCACCAACGGCCATGTGCTGCTTACGCCAGGGCTTGACCCGGTGCGCACTTTTTTCACGCGCGATGCCTACGCGGTGCAGCATGCCATGAAGGAAGGCATCCGGATCATCGTGGTTTCGGGCGGCTTTTCGCCGGGCGTGGCCGAGAGCTTTGCCCGCTTGGGCGTGCGCGAGCATTTCCCATCGGTACCGAACAAAGTGGCCCAGCTGGAGGAGCTGGTGGCGCAAGGCCTGGACCTTTCCACCACGGCGTACATGGGCGACGACATACCCGACCTGCGGGTGATGGAGCGGGTGGCCCTTCCCTGTTGTCCGGCTGACGCGGCGGAGGAAGTGAAAGCGATCAGCCGTTATGTGTCGCGCTTTACAGGCGGCAATGGTTGCGTGCGCGACATTCTGGAACAGGCCATGAAGGTGCAGGACAAATGGCTGACCGAACAGGCGCACCATTGGTAGCATGATCAGCTTCCTGCGCCTGACCCGGCCCCTTAACCTGCTGATCATCGTGTTCACCATGGTGGCGATGCGCCACGGCGTGGTGGGCGGTTTCCTGGAGGTAAGCAGCAGCGACCTGCAGGCCATGGCGATCGATCCGCACGATACCATTTTCAACGCGGTGCCCGGGAATACCTTCCAGCACGCTTTCCCGGAATGGCTCTTCTGGCTGCTTGTGCTGAGCACGGTGCTGGTGGCCGCGGGCGGCAATGTGATCAACGACTATTTCGACACGCGCATCGACCGGGTGAACAAGCCCCACTCCGTGATCGTGGGGCGCAGCGTGAAGCGCAGGGTGGCCATGCTGGGCCATGTGGTGCTCACCGCCGCGGGCATTCTGCTGGGCGGATTCACCGCGTGGCGCAGCGGGCAATGGCACTTGGTGGCCATTCCCCTTTTCGCCGGTGGTGCCTTATGGGCCTACAGCACGCGGTTCAAGCGCACATTCCTGCTGGGCAATGGCCTGGTGGCGCTATTGGTGGCGCTGGTGCCGCTTACGGTGGGCCTGTACGAGATCCCCGCCCTGTTCAGGTATTATGGCGTATCCGCCATTGGAACGGACTATGCGGGCAACCAAGTGGAGATCATCTTCGGTTTCCAAGGGCTGTGGGCTTGGATCATCGGCTTCAGTTTCTTCGCATTCCTCACCACCCTTGTGCGTGAACTGCAGAAGGACATGGCCGACATCAAAGGCGACTCCAGCGATGGTTGCCGCACGGTGCCCATCGTGCTGGGGATCGGCTGGGCCAAGGCGATCACGATCGGCTATCTGGCCATCACCATCGTGGCCTTGTTGCTGGTCCGGTCCATCATGCTCCCCGACCGCTTTTCGTACATCTACATCGGCGCTGGCCTGGTGGTACCCTTGCTGCTGTCCGCAGGCCTCACGTACGCCGCGAAATCGCGCCGGGAATTCAACCGCGCCGGCCATGTGCTGAAACTGGCCATGGCCATCGCCATCGCCTTTGCATTTTTCATCAGCCGCACCCTGCAATGAAGCCCTTACCGCCCCTTGATCCGCTTCGCCTGATATTGGCCTCCTCTTCCCCCCGGCGACGCCACCTGCTCCACGGGCTCGACCTCCCCGTTGAGATCACCCAAGTGGAGGTGGACGAAAGCTTTCCGGAGGACATGCCTCACGCTGAAGTGGCCGAATACCTGGCCCGCAAAAAAGCTGAGGCGTGGCATGGAAACCTTGATGACGGCCAAGTGCTGGTAACCGCGGATACCACCGTGCTGCTCGATGACCTGATCCTGAACAAACCCGAGGATGCACAGGATGCCGAACGCATGCTGTCATTGCTTTCAGGCCGTGAGCACAAAGTGGTCACCGGCGTTTGCATCCGCTCCAACCAGCGGGCGCACTGTTTCAGCGATACAGCATTGGTCCGGTTCCGTTCGCTCTCCGCCGAGGAGATCAGCTACTACGTGGCGCGGCATTCACCCTTGGACAAAGCCGGCGCCTATGGTGTGCAGGACTGGATCGGTTACACCGCAGTGGAGCGCATTGAGGGCAGCTTCTACACGGTGATGGGGCTGCCCATGCACCGGTTGTACGAAGAACTCAAGCGTATCCGGGCATAGGGTGAATGGCCGCTTTGCGGCAACT
>JBIQMI010000320.1:0-2903 GCA_044463585.1 Cryomorphaceae bacterium
CAAGGCCATTTCCGGCGGTGGCGACCCATAAGGACCCCCAATCGGTGCGCACGGCATCACGCGGCAACAGGCTGGAGTTGCCGAAATGGTCGATGTAGGACGCCTCATCCAGCCCGGAATTGTACTCCCGCACGCGCAGCCGCCCGGTGGCGGTGAGCAACAAGCCATCAGTGGAAACGGTGAGGTTGCGGTAATGATCGCCCCCTGCCGCGGCAAGCAGGTGCCAGCCGGCATCGTAGTAGTAAATGGAGTCCATTTCCGCCTCGGGCTGGGCATTGCTTCTGGCGACCACGAAAAGCCTTCCGCTGAATTCGACCATGGCGCTAAAGGCGCCGTTGGCCGCGGGTGCATCGGTGCGTTGGTGCCAGTTGGTGTAGGCGGCCAGGTTGGGCGAGCCTTGCCAAGCAGTGTACAGGCCGGCCTGTGTGGCCAGGAAAATGGAGTCGCCGTGGAAAACGATGTCGTTCACCTGCAGTGGCGTGGCATTGGGGCCGATGAGCCAGGTTTCCTTCACCTCCATGCGGCGCAGGTCAAGCACCACCACGCCGAACCCGCAGCCCAAATAGGCGAGGTCGCCGCGCGATGCCACGCAATAGATGCCCTTATCGCCCATCATGCTGCTGCGCATGATGTCGGGCAGGTTGCGGCCTTGGCCGCCCCGTACCACATCGAGGTTGCCGTTGCGGTAGCCCACCAGCAGTGCGCCTTGCGCGTCATTCCAGCCCAACGACAATATGTTCACATCGGTGAGCACGTTGGCTTTGGTGTAGCGTTGTACTTCGCCGGATGGCATGTTGTACTTGAAAACGGCGGTGGTGGTGGCGCAGAACACATCGGAACCGCCTTGCACCACGGCCATGGTCTCCTTGTACTGGAAATGGTCCCTCCATTGCCCTATGGCAGGCTGGGCCTGCATGGTGGTGGCGGCGGTCACCACGGCAAGGCATGGGAGCAGGGCACGGAATGTTGGCATGGGCATGGGAAATACGGGAAGAACGCCAAAGCGGGCCGATCGGTATGGCGGGGGATGAATGTAAACGCAAAACGCCCCGTTGGTACAGGGCGTTGGGTGAGGTCGCGTGCGGATTCGAACCGCAGTAGCAGCTTTTGCAGAGCTGTGCCTAACCACTCGGCCACGCGACCCTGTTTATGCCCTGCCACCGGCGTGCGCCGGGCGGCAGGGCGCGCGAAGATAATGGTTACGGGCTTACCCTTCCACGGTGTACACCACGCTATCCACGGCGCCTGCGATGGGGGGATGCTCCTTCACGAGCCTCACGCGCCACGCGAAGCCATGCGGCCATTCCTGCTGCAGGGCATCCAGTATGCGCGCGGCCACATGTTCGATCAGTTGCGAACGCTGGGCCATTTGCTCCACCACGATGGCGGTGACCCGCCCGTAGTCTATGGTGTCGGCCAGCTTGTCCGTGCGCTCGGCCCGCGCCAGGTCGCCCTCCACCGAAACATCCACCTGGTAATGGCCACCTATGCGGCCCTCCTCGGTAAGGCAGCCATGGTAGGCGTAAACCCGTATGCCCTTCACCTCGATCAATCCCATGTGCTGCACGTTTCAAGCCCCGCACGCAGGCGGCGCAACAATTCCTCCTTGCCCAAGAGCGCGCTTACATCGAACATGCCGGGGCCTTGCATGGTGCCGGCAACAAAGAGCCGGTACAACGGCATGAACTGGCCCATCTTCAGGCCATGTTCCGCCAACACGCCGCCCAGCGCATCCTCCACGTTGGCCGCGTCAAGCTGCTGCAGGCCATCGATCCTGCCGATGAAGGAGCGCATCGGCGCGGCCAGGGCCGGTTTCCAGCGCTTCCTCAATTCGGCCATGGCCCCCTCGTTGCCCTTCAGGGGTGAGCCGCTGGTGAAGAGGTAGCGGCCTTCGAGCATATCGTCCACGAAGGTGGCGCGCTCCTTCAGCAGCGCGGCCGCGGCCACGGCCTTGCCCGTTTCCACCGCAATGCCTTGTTCCGCCAGCTTTTCGCGGAGCTGTGCGCCCAGTTCGGCATCGGGCTGCTGGCGCAGGTATTGCTGGTTGAACCATTTCGTCTTTTCCGGGTCGAAGCGGGCGCCTCCCTTATGCACGCGCTGCAGGTCGAACAGCGCGATCAATTCCTCCATGGACATGATCTCCTGGTCGTTCCCGGGGTTCCAGCCCAGTAGGGCGAGCATGTTCACGAAGGCCTGCGGATAGTAGCCGCGCTCGCGGTAGCCCATGCTTTGCTCGCCGCTGGCGGGGTCGCGCCAATCGAGCGGGAATACCGGGAAGCCCAACCGGTCGCCGTCGCGCTTGCTCAGTTTGCCATTGCCGTCCGGCTTAAGGATCAGCGGCAGGTGCGCAAAGGCGGGCCGCTCCCAGCCGAAGGCCTCGTACAGCAGCACGTGCAACGGGGCACTGGGCAGCCATTCCTCGCCACGGATCACATGGGTTATGCCCATCAAGTGGTCGTCCACGATGTTGGCCAAATGGTACGTGGGCATGCCGTCGCTCTTGTACAGCACCTTATCGTCGATGTTGGCACTGTTCACCGTTACCCAGCCGCGGATGATGTCCTCGAAACGCACTTCGGCCTGCCGGGGCACCTTCAGGCGGATCACGTGTTCATCGCCGCGTTCCAGGCGCTGGCGCGTTTCCGCCTCGCCCAGGGCCAGGCTGTTCTTCATGTGCTCGCGGGTGGAGGCGTTGTAGGCGGGGGCGGCCACACCGGCGGCTTTCAGCCGGTCGCGGAAGGCGTCCAGTTCCTCGGCCGTATCGAAGGCGTAATAGGCTTTGCCTTCCTGCACCAGCCGTTCGGCATATTCCCGGTACATGGCCTTGCGGTCGCTTTGCCTGTACGGGCCAAGGGGTCCGCCCTGCCAAGGGTCCTCATCGGGCACCAGGCCGCACCAGGCCA
>JBIQMI010000321.1:0-2872 GCA_044463585.1 Cryomorphaceae bacterium
ACAAGGCGATGAATGGTCGTTGGGCGAGCTGCGGCATTACCTGGCGGACCTACTGGTGCGCACCGGCCAACCGGGGTTGGCATTGGCCCATTTGGACAGCGCCCTGCAGATCACCCGGGAGCTGGGCGACCGGCGGTCGGAGCAAGATGTGCTGCTCTCGCGCGCACGCACTTTGGCCGCCATGGGCCGCCACAAGGAAGCGTACGAAGCGCACGTGGCCTACGCTGCCGTGGCCGATTCGCTGATGAACGCCGGCAAGGACGCCGTGATGCGCGAACTGCATGTGCGGTACGGCGTGGAGAAGAAGGAAAACGAGAACCAGCGGCTGCTCGCCGATGCGCAACTGGCCGAGGCACGCGGGCAGAAGCTGCGCTGGATGCTGGTGGCGGCCCTGTTGATGGCCGTGGCGGTGGGCCTGGCCTCGTGGCTGGTGATGCAACGCGCCCGCGAGCGCACCCGGCTGCGGGAAGCGCAACTGGAACAACAGGCACTGCGGGCACAAATGGACCCGCACTTCCTCTTCAACGCGCTCAACACCATTCCGGGGTTGTATGCCGAGACCGACCCCCGCACCGCGGCTGCCTACGTGGGCCACCTGTCCAATTTGCTGCGCCTGATACTTGAAAGCTCGCGGCAGGTAAGCGTGCCGTTACGCCAGGAACTGGACCTGATCACGCATTACCTGCACGTGAGCGCCGCGCGGTACCCCGGTGCATTCGAATACGCTGTAGCCATGCAGCCGGACGTGGACCCCGATGCCGTGGAGATGCTACCGATGCTGTTGCAGCCCTTGGTGGAGAACGCCATCGTGCACGGGCTGGTGCCCAAGCGCGGCGGCGGCCATTTGCAAGTGAACATTTCGCGGCGCGATGGCCTGCTGGAATGCACCGTGCAGGACAATGGCGTGGGCCGCAGGGTCGGCGCAGCCTTCGGCGAGGGGCAGGCCCATCCTTCGCGCGGGCTGCAGATCATCACCGAGCGCTTGCGGCATTTCAACCGCGGCGGCGGCAACTTTGCCGCACTGGAGATCGTGGACCTTGAGGATGGCGAAGGCGGTGCCGCGGGCACGCAGGTCACCGTGCGTACCGTGATGAACAGCGTATGGGCATGAAGTTGCGGATGCTGATCGTGGACGACGAGGCGCCGGCGCGGGCCGCCTTGCGCGAAGCGTTGCAGGCTTGCGAAGTACCGCACGAGATCATCGGGCAGGCCGATGGGCGCGATGCGGCCGTGGCCCTCATCGACCGGCTGCGCCCGGACGTGGTGCTGCTCGATATCCGCCTTGGCGATGGCACCGGCTTCGAGGTGCTCGACCGTGCCGCTTGGAAACAGGCCAAGATCATCTTCATCACCGCCTACGACCAATATGCCATCCGCGCATTCCGCTTTGCTGCGGTGGACTACCTGCTCAAGCCTGCCGATCCCGCCCTGCTGGCCAGTGCCCTGCGCCGCGCACTGCCCACCGCCCATTCACCGCAGGTGGAGACCTTGTTGCGCAACATGGCCGTGCCGGGCGAGGAACGCGTGGTGGTGCCCTGTGCCGAGGGCCTGCATGTGCTCGACCCGCGAGACATCGCCCGCTGCGAGGCGGACGGCAACTACACCCGGCTTTACACCACTGGCGGGGAACGCATTGTTGCGGCGCGCACGCTGAAGGATTTCGAGGAGCTGCTCGCGCCGCACCGCTTCGAGCGTGTGCACATGAGCCATTTGGTGAACCTGCTGCACGTGCGCAAATTCCTCAACCGCGATGGGGGCGTACTCGTCCTGGCCGACGGCGCCACTGTACCGGTTTCACAGCGCAAGCGGCAGCAGGTCGTGGAGGCCATCAGCAGGCTTTAGCTGCGAACGCCCATTCGCCCAAGCGATCGAACCCGGCGCTTGCTCGATGGACATGGGCAACGGTACTTGGCCCCATGCAGTGCATGCTTTATTGGTCCATCTTCGCCAACCACAATCAGGACCAACATGAATTTTCTACGCTCCGGCCTTGTAGTCACATTGCTGTCCGGCCCCCTGCTGCACGGCCAGCAGTTGAACCCGCTCACCAATGAGTTCCGGGTGAACCAGCAGATCGACGGCCCACAGGACCTACCGCATGTGGCCAGCGATACCGATGGCAGCTACGTGATCACTTGGACCACCGGCACCAACACCATCATGGCGCGCCGTTACGGTGCCGACCACCAGGCGCTTACCGATGAGATCCAAGTGGCCAGTGGCGAACGTGCCTTTGTGTACCGTTGGAGCGAGGGCCGTTTCATCATCGCATGGAAGGGCACCCCTTCCGGCATGAAAGTGCTGCAGGCGGACAATACGCTCAGCGCGACCTACCCGGTAGGCAGCAGCACCGAGGTGGACCTGTGCGTGCAGGGCGACGTAATGCTGGTAGCCTACAGCTCAAGCCCGCACATCCATCTGCGCAAATGGGACCTGCTCACGCAAGCTTGGGCCGGGCCCGCGGTACAGGCCAGCGAAACCGCATCCAACAACTACAAATTGCCACAGGTGCGCTGGACCAGCGACGGCAGTGTTGTGCTCATCTATGCCAATGCATCGGGCACCCGCAAGATCTACCGAAAGACCTTCAATGCCGACTTGCTCGCGCTTACACCCGAGACCAGCCTGCTCAGCACCAGCGGTTCCGTGAACGTGATAAACGTTTCCATCAATGTGCATGACCAACTGCTGATCTATGCGAAACTCGGCGTGAACGGCACCGACCATTTCTGGGGCCAGGTGTTGGATGCCCAAGGGAATGAACTGGTTGAAAGCGTGGGCAGCACATCCGCGCCATATGCGCAATTCCACACCGACTGCGAATTGTTCGATGATGGTGCCATGGTGCTCACCAACAACTACAAGACCTCAT
>JBIQMI010000322.1:0-2870 GCA_044463585.1 Cryomorphaceae bacterium
GCGGCGCTCGCCGCGCACGATCAGGCGCTTGCCGTCGCGCGTGAGCGGGTTGCCGGCGATATCGTAGGTCCATTGCCAAGTGGTCCAATGCTGCTGCGCAAGGTCGGGTTGTTCGCTGCGCTCGGACAGTCGCCCTTTGTCGTTGTAGGCGAAGCTGATACGGCCGCGGCGCTGGGTGATCAGGTTGCGCCGGTCGATGGTGCGCAAATAGCCCAGCTTGTCGTGCGTGTACTGTTCCTCCTGGTATGCCCGGCCGCGATCGTTCAACCAGGTCTTCCGCCACACGGTGTCGTTCACCTGGGCGTATTCAAACCGTTCGTCGCTGATCACGGTGAGCTGCCCTTCAATGAAATGGTACCGGCTGCTTCCGGCATTCTCAATGCGCACGTGCTCCATATGGTCCGGGCGGCCTTGCTGGTCGTATTGCAGCCGCAGCGCGAAAAAGCCGTGCACATCGTTGTGCAGTTCCTGTATCAATTGGCCCTTGGCATTGTAGCTGTACCGCACCGAGGCCGTATCCATGCCCGATCCCGGCTTGCCGAAGGAGTTGTTGGAGTAGCCCAACTTGCCGTCGGGCGCGAAGCGGTACAGGAAGTGGCGGTCCAACGGTACCATCGGCTTGTTCTCGCGCTTGACCCAGGCCTGGCCCGCAATACTTAACACCTGGTTGCGTGCAATGAATTCCGGGTTGAAGCGCAGCATGTCGGGGTCCTCGGAACCGGCCTCAACCAGCAACATCTGCGCGGCAGCGGCAGGTCCGCACAATAGAACGATCAGGCACAGGCCCCAGTGCAACGGTCGGCCCATGTTCATCGCATTTGCACCATGGCTTCCTCCACGGTGGCCACGGGCAGGCCGCATACGTTGTTCTCGCATACATGAATGGTGGTTTCCCCGGTGGACGGCTTGTCCTCCAGGAGCGGCAGGGTGCTGGTGCCGGAAGTGCCCGTGAAGAGCCGGCCGGGTATGTAGTGGTCACCGAACTGGCGGCGAAGCTCCATGGCTTTCGGGCCGGTGATCGCCACCTCGTACCAAGGGTAGGCGTGGTCCATCAACAACAGGCCCCAGTTGGCATATCCGCCCGGGTAGTCGGCGATCAAGGGCATGACGTTGTGCAACTGCTGGCGCGATATGGCCAAGTACTCGTCATTGCCCAGCAGATGGCCCAGGACGAACAGCGCTTTGGCCATGCTGGAGTTGGAGGAGGGGATCACATTGTCGGCAACTTCCATCTTCCGCGCGATCAACGGGGGATCGATCTTGCTGGTGAACATGAACATGCCGCTGGACCGGTCCAGAAAATGTTCGATGGTATAGTCGGACAAAGCCTTGGCATGTTCCAGCCATTCCTCGTTGAAGGTGCATTGGTACAGCGTGGCCAAAGCTTCCAGCGTGAAGGAATAGTCCTCCAGGTAACCGTTCACTGCGGCGGTGCCCTTGGTATAGCTGTGCCACAGCCCACCATCGTTGCGCCGGCAAGTGCCCAGCAGCAAACGCATCGTTTCCTCGGCCTGATGCAGGTTTTCCGTGTCGCCGAACGCATCGTGTGCATCGCATAACGCTGTTACCATCATGGCATTCCACGAGGTCAGCACCTTGTCGTCCAAGGAGGGCCGTACCCGTTTCTCCCGCGCGGCCAGTAGTTTGGTATCAACCGCTTCACGCTTGGCTTTCAATTCCCCAAGGTCCAGCCCCAGTTCCTTGGCCATTTCCTTATCCGGCCGTGTGCGCAGCAATATGCTTTCCCCGTTTTCCCAGTAACCTGCGCCGTTCACGTTGTAATAGGCGAGGGCAAAATCGGCGTCGCTGCCTGCGTGTTCAACCACCTGATCCTCGTTCCACAGGTAGAACAGGCCTTCCTGTCCTTCGGTGTCGGCGTCCAAGGCACTGTACCAACCTCCTTCGGGCGAGCGCATTTCGCGGCGTGCCCAGGCCAAGGTGCGCTGCACCGTGCCGCGGTATTCCTCCTCGTCGCCGAAATGCCTATATGCTTTGCTGTACAGTGAAATGAGCTGTGCGTTGTCGTACAGCATCTTTTCAAAATGGGGCACCTTCCATTGCACATCGGTGCTGTACCGCGCAAAGCCGCCCCCGATCTGGTCGAAAATGCCTCCATGGGCCATTTTGTCCAGCGTAAGGCGCACCTGCTGTGCGATCCGCTTGTTGCCGGTGGTGGCGGCGTAGCGTAGCAGGAAGGAATAGTTGCAGGGCATGGGGAACTTGGGCGCATGGTCCGGCCCGCCCCATGTGGTGTCGAAGTGCTTTTCCAATCCGCTGGCCAGCCGTTGCACGTCCTTGCGCGTGAATTCCTGGGCCGCGGTGTTCATTTCCACCAGTTCGGTCTGCACGATCCCATCGTGCAGCCTTTCGGCATATCCGGCCACCTTTCCCGGCTCCTTTTCCCAGGTGTGCTGGAGTTGTTGCAGCACGTGCAGCCATTGTTCCTTGTGGAAATAGGTGCCGCCGTACACAGGCCGGCCGTCCGGCAAGGTGAAGCAATTGAGCGGCCAGCCGCCGTGCCCGGTCATCAGCTGCACGGCGGTCATGTACACTTGGTCGATATCGGGCCGTTCCTCGCGGTCCACTTTTATGCAAACGAAGTGCTCGTTCATCACGCGGGCCACTTCCTCATCCTCGAAACTTTCCCGTTCCATTACGTGGCACCAATGGCAAGTGCTGTACCCGATGCTTACCAGTACCAGCTTGTTTCCCTGCTTGGCGGCCTCGAAGGCTTGTTCGCCCCATGGGCGCCAATTGACGGGGTTGTGCGCGTGTTGCAGCAGGTAGGGGCTGGTTTCGCGGGAAAGAAGGTTCGTATGTTCGGCCATGGTAACTTCACGATCGGCGGTGACAGCATGTGCCGGCGGCCT
>JBIQMI010000323.1:0-2860 GCA_044463585.1 Cryomorphaceae bacterium
CATCGCTGATGTACTTGAGGAAAACGAGGCCGAGCACGATGTGCTTGTACTCGGCGGCGTCGATGTTCTTGCGGAGCTTGTCGGCCGCCTTCCACAGCTGCTTTTCGATGGGTTCCTCGGGAGCTTCTTTCTTCTTCTTTGCCATAGCCGCCGAAAATAGCCGCGAAAGCCCATTGCTTTATCACCCCGCCAACGGCACCAAGGCAAAAGCCACGAACGGCCGGGCAGCGATCCAACCGGGGGTATTTCATCTGCCCCCAAGTTTCTTGAAACTCCACGGTATTCTTGATCCGGGTGCTAGGATTTGCCGTCCGCAGCAGTTGTCCGGAAATTCCGGACGACTGAATTCCGGCCCAAGATGATCAAAACAGCCCTCAAAACCACGCTGCCAACATTAACCCCTGCCTGAAACTGTCCAGCGAATGGGGAGTACCTCATTCAGACCAACCCTGGATGCAGCGATATTGAGGTCCGGTAGAATTCCCGTCACAGAATATTCCGGTATTATAGTTAGTATTGGGCACTAATCAACCATTATTGGAACAATGCTGACTAAAAAACCCGCATTTCTTGTGTTGTGCTTTTTGGCTGTCCTAGGCTGCAGTAAATCGTCCGACGTTTCGCCGTCGGGCGGTGGAGGTAGCGGTGGAAGTGGCGGTGGAGGTGCCCCGGCCGTGGAGACCATTTCGGTAGAGCGACAGTCAGACGGGTCTGTGGTATGCAAGGGACGCATTGTTTCGGGTGCCTCTGTTTTCACGAACAACAATGTGGGGTTCTGCGCCGGTTTTGATCCTGGTGCACCCTGGTCTCAGAACGAGAAAAGGACGGACATCGCAAGCGACCAGACTTTCACGGTGACCTATGCTCCAGGGGACCTTTCGTACGGGTTGAATGGCTATTACTACCGGGCCTTCGGGTTGTACGCCGGCCCCAATGGAGGTACTGCGGACGTGTATGGCGCCGACATGCAGCCCACAGCCCCGGCGGCTGAAACACCCCCGTGCGACCCTGCGGTGAACAGCTATTTACTTATGGGGTACACTCCGGGAAGTGGAACGTTCTACTTGGTGGACGGGCCGGGCAGCATGAGTGATAATTACAAGGTTACCGCCCGCTTGTACACCTCCACCCTGGAGTTCAACATCCGCTTTGGGGCTTCTCCCGAGACCGGTCTGTACACCACGCACCAGACACTTCCCAATTTCGCTCAACCGCACGATATCAGCATCTCGTTCTCCATGGGGCCTGGCACCACATCACACGCGGTTGCGTCAGGCCAAACGGTTTATGTGGAGCGCATATCTCCTACGGTGGTCAACATCGTAATGTGCAGTTTGGCATGGGGTGATGGAGTGGGCAAGCAACTGACCATGCGATTACGCACCGGCCAGTGATTTTGCCCGGAAGCCATAGTACAGGAGCGGCAGGTGGGGCATAAGCATTGTCCTGCACGAGGGCCTACGGAAATTTCTCGATAGCACTACGAAAAAGCCCCGGTGCATGCGCACCGGGGCTTTCCCTTTCATGCCGTGCAAGATCATTTAACCGGGGCCTTCACCGGGTACTGCGGCACCACGCCGATGTTCTTGAAGAAGAAGGCCCACTTGTCGGCCTGTTCGGCGATGATCATGCTGGTGGGTTTGCCTGCGCCGTGGCCGGCGTTGGTTTCCACGCGGATGAGCACCGGGGCGCTGCCTTGCTGGTTTTGTTGCAGGGTGCTGATGAACTTGAAGCTGTGCGCGGGCACTACGCGGTCGTCGTGGTCTGCGGTCATCACCAGGGTGGCGGGGTAGTTGGCCGGCTTGATGTTGTGCAGGGGCGAGTAGGCGTAGAGGTACTTGAACTCGGCCTCGCTGTTGTCGGCGCTGCCGTATTCGGGTACCCAGCCGAAGCCGGCAGTGAATTTTTGGAAGCGGAGCATGTCCATGACACCCACGGCGGGGAAGGCCACGGCGCAGATGCCGGGCTGCTGGGTGATGGTGGCGCCCACGAGCAGGCCGCCGTTGCTGCCGCCTTCAATGGCGAGGTGCTGGGTGTCGGTCCACTTTTCCTTTTTCAGGTATTCGGCGGCGGCCGCGAAGTCGTCGAACACGTTCTGCTTCTTTTCCTTCATGCCGGCCTGGTGCCATTCCTCGCCGTATTCACCGCCGCCGCGCAAGTTGGCCAGGGCGAACACGCCGCCTTGCTCCAGCAGTACCATGCGGCTGGTGCTGAAGCTGGGGGAGAGGCTGATGTTGAAGCCGCCGTAAGCATAGAGCAGCGCAGGGTTCTTGCCGTTCTTCTCCAGGCCTTTGCGGTGCACGATGAACATGGGCACCTTGGTGCCGTCCTTGCTGGTGAAGAAGACCTGTTCGGTGGTGTATTGCTCGGGATCGAACTTCAGCTCGGGGCGGTGGTACAGTTCGCTTTTGCCGCTGGCGTAGTCGTACTTGTAGATGCTGCCGGGATCGGTGAAGGAGGTGAAGCTGTAGAAGGAGTAGGTGTCGTTGCGCAGGCCGCCGAAGCCTCCGGCGCTGCCGATGCCAGGCAGTTGGATCTCGGTTTCGCCGCTGCCGTCGCTGGCGTAGCGGTAAATGCGCGTGGTGGCGTCCTTGAGGTAGTTGGCGAAAAGGTTGCCACCGCCGGTGGTCACGCTTTCGAGCAGGTCATCTTTCTGGGGGATGATGTCCTTCCAGTTTTCCTTGGCTGGCTTGGCGGGGTCCACGGCCACCAGGCGGTAGCGCGGCGCATCCACATCGGTGGTCACCAGGAATTTGTTGCTCTTGGGCTCATAGGCGATGATGGTGGTCTTTTGCGCGAAGCCCTGTTGCAGGGCGGTCCATTTGGTTTCGGGCGTGGGGATCACGCCCTTGCGCAGGTC
>JBIQMI010000324.1:0-2817 GCA_044463585.1 Cryomorphaceae bacterium
ATAAACGTCATCGGGTGATGCCAGGTAGTTGTAATCGCTGCTGCGCAGGAAGCCATAGCCTTCGGGCATCACTTCCAGCACACCGTCGGTTTCAATGAAGGCGTCGAAGGAGACCGGTTGCTGCGGCTGTTGCTTGGGTTGGTGCTGTTCGCGCTGTTGCTGGTCGCGGCCCTGCTGGCGCTGTTGCTTGTCGCGCTGGTGCTGCTGTTGCTGTTGGTGGTGTTGCTGCTGCGGCTCCTGCTGTGCCTGTGGGCGCGGTGCCTGAGTTTCGGCAGTGGGCCTATCCGCTGTAGCGGGCCGCTCCTGTTCGGGGGACTGTGCCTCCTTTCTTTTCTCACCGTCGATGCGTGGCCTGCGCCCTTTGCGTTGCTGGTTCCGATCGCGTGGGTCGAAGCGATCGTTCATGCCGTCCGGCCGCTCTTGCTGGCGTTGCCGGGACGTAGGTGCGGCCGCACCTTCAGGCGCATCGTTTTCTTCCGTGGCATCCATGGAAGGTGCAGGCGATCGATCACGCCGGTGATCCTCCTGGAAAAGCTGGGCCTGTCCGGCGCGGGCGGACCCTTCGCTCATTTCTTCTTCATCATCATCGTCATCGTCGTCATCCTCCTCATCATCGTCATCATCATCATCGTCGTCATCCTCATCGTCATCATGCGCGATATCGTCCGCAACTTCTTCGTCCTGCACCGGTTCTGGCGCCTCGTCCTCCACGGCCAAGGCGGCTATTTCATCGGTGTCGCGGTTATCGGCGGCCTTGCCGGCATCGAGGATCTTGGCGATAAGGTCCTGCTTTTTGAGGGTCTCGAATTTCTGGAGCCTCAGGTGCTTGGCTATTTCCCTCAGTTCGGGCAGCTTGAGTGCCTCAAGTGCGGTTCGCTCGGACATGTGTAAGTATTGAAAGGAAGCTGCGACAATGTGCCGCGGGTGCCTGGATGGCGCAATAAGTGCGGTGTAAGGACTGGCTTGCAGCGGACGGAAGATAAGAAGAACCTGCCCGGCTGATCCGCTGCAATATTACGGCCCGGATCCCACTGCACCAACACGGGCACCCGTGAAATCGCGCCAAATGCCCATGTTCATCCACCAGTTGCGATCTTCGCGCCCGGTATTCGCCATGCTTCAACGAAAACAAAGCCTCTTCCTGCTGATCGCCGTGGTTTGCGGCGTGCTCACCTTCGTCTTTCCGGTGGACACCTTCACGCGCAACGGCCAAGCGTACATCTTCCGCACCTACGGGCTGTTCACCGCCGAGGGGGTGGAGGTGGTGGACGCCACGTTGAAGGTGCCCTTTGCGCTGGTGATCGGCCTGCTCACCGTGTTGCTGGGCGTGGTGATCTTCCTGTACCGCAACCGTCCGCGCCAATTGCGGCTGGTGCAAACCTTGGCCGCCCTGCTGATGGCGGTGCAGGTATTCCTGTACATCACCGACAATTCCATACGGGCCTACCTGCAGGCCGGGGGGAAGGTGGAGCGCAGCTTCGGCCTGTCGTTCATCCTGCCTTTGGTGATGGTGGTGCTGGCGGTGCTCGCGGCGCGCAACATCCGCAAGGACGAGCAGTTGGTGCGCAGCATGGACCGCCTGCGCTGACCGCGCGTTACACTGGCCGTGCGCTGCGCGGCCCCAGTTCGATCACTTCCAGGCCCTTCGGCTGGCCCGCTTCCACACTGAAGCGCAGCGCGGTGCGCACTTTGTGCCAACCGTGCCGGCCTGCGGCGCCGGGGTTCATGTACAGCATGTTCAGCGCCTGGTCGAACTGCACGAGGCAAATGTGCGAGTGGCCGCAGATGAAAAGGCCCGGCGGGTCGCGCTTGAGTTCCTCGCGCACGGCGGCATCGTAGCGCGGCGGCCTTCCGCCGATGTGCGTGATCCAAACGCGCAGGCCCTGTACGGTGAAGCGCAGGTCGGCAGGAAATCCGGCCCGCAGCGCGGTGCCGTCCACATTGCCGTGCACGGCGCGCAGGCGCTTCCATTTTTGCAGTTGATCCGCCACGGCTGCGTCGCCGATATCGCCGGCATGCCAGATCTCGTCGCAGTCCTTGAAATGGTGCTCCAAGCGCGGGTCCAGCCAACCGTGGGTGTCGCTTAACAGGCCGATGCGCTTCATGGGAGCACAAAGATGGCGCGGAGCGGACCGTATTTTTGTACGCTGCCCGGCCCCGGCCGGGTCTTTTCAATTCCGCTTTTGCCTGCATGCCCCGTTATTTCATGGAACTCGCCTACGACGGCAGCCCCTACCGGGGATGGCAGCGGCAGGCGGCGGCCCATTCGGTGCAGGAGGAAGTGGAACGCGCCCTGCGCTTGCGTCTGCACCTGCCCAAGGTGAATGCCGTGGGCTGCGGTCGCACCGATACCGGCGTGCATGCCAGCTCGTACATGCTGCACTTCGATGCGCCCCAAGAGCTGGGCGATGCCGCCCGCTTCGTGCATGCGCTTAACGCGCTGCTGCCGCCCAGCATTGCCGCCAAGGCCCTGCACAGCGTGGCCGACGATGCCCACGCGCGCTTCAGCGCAAAGGAGCGTGGGTACACCTACCTCATCCACCGCCACAAGGACCCCTTCCTGCACCTGCGGTCGCACCTGGTCTCAATTCCCCTGGATGCCCAGGCCATGCATGACGCCTGCCAATTGCTGGTGGGGAAAAAGGACTTCCGCAGCTTTCAGCGCACCGGCAGCGACAATCGCACCACCGTGTGCGACGTGCGGCGCGCCGAATGGGAGGAAACACCGGGCGGCTACCGGTTCACCATTACCGCGGACCGCTACCTGCGCAACATGGTGCGCGCCATTGTGGGCACCAGCCTATTGATCGGCCGCGG
>JBIQMI010000325.1:0-2792 GCA_044463585.1 Cryomorphaceae bacterium
CCAAGTGCTCTTGGGACGCAAATTCCTGCGTGGCCGCTTTCTGGTCGACGTTTCGAAAAAGCACGTGCTGGGCTAGGCACCGGCTCGCGCAATACCGGTTAACTTGGCGGTACCATTCCTGTACATGCCGCGCCAGTCCCGTCCGATACAGCCCGAATTGTTCAAGCCGCAATACTTGGCCTCCTTGGAAACGCCGATCGGTAGGGCGTGGGTGGAAAGTGATGGCGAACGCATCACCCGGCTAACTTTCAAATACCCGGGACCAGGCCGAAATACGCGGCCACCGAAGGTGCTTAAGGAGGCCATGTTTCAATTGGGCGCATACTTCGCTGGCCGCCGCAAGAAATTCGACCTTCCGCTCTACCTCGTCGGTTCAACCTACCGGCAACAGGTTTGGAGGCGGTTGATGCAGGTGCGCTACGGCGAAACGGCCACATTCGCTGCCGTGGCGGCCGATGTGGGCGGCGCCCCCAACTCCATCAGCTCGGCCTGCGGCGTGAACCCCTTGCAGATCCTTGTGCCATGCCTCCGGGTGATAGGCTCAACAGGGCTGTTGACCAGCTACGCCGATGGGCTCTGGCGCAAGAAATGGCTGCTGCAGCATGAAGGGGCCATTCCCACCTCCTGAGGCGTTATTCCAATTCCCAGGGCTTGCCCGTGCGGAACACGGTTCCCTTGAACAAGGCGACCGTGATGCCGTCCTGGTTCTCCACCTTCACCTGGTACACGCCAACACGGTTGCCCAAGCTCAGCTCAGCGGCGCGTGCCGTAAGCACATCGCCCTCGTGCACGGGCTTCACGTGCGAGATCGATGTTTCGATGCTGACGGCGTGCACACCATGTGAGTTGGAAGCGAAGGCAAGGGCACTGTCCGCCAACGAATAAGCGATGCCCCCGTGGGCGATGCGGAATCCGTTCTGCATCTCGGGGCGCACCGTGCATCGCAACACGCAGGATCCGGGCAACACCTCGGCCACATCGATGCCCAGCCACTGGCTGAACGCATCGTGTTGCATCATCCGCTGCACTACCCGGGCTGCTTTTTCCGTTGGCTCCATGCCGCGAAATTAACGGGGCCGCACCCAACACGAGGCTTCGCGGAAAGCGCTGCGCCCGGAGCAGGTCCACCGCTCTTTCTCCCTTCACCTTTCATTCCTCTTTCCACGCGTCCCATCTCCACTTCTCTCCTCTCCCGTTCTGCAATTTCATGGCAAGCACGACCTTTGGCCCCATGAACCAAGCATACATCGTGGATGGCGTGCGCAGCGGCATTGGCCGCTTGGCCGGGGGGCTTTCGGCCGTTCGGGCCGACGACCTGGCCGCACACGTGATCGGCGCCCTGATGGCGCGGCACCGCGAATTGGACCCCGCCGCCATTGACGACGTGATCATGGGTTGTGCCGGACAGGCCGGCGAGGACAACCGCAACGTGGCGCGCATGGCGCTGCTGCTGGCCGGCCTACCGGTGAGCGTACCGGGTGAAACGGTGAACAGGCTCTGCGCTTCGGGCATGAGCGCGGTGGTACAGGCCGGGCGCGCCATAGCCGCGGGCCATGGCCACCTTTTCGTGGCGGGCGGCGTGGAGCACATGACGCGCAGCCCATGGGTAATGAGCAAGACCAGCACCCCGTTCGGCCGCGACGCCCAGCTCTTCGACAGCAGTTTCGGCTGGCGCTTCGTGAATCCGCGGATGCAGGAACAATTCGGCACCGATGCCATGGGCGAGACCGCTGAGAACCTGTTGGAAACGCGGGCCATCAGCCGCGAGGACCAGGACCGTTTCGCCCTTTGGAGCCAGCAAAAGGCCGCCGCAGCACAGCAAAATGGCCGCTTGGCGCTGGAGATCACGACCATTAGCATTCCGCAGCGCAAAGGCGCCCCCGTGCAATTCGCCACGGATGAATTCGTGAAGCCGGACACCACGCTGGACGTGCTCGCCTCGTTAAGACCGGCCTTCCGCAAGGGCGGCAGCGTAACCGCGGGCAACAGCAGCGGCCTGAATGATGGCGCGGCCGCATTGTTGGTGGCCAGCGATGATGCCTTGCGCAAGCACGCCCTGGAGCCGTTGGCCCGGATCGTATCCAGCGGTGTGGCCGGCGTGGAACCGCGCACCATGGGCCTTGGGCCGGTACCGGCCACCAAACTGGCCTTGGAACGTGCCGGCCTATCGCTGGACCAGATGGACATCATTGAACTGAATGAGGCCTTTGCCGCGCAGGCCCTCTCGTGCACGCGGGCCTGGGGCATCGCCGACGATGACCCGCGCCTGAACCCCAACGGCGGTGCCATCGCATTGGGGCACCCCCTGGGCATGACCGGTGCACGCCTGCTGCTGACAGCGGCGCTGGAACTGCACCGGACGCGGAAGCGCTATGCGCTGTGCACCATGTGCATCGGCGTGGGCCAAGGTTACGCGGCCATTTTGGAGCGCGCCTGAGCACGGCTTTTATATTCACCCTTTCAAACCTGCAGAAAAGCATGTCCACTACCCTATTGTCCTGGCGCCATGCCGTGCTTTACGCCCTGCTCATCGGGCCCACGGCCACCCATGCCCAAGAGGGCAAAGTGCGCGTGAAGGTGAAGGCCGACCTGGCCGCGGCGCCGGACCGCGAATTGGGCCTGAGCAAAACCGCATACGGCGATGCCGGTTCCTTTGTGGCGCTGAAAACGCTGGGCGGGCAAATGGCCCTGGGCGGTCTTTCCGACGCCCAATTGGGCTGGCAGCTCTCGGTGATCGCCAGCGATAAAATGGGTGAGATCAAGCGCGATAAACCGAAGTTCGTGTGGGGCAT
>JBIQMI010000326.1:0-2778 GCA_044463585.1 Cryomorphaceae bacterium
CCCGGCGGCCACTTCATTCAGCTTCGCGATCTGCTCAACAATGTTCTGGATCGGGCTTTCGAACTCGAGATAGGTGCTCATGGCTGTATTTTACCGACCGGCGAATGTAGCTTTTGCCCGGCAAAAGGCATTTGGCCAGGCAATGGCATGGCCGTGCCGCGGGCCGTTTCACCGGCTTTCCCATTTCCGCCTTTCCTTCGCCCCATGAGTCCGCATGAGCTGATCGTGCTCGGGGTGATCGTGGTGGCCATCGGCCTTTTCATCAGCGAGCGCCTGAGCATTGACCTGATCTCGTTGCTGATCATTGCCACGCTGGTGATCACCGGGGTGCTCACCCCGCAGCAGGGCCTGTCGGGCTTCAGCGACACGGCCACGCTCACGGTGGTGTTCATGTTCGTGCTTAGTGCGGCGGTGCTGCGTTCGGGCGTGCTGGGTGCGCTGGCCCCGAAGCTTTCGCGCCAGATGCGGCGCAGCGAGGTGCGCGGCATGCTCATCCTCTTCCTGGGCATACCGGTCATTTCCGCCTTCCTCAACAACACGCCGATCGTTGCCGTCTTCATCCCCATTGTGGTACAGGCCGCGCGCCAGGCGGGCATCAGCGCATCGCGCATGCTCATCCCCCTCTCCTATGCCACCATCCTGGGCGGCACCACCACGCTCATCGGCACCAGCACCAACCTTTTGATGAGCGGCATCGCCGTGGAGCACGGGCAGCGGCCCATTGGCATGTTCCAGCAAACGCCCATGGGCCTGGTGTTCCTGGTGGTGGGCCTGGGCTACATGCTGCTGTGGGGCCGCCGTTCGCTGCGCAAGTACCGCGACACCACCGGGCTTGAGGAGCGCTTTGGGGTGAAGGGCTACATCAGCGAGATCGAACTGATGCCCGGCGCCGCATCCGTGGGCATGCGCATCATGGATGCCCCGTTAGTGAAGGAAGTGCACATGGACATCATCGAGATCCGGCGCGGCGATTCCGTCTTCACCATACCCTCGGGCGACATGGTGCTGCAGGCGCACGACATGTTGAAGGTGCGTTGCGATGTGGGCCACATCCGCACGCTGAACGAGCGCAAGCACGTGCGCATACACCCGGCCATTGGCGAACAGGCGCCCTTGCCCGAAGGCGGAAACCAAGGCACTAAGCTGGTGGAGCTGGTGATCACCGCGAACTCGCCCTTGGTGGGCAGCGCGCTCAGCCAGGCCGATTTCATGCGCACCTACCGCGCGGTGCCCTTGGCCGTGCGCAGCCGCGATGCCGTGGTGAACCAGCGATTGGAGGACGTTGTGCTCCGCTCGGGCGACGTGATCTTGGCCGAAGTCCGCAGCCACTACGTGGAAAGGCTGCGCAACCTGGACCGTGAGGCGGACAGCCCGTTCGCCATCATAGCGGAACAGGACGGCACGGCAGGCTTCGACAAGCGCTCGGCCATCATTACCGGCCTCACCCTGCTGGCCGTGGTGCTGGTCGCGGCCACGGGCATCGTGTCCATTGTGGTGAGCGCGTTGCTGGGCGTTTGCGTGGTGGTGCTCACGCGCTGCATGTCCATGAAGGACGTGTACGATGCGATCGATTGGAAGATCGTGTTCTTGCTGGCCGGCTCATTGAGCATGGGCGTGGCCATGTCCGAAAGCGGCCTGTCGGTGCGCTTGGCCAGCGGCCTGGTAACGGCGTTGGGCGCATGGGGCCCTGTGGCCGTGCTGGCCGGTGTGTACCTGTGCACGGCGCTGCTCACCGAGGTGATGTCCAACAACGCCACAGCCGCCGTGGTGGCGCCCATTGCCATAGCGGCCGCCCAGGCGTTGGGCGTAAGCGCGGTGCCCTTCATCATGGCCGTCACCTTCGCCGCATCGTTCAGCTTTATGACGCCCATCGGATACCAGACCAACACCATGGTGTACAGCGCCGGGCGCTACAAATTCACCGACTTCACGCGGGTGGGCGCGCCGATGTCGCTCATGTTCTGGATCTTGGCCACCCTGCTCATCCCGGTCTTTTATCCCTTCTGAGGCGCATGCTGGTCTTCCCCTTCGCCAAGATCAACCTCGGCTTGCAGGTATTGGGCAAGCGCCCCGATGGCTACCACAACATCCGCACGGCCATGCTGCCCATCAGGCTGAACGATGCGCTGGAGGCCGTAGTGGACATGGAATTGCCCGCGGGCGAAGTCCGCTTCACGCGCACCGGCATCAACGTGCCCGGCAACCCGGCCGACGACCTGTGCATGAAAGCCGTGGACCGGATCAAGGCCAAGTATCCGTTGCCCGGCCTGCGGATGCACTTGCACAAGGCCATACCGGCCGGGGCCGGCCTGGGCGGAGGCAGCAGCGACGGCGCCCACGCGCTTCTGCTGCTCAACCGGCTGCTCGACCTGCAAATTCCCCAGGAAGAATTGCATGCCATGGCAAGCAGCCTGGGCAGCGACTGCGCCTTCTTCCTTCAACAAGGCCCGCAACTGGCGGAAGGGCGTGGGGAGCAGCTCAGCCCGCTGGCCGTGGAACTGAACGGGCTGTGGCTGGTGCTGGTGGCACCGGGCCTGCACGTATCCACCGTGGACGTGTACCAGCACATGAAATTGCTTACCGGCCATGACGATCTGCGCACAGCCCTTGCAACGCCCACCGCCCAATGGCAGGGCAACGTGCAGAACGACATGGAGGAATATGTTTTCGCCAAGCACCCCGAGGTGGCCCGCATCAAGCAGCAGTTGCTAGGCCACGGCGCACTGTACGCCAGCATGAGCGGATCAGGCTCCAGCGTCTTCGGGCTTTTCAGCAGCA
>JBIQMI010000327.1:0-2739 GCA_044463585.1 Cryomorphaceae bacterium
GGCCGAAAGCTGGAAACCCGGCTGCGGCGGGCTTTCCACGCAGATCGTGCGCACCAGGGTGTCGGTGCCGCAGGTGTTGCCGACCACGTTGGTGATGGTGTATGTGCCCGGCGTGTTGAAGATGACCGGCAGGTTGGCCGAGCCGCTGAGCCACATGGCCGGCACCTGTGGCTGCCCGGAGGTGCTTCCGAGGGTGCCCGAGGTGGTCCATCCGGTGCTGGGTGCAATGGACCAGATGTGCTTGGGCGGGGTGCACGCCGGGGCTTGGGCGCCCTGGCTGGCATCGGTGAAGGTTACGGTGGAATTCACGCACACCGTGTCATTCGGGTTGGTGCTGAATGCCGACTGCGGCGTGCCTGAAACGCGGATCTGGCCGATCTGCCCGGTGCGGGTATCGCACGGGTTGGTGATCCGCCAGGCGATGCTGTACTCGCCGCCCACGGCGCACGACGATTGCATGTACGTATGCGAGAAGGCCGCTTGCGGCGGATGCGGCAGCGTGTCCACCAGGCCATCGCCATAGTTGACGATGTAAAGGGTGCCGGGCGGATTCGTGCCGAAGTTGTTCCACTCGAAACTGATGGCGCCCCCGGTGCAAATGGAACTGTTGGAGACCACGCTAAGGCCGCCCAGCGGCACCTCGCCCACGAACACATGGAACGGAATGGTGCGCGTGCAGCCGTTGGGCGCGGGCTGGGCAATAGTGTAGCTGCCGGTGGTAAGGCCGAAGGGGAACGATCGTGTGGCGGTCCATCCGCTGCCGGTGTAAGTGTCCGATTGCCCGTTGCCCCAGTTCACCGTGAAGGTGGCGCCCGGCATGGCGGTGCTTGCATCGGTGAAATCGAGCGTGTAGCCATTCACCCCCAGGCCGCATACGCTGAAGGTGAGCACCCCGCCGAAATACGAGCTGGGCGCATTGGAGCACGAGAGGTTGATCGCCGGGATCGGCTTCACCGTCACGGTCACTTCATCGGTGGCGGTTTCGCCGTTGAAACCGGTGACCGTGAGCGTGTACACCGTGGTGTTGGTGGCCGTGCAAATGGGATGCAGGATGTTCGGATCGCTCAGGCCGGCCGTGGGCGACCAACTGTACATGTACGGGCCTGTACCGCCAGTCGGGTTCGCACCGCCCAGGGTTACCGGGCTGCCTGCACAGATGGTTGCGTCGGGTCCTGCATGGGCGGTTAATTGGGCGCTGGCGTGGGAGGCCAAGGCCAGCCAAAGCAGGGCCGGGAACAAGGAGCGGGACAGATGCAGGGGCATCACGGTTAAAGCCAGCTAAGATACAGGCGGAACGCCCAGTGCGACCATCACTTTTTCAGCCCGGGCTTTCCATCGCGGAAGGTGTTCCATCCGTTCGGCCTCAAGCATGACATGCCGCCCTGGCCGCCTTGCAAAAGGCGCTGCTTGAAATGCATCTTCGCGCCTTCCGTACACGGAACCGCAGCGCATGAACACCGAAGGCTTATTGTCCGCGGCCGCGGTCCTGCTGCGCGGCCTTGGGCAGATCATGCTCCAGCGGAGCGCCCTTACTGGGCTCTTCTTCCTGGCCGGTATCACCTTCGGATCCTGTACAATGGGCGCCGCTGCCCTATTGGGCGTGGCCTGCGGCACGCTCACCGCCAAATGGCTGGGGTTCGATCCCGCCGCGGTGCGCTCCGGGCTGTACGGCTTCAGTGCGGCCTTGGTGGGGGTGGCGTTGGTCCTTTTTGTTCCGCCCGAACCCGTGGTGTGGGCCGCGGTGGTGGTGGGGTCCGCCGCGGCCTCGGTGCTCCAGCATTTCTTCCTCACGCGCAAATGGCCACTGTTCACGCTGCCCTTCGTGCTGGTCACTTGGTCGCTGCTCCTGGTGTTCCGCCATGTGTGGCCCATCGGGCCATCCGACATCGCTGCAGCCGCGCAGCCGCTTCCCCTGGACCTGCTTTTCCCCTTGCGGGGCTATGGGCAGGTGATCTTTCAGGGAAGTGTGGTTTCCGGATCGCTCTTCCTGGCGGGTGTCCTGGCCTCCTCTGTCCGTGCGGCGCTGTTCGCATTGCTTGCGGCGGTGCTGGCGGGCTGCGTGGCCTGGGCGGCAGCGCCCTTCCTGGTGGCCATCGCCACCGCACCTGCGGGCCCCGTGGGGCCAAATGGCGTGATCGTGGGCGACATCGCCATGGGCCTGTACAGCTTCAATGCGGTCCTCTGCGGCATCGCCATGGCTGGCCCGCGGGCCAGCGATGTCCTTTGGGCCATGGGCACGGTGCTGCTCTCCCTGTTGGTCACCGCACTTTTCATGGCATACGGATGGCCGCAGCTGACCTTCCCCTTTGTGGCGGCAACCGCCCTGGGCGTGGTGCTGCGTCACAGGTTTGCCCTTCGCCACGCGGCGGGCCACGAATGAACTGCCGGCAACGGCAATTGACGGGCGGGTTCCATCCTTTCAGCGCCTCGCCCGGAATGCGAAAGGCCCCTGCTCGCGCAGAGGCCCCTCACTTAGCAAAACCAACTTTTTCAGGGCCGGCCGCCGGTTTGTCCGCGGCCTGCCGTGCGATCAGTTGCAGCCCATGGCGCCGAAGCCAGGGACCTCGGTCACGTTCGGCTCGCTGTCCTCATCATTGAAGAAGTCCAAGCCTTCCACGGCAAAGTAGTTCCCTTGGAATTCCATGCTTCCGCCATTCACGGTGATGCTCCCATCCTTGGAGAGGTAGATGCCCCCTCCGTTCTGGGTGCTCACTACAAAGGCAAAGCTGAAGTTGTGCA
>JBIQMI010000328.1:0-2706 GCA_044463585.1 Cryomorphaceae bacterium
ATCGTCCATGATCAACACGTTGTAGCTGCCCGGGGCGAGCGTGGCCACGTTCAGCTTGGTGGTGCGCATGTCCTCCATGGCGAGTTTGCCCACCATGTCGAACACCTTCACATGCACGGGCTTGCCATCCGGCGTGGTGATGTGGAGTTCGGTGCTCGCGGGGTTGGGGTGCAGGGCGATACCGCTTTCCGCGGCGATCTCCTCGATGCCCACATTCTCGATGCAGATGCAGTTGCTGCTCCACAGGCCGCCATATCCGTTGGGGCTGATGCACGGGGTGCCTGGCAGGGCAGGTCCGCCAACCACGCCCAAGCAATCCGCGGTGGGGGTGCTCTCACTCACCACCACCGTGTAATCCTCGGCTTGCCCATAGGTGTAGCTCCCGCAGGGATTGGCCGGTGCCGTGCTGAAATTCTTCACTACGCGCATGCGCGAATGCCCTGGTACCGCATCGGCGGGCACGTTCACGTTGGCGGTGATCACCGTGGTGCAAACGTCGCCATTAATGCTTCCCAACGGAACTGTGGTTTCGAACACACCGTCGCCGTTCCAGTCGAAGAAAGCGTTTATGTAGCAGGTGAAGCCGCCATTGGTATTGCCGGTGGCCGAAATGGTGTAGGTGTTGCCCGCCACCACATAGGCCGTGTCGGTGGTGAAGTCCTCGTAGGCTGGGCTTCCATTAATGGCAGAGCTGCTCGTGTTGTTGATCCCTGCAAAGGTCACGTTGCAAATGGGCTCGATCGTGGTGAAGTTGATCGTTGTGCAATAGCATTCGGTCACCGGCTTTATGGTCACCTGCAGCGGTGTGCTGTATGCAGTTCCGCCGTTCGCGCATGTCATGGCCACGCGGTACCACGTTTCGGCGGTTTGGCTGGTGGTATAGGTTTCACCGGTGCTGTTGCCTGTTGCATCCGCCCAGTTGGTGCCGTCCGTGGAGGTTTGCCATTGGTAGGTGTACCCGCCGATATCGCCCGGTGGGTTGGAGAATGCCAAGGTGAAGTCGGTAGTGGCGCATACGGCCGAGGGCCCGGTGGTGGCACCAGGATCGGGATCGCCGCTGCAGCCCACAAGGGCCACCACTTTAATGTCATCCAGGTAGATCGACAATTGGTTGGCGATGGAATAGCACTTGAACCCGATGTAGTACACATCGGTGGTGGGTGCCATGAAATCCACCTGGGCGGTCAGCACTGCTGTGCCATTGATCGATGGGTAATCCAGAAGTTCAGTGGTCATTCCACTTTCCGTGGCGTCGGTGCCCAGCGATACGCTCATGGATTCGTGGTACGTGCTCGAATTGCCCGTGTACTTGAAGGTCAAGCGATAGCCGTTGCCCCCGGTGAGGTTGAGCCCTTGGGTAAAGAGCCACGAGTTCATGTTCGGGCTTCCGCTGGAGGTATAGCTGATCTTGGCCGCTTTGCCGGTCATGCCGGCAACGGCGGTCGCGGTCAACCATGGCAGCCCGCTCACGGTTTGCCTGCTCATGCAGTTGGGAATGTTCGGCACGGTCACATCCTCGAAATCCTCCAAGTAGGGAATATCGGCCGCAACGCAGGGGGTGGTGAAACTGTGTCCTGGTGTCCAAGTGCTCAACCCATCATCAGCTCCGCAATCGCTCTGCACGTACAGGTGGTATGTGGTATTGGGCTGCAGCGAATTGCTGTTCGCCGTAGTTGTGCCCGCGGGTACCGTTCCGCTGTCCACCAGTCCGGTGCTGCCGCTGCCGGCGTCGCCGCTTTCGCGTAATTCCCAGTTATAGCCGTTGGAGGGGTTGCTGGTGCTGGCGTTCCAGGTGAATGTGGCCCCGCTGGAAGTGATGGCCGAGGCATTGATGCCGGTGGGAGGCAGGCATGAAGGCGCGTTGCCGGTGAACATGTGCACCTGTGGAATGGTGTTGTACCGGTTGCTGGCCGCCGGAGGGTTGCTGGGGTCGGGGTTGTTGGAATCGCTGTAGTACACGATGCCGCGGTTCTGTGCGTTGAACGAAGCCCATTGGGCCGTGCAGCTGAAGCCTGGCACGTTCTCGTCAACCGCGATCACGATGTTGCTGGAACCGTCCCACTGGAAACCGGGGTTCAATTCGATCTCCATCCATTGGCCCTCCACGGGCGTTACCGGGCCGGTGTACACCATTTCCATGTTGCTCAAGGGCACCCAATCGTTGTTGTCGGCAAAGGCGCTTTTCTGGGTGTTGCCCATGTACACGGTCCACACATTCCAGTTGGCCGGGTTGGATGATCCACCGGTGTACTTGAACGCGATCTTGTTCACGTAGGGCTGGCCGGTGAACTCGTTGGCGAGGTAGATCTGCTGGCCGTAGCTGTAGCCGAAGCAGGAGCTGATCGGCAGGTTGCCCATGGTGGTGTTGCCGCTTCCGATCTCCACCACGCCGGGGCTGAACTGTTTGCCCGGGGTCCATTCGCTGAGGTCGGCGCCCCCGTTGCACGCCCCTTGCACGTATACCGTGTAGGTGGTGCCGCTGGTGAGTGGTGAAAGCAGGATGGGCGTGTTTCCGCTGGTGGCGGTTCCGCTGAACGCAAGGCCCGTGGCGCCGCTGCCGGGCGCTCCGCTGGTGCGCACTTCATAATTGTAACTGGGTGCGCTGCTGTTCAGCCAGGTGAGTTCGATGCTGTCGTCGGTACCGTTCGAGAGGTAGATCTCATCCGGCGGGAAGCAGGTGGGCGTAACGATCAATTTGATGTCATC
>JBIQMI010000329.1:0-2693 GCA_044463585.1 Cryomorphaceae bacterium
GAAAATGCTTTGCATGCGAACGCTCGATCTGGCGTTCCATGCCACAGGTGATATGTATTGCTTGTTTCATGATGGTCGGTTTTGGGTTTGGATGGTGAAACTATAACAATTGAAGCCGAACATCCAAGGACAATTTATGAACAGGACGTGGAGTTGGGTGGTCCATGGTCGGTTCGTTCACATCGGTCCCACAATGTCCATTCGTTCAATCTGCGCGGAAACATCTTGCCTTGGCCGAACGCCATTAACGGCAGGGCCCGCTGGGCAGTGATCGGGGTGGAAAACGAAAGGGGCCCGGCGCGTTTGCGCCGGGCCCCTTTGGCATTAACAGGTGCCGGGCTTACTTCTGGACGATATCCAAAAGCTCCACCTCGAAGATCAAGGTGCTGTTGCCGGGAATGTCCTGCCCGGCGCCGTGTTGGCCATAGGCCAGGTCGCTGGGTATGTACAGTTTCCAGCGTGAGCCCACCGGCATCAGCTGCAGGGCCTCGGTCCAGCCTGGGATCACGGCATTCACGGGGAACTCCGCCGGTTCACCGCGGTCGTACGAACTATCAAACTGCTTCCCGTTGATCAGGGTGCCCTTGTAATTCACCTTCACCGTTTGCTCGGCGGTGGGCTTGGGTCCTTTCCCCATTTGAAGCACTTCGTACTGCAGCCCGCTTGCGGTGGTCACCACACCCGGCTTTTTGCCATTCTCGGCCAAAAAGGCCTGGCCCTCGCGCAACTGCACCGAATCCTTGGCGGCCTGTTGGGCCATCATTTTGCGCTGGGCATCCATCATGTAGGCCTGCACCACGGCCTTCACTTTCTCCGAGCTGATCCGTTCGTTGCTGTCCATGGCGTCGCGCATGCCAGCGAACATCGCATCCAGGTTCATGCTGTCGAGCCCGGCCTGTTGCAGGTTCATCTGCAGGTTGTGGCCCACATCGGAGCCGATGCCGTAGCTCACGGAATCGAGTGTGGTCTTCAGCTCGATGTTGCGGCCGAGTTGGCCTGTGGCCTGGTTGGTGCAAGCGCTCAACAACAAGGCCGAGGTGGCGAAAAACAGAAGTTTGATGTTCATCTTCGGTAAATGGGGCGGCAAATGTAGCCGTGCGGGGCATTCAGCCCCAACCTGTTGTCAAGCCTTAACGGGTGGGACCTGCGGCCCGAGTATGGCGCGCAGCTTCCGGCGGAACCGTGGATAACCTGCCAGATCGCTATGGTAGCCCTTGGGGAAGGTGATCAGTTCGCGGTGAAGATCAACCGGTATGGCAGCGTACAGCCTGAGCGCACTGCTGTACGGCACCAAGGGGTCGCGCTTGCCGTGGAAGATGTACACCGGGCATTTGACCTGTTGAATGGCCTCATCGTTGCGGAAGGAATAGCGCAGCAGCCAGCGGTACGGCAATATGGACAGGTAGTGGCGCGCCACATCGAGGAAATTGGCGAAGGGCGATTCAAGCACCAACGCCCGTGGCCGGCGTTTGGCCGCTAGGGGCACGGCCATACCGGTACCCAACGAACGGCCGTACACCACGATCTTGTCCTCGCCGTAAATACCGGCCAGGTGGTCGTACCACGCCAAGGCATCGGCATGCAGGGCCTCCTCGGACAGCTTGCCCGTGCTTTTGCCGTATCCGCGGTAATCGGGCATCAGCACGGCATGGCGCAACGTGGTGAAGCGCGGTGCGCGCTTGCCCCAGCGCCGTAGGCTGCCCGTGTTGCCATGCAGGTAGAGCACCGCGCCAACCGGCTTTTCCATGGTGAAATGAAGCGCGTGCAACTTGGCCCCGTCCGGCCGCTCGAGCCATAGCTCGGTAAAGGGCAGGGTGAAGCTGAACCGGTAACGCTCGGGCAGCGGGAAGCGGACGAAAATGAACTTCTCCTGGAAGATCCAATAGAACGCGCATACCGCCAAGTAGGCCAGCAGCAGCAACACCAGGGCGGAGAGCAGGAAAAGCGTCACGTGGGCAAAATTACCGGTGCATGCAGGCGGCCGGGAGGTTCAACGCAGAAAAACCATTTCACCCGCACGGCCTTCGCCTTCCGCATAGCGGTAGCCGTCGCCATCGTAATGCCGCAGCCCGGCGGGGTCCAGCAGGCGGTGCCGGACGATCCAACGCGCCATGGCACCGCGCTGGTGCTTGGCATACATGGTGACCACGCGCGCACCGCGCGTGGTGCGCTCCTTGAACACGGGTGTAACGACCGGCACGGGCAATGCCCCCGGTTGCACGCTGCGCATGTATTCCACCGAGGCCAGGTTCACCACGGCCCGGTGCTGCCCGGTGGCAATGGTGCGCGCCAACTCATCCGTGATCCGCGTGCCCCAGTAGGCGTACAGGTCAGGCTTGCCCCGGCCCATGGCCAGCTTGGTGCCCATCTCCAAGCGGTACGGCGCGATCATGTCCAGCGGGCGCAACAGGCCGTACAGGCCGCTTAGGATGCGCAGGTGGCGCTGCGCCGCAACAAGGTCCCCGGCATCGAACCGATGGGCCTCAAGCCCCCGGTACACTTCACCGTTGAACAAGAACATGGCGGCCTTCTTTTCCGCGGCGGCCCAGTTCCTGTGCCGCTCCTGGTTCAGCCTGGCCAAGTTGCTGCCCACGCCCATCAACTGTTGCAGGGCGGGCACGGTAAGGCGCGCCAGGCGGGCCATCACCTCCTTGCTTTCCTCGGCGAACACCGGCACGCTGGCGCCAGGTGGG
>JBIQMI010000330.1:0-2688 GCA_044463585.1 Cryomorphaceae bacterium
GGTCGATGTCCACCTTGATCACCACGGCCTTTTCGCCCACCATGCCCTTGAAATCATCGAGGACCGGTTTCATGGCCTTGCACGGCCCGCACCATTCGGCGAAAAAATCCACCAGTACGGGCCGGTCGCCGTGGATCAGTTCATTGAAACTCTTGCTGCTCATTGTTCCTTCACTTCTTCGTAGCTTACTTCCTCAACACCCAGGTCGCTTTTGCGGTTCGATAGCGGGAAGCAGCACGTGGTGGCGCCGCACCCGACGTTCAGCAATGCTTGCAGGCCCAATACCCCGCCCAGCAGCCAGGCCCATGTGCCCCCTTCTTTCACTGCGGCCATCAAAAAGGCGGCGGCCAGCACCAAACGCAGCACGCGGCTTATGGGCCAATTGTGCAGGATCCGCATTTGTTCAGCAATCCAGCGCTTTTTCCAGCGCCGCCCAACCGCCGCCATTGTAGGCCTCATAGCCCTTGTCCTTCAGGAAATTCACCGCGTTGCCGCTCCGGCCACCGCTGAGGCAGCAGGCGATCACGGGCCGGTCCTTGGGCAACTTGCTCAATTGCGCAGGCAATTTGTCCAGCGGGATATTGATCGACCCCGGCACATGGCATTCGGCGTACTCCGCCACGGTGCGCACATCCAGGATCACGGCGCCTTTGTCCTTCAGCGCTTTCAGGTCAAGCTTCGGCCCCAGGCCAAAAAGATTTCGGAACATTCGTGTTTGTTGTTTTGCTGTTTAAGCAGGGCCAGCCCCGCGTTCGGTCCCGGCAGGGTCACCGCCTCGTGGCCCTGGGTTTGTTCCATCGGGGCCACCACCTCGGGAGGCTGCGCTTGCCCCGGCAGGGTCACCGCCTCGTGGTCCCGATTGAAAAGTATTCACCAGCAAGGCCCCCATCAGTCCACCGTACAGCGTGCTGTTGATCGGGCTGCCGGTAATGCTGCAACCGCCGGTGCAACCCCACTGGTACCAGTAGGCCCATCCGGCCACGGCGCCAAGCGCCACTCCGATCGCGGTGATCCACCAGATCTTCTTCATCACTTTTCGATTGCTGTGCAAAGGTGGAACATCGCCGGGGGTTGGTTTGTGATGATCCTCACGCAAGCTCCGGCCCACACCACCGCCGTCCCAGCAGGGTCACCGCTTCGGGACACTGCGTTGTGCAACACGCCTCCGGCTCACCCCACCGCCTTGGTGCTGGCACACACAAAGTCGGTCATCGGCAGGTCGAATTGCTTGATGGCGTTGAAACCTCCGGCCACGTCGATCACATTGTGGAAGCCGCGTGCCTTCAGCATGCTGGCGGCCACCATGCTGCGGTACCCCCCGGCACAGTGGATGTAGCAAGGCTCCTCGTGGTGGTACTCGGCCAAGTGGTCGTTGAGGAATTGCAGCGAGGTGAAGCGGGCGCACGCCAAGTGCTGCGCCTCCCATTCGCTGGGCTTGCGCACGTCGAAAACGCGGATGGGGCCGGCCTTCAGGCGCCGTTGGAACTCCTCCGCCGAAATGCTTTCGATGGTGTCCACTTCGTTGCCGGCCTTTTCCCACGCTGCCATGCCGCCTTCCAGGTAGCCCAGCACGTTGTCGTAGCCCACGCGCGCCAAGCGGGTCACCGCCTCGTCGGCGCATCCGTCGTCGCCCACAAGGATCAGCGGTTGCTTGGTGTCGGGAATGAGCGTGCCCACCCAGGGCGCGAAGTCGCCGCGCAGGCCGATGTTGATGCTGCGGGGGATGAAGCCGTCCTTGAAGCTTTGCGCGGGGCGCACATCCAGCACCAATGCGTTTTCAGCTTCCACCAAGGCTTCCACTTCCTGCGGAGAAAGGGCGCGCAGGCTCTTTTCCTTCAGGCTGGAAAGGCTGGGGATCTCGCCCCGGTTCATGGCCACGTTCTGCGGGAAGTAGGCGGGTGGGGGCAATATGCCGTCGGTGACCTCCTTTACGAATTGCTCCTTGCTAGCGGCCTTCAGTGCGTAGTTGGTCTTCTTTTGGTTCCCCAAGGTGTCCCAGGTTTCCTTGCTCATGTTCTTTCCGCAGGCGCTGCCGGCACCGTGCGCCGGGTACACGATCACATCGTCGGGCAGCACCATGATCTTGTTGTGCAGCGAATCGTAGAGGTGGCCGGCCAGGTCTTCCTTGGTGAGGCTCCCGGCCTTTTGCGCCAGGTCGGGCCGGCCCACATCGCCGATGAAGAGCGTATCGCCGCTGAAGATGCAGTGCGGTTTACCGGCCTCGTCCAGCAGCAGGTAGGTGGCGCTTTCCATGGTGTGGCCCGGGGTGTGCAGCACCTTGATGGTGAGCTTGCCGAGCTTCAGTTCCTCACCGTCGGTGGCCACGTGCGCGGCGAAATCGGTTTTGGCCGTGGGACCGTACACGATGGTGGCGCCGGTGCGCTTCGCCAGGTCCACGTGGCCGCTTACAAAATCGGCGTGGAAATGCGTTTCGAGCACGTACTTGATCTTGGCGCCGCTCTTTTCCGCGCGGTCGATGTACGGTTGGCTTTCGCGCAGCGGATCGATCACCGCGGCTTCACCTTCGCTTTCAATGTAATAGGCACCTTGCGCCAGGCACCCGGTGTAGATCTGTTCGATTTTCATGGTATTGGGCATTGGGTTGGCCTTTCGGTCCAACGGTAGATGATGATGTCAGCGGTACGATGGTCATGCATGGACTACATCATGACGCCGTAAAGTTCGCGA
>JBIQMI010000331.1:0-2674 GCA_044463585.1 Cryomorphaceae bacterium
CCAAGGTGTATGGTAAGCCGGCGTGCTGATCGGTGAAATGGATGGGAGCGCCCATGGCCCGGGCCTTGGCACGGAACACCTCGGCAACGCCTCCTTCGGCCTCGCCGATCACCACCGGTATGCCGGGTTTGATGATCCCTGCCTTTTCGACTGCGATCTTCTCCAGGCTGTCGCCCAGCAGGTCTGCATGGTCCCAGCCGATGTTGGTGATCACCGATGCTTCCGGCGTAACCACATTGGTGCTGTCCAGCCTGCCGCCGAGCCCGCATTCGATCACGGCGATGTCGGTGCGTTGCTGCCGGAACCATTCCAGCACAAGGGCCACGCCCCATTCAAAGAACGAGGCGTGCACAGGCTCGAAGGTTGCCCTGTGCTTTTCCACGAATGCGGTCACCGCCGCTTCGGGGATCATTTCGCCGTTGATGCGGAACCGCTCCCGGAAATCCTTCAGGTGGGGCGACGTATGCAGCCCCGTGCGCAGCCCCGCGGCCTGCAGCACGCTGGCGATCATGTTGGCGGTGCTGCCCTTGCCATTGGTGCCGGCGATGTGCACACATTTCAGGCCGCGCTCGGGATGGCCGAGGATGTCCATCAGGGCCAGGGTGTTGGAGAGGTCGGCCTTGTAGGCTGCCTTGCCCAGGCGCGAGAACATGGGAAGCCGGGCGAACAGGTACGCCAGTGTTTCCGCGTATTCCACCGCTTACTGGAGTTCGAAGATGAAGGTCATCTCGCCCTTCTGCTCCGCCGGTCCGTCCGGCTTGGCGCTGAAGGTGCATTGCAGGGCCGCTTTGCGGGCGAGGTTGTACAGCACTTGGCTGGTAGTGGTGCTGCGGTCGAGGTTCAGGTTCACGTGGGTGACGCGGCCTGTGCGATCTACGAAAATGTCCAGCGATACGCGGCCCCCTTCGTTCGGCTTTTCGGTGATGCTGGGCCCGCGCATCAGCCCGCGGCCACTGAGCTTTCCTTGGAAACCTTTCCCGGAGAAGCTGCCGGTGCCGCCGCCCGTGCCCCCACCGGTGCCCTCGCTCGTTCCCGAACCGCCGCCCGGTGTGAACGTGCTGGACGATTCATTCTTGCTGTTGCTGGGCGCGAACAGCGAGCGTGTGTCGGGCTTGCGCTCCGGCGGTGGTTTGGGCTGTGGCTTTGGTTTAGGCTTGGGCTTGTCCGCCTTGGGCAGGGCCACGGGGCTTTCCTCTTCCTGCGTCACGGCCGGTTCGGGGGTTTCCGGCTCCACTTCCTCCACGGGTGGTGGCGTGGCCGCGGCGGCCTGCTCCGGGGCGCTGTTGCCGCCGGACGGACCGCCGGCATCCTCGAACGAAAGCTCGATCGCCTCTTCCTTGGGCAGCGGGTTGGGCTGCTTCAGCCCGATGAACAGGAACAGGAGCAGCAGCAGGGCGTGGAACACCACCGTGGCGATCAAGCTCACCCGCTTGTCCTGTTCTGCTTGTTGTATGCCGATGCTGTTCATGTGCACGCCCGCCCGGCCGTTGATCGTTCCCGGGCCCGGACCTTCACCGTCATTTTGGCTTCGTGGCCAGGATCACCCGCCATTTGTTGCGCTTGCAGATGTCCAGCACGTTCACGGTTATGCCGGTGGCCACGCTTTGGTCCACGTGCAGCACAATGGCCTGGTCGTTCGGGATCTTCGCCATTTCGCTGGACAGTACGGCCTCCATTTGCGAAGGGTCGATAAGCTGGTTGTTCACGCTGTAGTGGCCTTCCGCATCAATGCGCACCGATACGCTGGCCTTTTCCTTGGTCTTGTTGGCGCTGGTGGGCAGGTCCACCGGCAAGGCGTACGGGCTTACCAAGGTGCTCAGCAGCACGAAGAAGATCAGCAACAGGAAGACCAGATCGGTCATCGAGCTCATGTTGAACCCGGCATCCACCTTATGTGAGCTGCGCAGTCCCATGTGCTTAGCTGGCTGGGGAATCCAACACTTCCATGAAGGTGATGGAAGAGGCTTCCATCTTCTGTACCACCTTGTTCACCCGGGCCACCAGCGTGTTGTAGGAAACGTATGCAATGATGCCGATGATGAGGCCGGCCACCGTTGTCACCATGGCCTGCATCATACCGCCCGAAAGCTGGCTCACCTCCACGCCTGCGCCGCTGATCTCGATCGTATGGAAGGTGACCACCATGCCGATCACGGTGCCGAGGAAGCCGAGCATGGGCGCGGCACCGGCGATGGTGGCCAGCACGCTCAACCCCTTTTCCAGCTTGTACACCTCGAGCTTGCCCGCGTTTTCAATGCTTACCTCAATGTCCTTCAGTGGCCGCCCGATCCGGTTCAGTCCTTTTTCAAGCATGCGGGCAACGGGCGCGGTGTTCTGGGCGCACAGGTTCTTGGCCGAATCGATCTTGCCATCGTGGATGTAATCGCGGATCTTGTCCATGAAATCGGGGTCCTGCTTCAGCGCGCGGCGGATCGCCAGGCTGCGCTCGATGATCAGGTACACCGCGATCAACGACATCAGGCCCAGTGGCCCCATGATGTACCAGCCGCCGTACTTGATCAGTTGCCAAACCGATAGGGTTTCCTCCACCGGCACGATGGGGGCGGCGGTGGAGGCCTGCTCCAGCACTTGGCGGGCGGCTTCCACATGGTCCTGTACTTGGGCGAAAAGCTCGAATTGCATGGATGTGATTGCTGGTTAGGGAACGGGAATG
>JBIQMI010000332.1:0-2614 GCA_044463585.1 Cryomorphaceae bacterium
CCCCCTCTTGGCCAGGCGTGAAGGGGCAGCTGTCCATGCAATCCGCAATGCCGTCACCATCGCTGTCAGGCGAGTTCGTGATCTCGTTGTAGCTCACGTAAAAGTTGTAGTCATTCCCGTAGCCGTCCACGATCACGTAGTAGGATTCGCCGGGAATCACCTCGATCTTGGGAGTTTCGTACACCCAGTCCTGGATGTTGCTGTCATAGTAGCTGTACTCAGCACAGCCGCCGGCCGGTACACTGCTGTCGTAATAGGACGGGTTGCTTGCGGGCGGGAAAAGCACGGCATTGTCCGAGGCCCTGCGGATCACAAGCGGGATAAAGCTCGTGTTGGTCACTGCGGGCAGGCACACGCTCACGGCGGCGGAATCACCGCAGTCGCTGGCGGTGAACTTGAACCAGGCATCCTTGCCCCAGAACGTGCTTTCCATGCTGCTGTAGCCGTTGGCCGCCAAGGTGTTGCCGGCGATGGTCACACCGTCGGTAAGTGGGATCGCATTGGTGGTTCCATTGCCGCCCACGCTGAAGGTCCAGTCGGTGGTGCAAGTTGGGGTTCCGTAGCTGTTCTTGGGCACCACGCTCCAGTGGATGGGGGTGCCGACACCGAACAGGGCCTTCATATTGGCCGTTGTGTAGCTCGAACCACCGTTGATGCTGTTGGTGGGCGTGTTGGCCACGAAGCTGCCTTGGAAGTACACGTCATAGCTGGTGGCGCCGAAACTGGCCGGCCAGGTGAAGACGATCGGCGTGCTGTTCACCGCCAACGCGTTGTTGTTTGCCGGGAAGGTGGGTGTGCTCACGCAACTTGGCACACCCGGGCAGGCCAAGTTGAAGGGCCGCTTGTGTATCTGGTAGTTGGCATCGGAAATGATGTAGTAATCCCCGGGGGTGGAAATATTGAAGGTCACATTTCCTCCGGTATTGGCCTGTACCTGGCCGATGCAGGTGAACGCGGAGGCTGCGCAGCCGTCCTCAACCCGGGCCATGGCGTAGCCGATCTTGCTGGTGCCGCCCATATCGGAAATGCCGCCCAGGATGCCGTAGGTGCCGGCTTCGGTGGCCGTGAAACGGTACAGGCGCTCGGGTCCGTTCGCGGAGGCATTGGCGCCCAAGCAGCTTACGGCGTTGGTGTAGTTGCCATGCTCGTACACCGCGTTGCCCGTGGCATATTGGGCCGGGGCATCATCATCCGCAATGAACTGGCCGCAGGTGATCACCTGTGCTGTGGAACAGTCCATACTGGTTGCGAAGAAGGCCTTGAAACTGTTGGCCGAGAAACCGTCGCTGCTTGCGTTGCAGTCCTGGCGCACGTAAACCTCGTACTTGGTGGTGGCGCTCAAGCCGGTGATGGTGGCCGGGGAGGTCTGGTTGTCCAGCACCGTTCCATCCACTCCCGCGGTGGCACCCGTGCCCGGGGTAAAGCCCACAGGGCCATACTCAATTACGGCAGGTTGGCTGGCATTGCCCCAGCTTATCGTGGCCGAGTTGCCGCCAATACCGGTGACGGTGATGTTGTCCGGGGTGCTGCAGGCAGGTGCCGGGCCGCAAGAGACCATGGACTTCATGCCCTGGTCGTAGGTATAGCTGCTGAACGCCTGGAAATGCAGCGTAAGGCAACCGTCCGGAGCGGTGCTGGTGAATGGGCCAGGGGCCACACCGCCAGTGGCTGTTGGATTATAGGCGGTGCCCCAGAAGGCTCCCGGTGCCAACGTATATGAGCCGGTGGACATGGCCGGTTTGCCCGAGTTGAAGATGGGCGCGGCCGTGCTGTTGCCGTTGTGAACGAACAGGCCTACTGCATTGGAGTTCCCGCCATTGAAGCTGAACTTGCTGATGGTCAAGGTCACCTTGTCACTTGCTTGGTCAGGGCAAATGGTGATGGTGCTGTCCACCGGATTTGGGTACGTTGAGTAGGCGGCATACGAAGTGGAGTTGTACAGGTCGTATGGTCCGCCGCAACCGATCTTGGTGAGGAAGTTCAACCCGGGATCGCTCCAACTGCTCAAATCCCCGCCACCGCAATCGCCGCGGAAGTACACCGTGTAGTTGGTGTTGGCGGCCAGTACATCGGCCGTGGTGGCACCGCCGGTGCTGCTGCTGCCGGAGGTGATGGCGGCATCGGTGGCCAAGCCGCCGGCGGCCACCACTTTGTATTCCACACTGGGCGAGGCACCGGCGTTCCAGCTAAAGCTGGCGCCGTGTACGGTGGTGCCCGTTACGGTGCGTGCTGTAGGAATAAAGCAGGTAGGCGGCGGGGCGCAGGTGAAGTCGGCGCTCCAGCCCATGCCACCCGTCCAGATGCCGGCAGAATACACTTGTACGGTGAGGCAACCATTGGCCGCCGTGGAGGTGTAGACCGGAGGCTTGTTCGTGGTGTTGGTCGAGGTCCAGCCACCTGCAGGCAAGTTCCATTCGCTGCCGGTATAGGCCGTGCCATTGCCGCCGGGCACCATGGGTGCCGAAGTGTTATCCCCGTCATAGATGAACATGCGGGACGCTTCCGGTGCATTCCAGCGCAAGCCGTTCCAGGTTGTGAAATTCACAGTGACCTTGTCGCCGGCATTATCCGGGCAAACAATATGGGTCTGGGTAAACACATCATCAGTTAATGA
>JBIQMI010000333.1:0-2599 GCA_044463585.1 Cryomorphaceae bacterium
CTTGGATCTGTCCGCGGCGACGGTTCAGGTCGCCCACGATGTCGCCCATGTTCTCCTCGGGTGTGATCACCTCGATCTTCATGATGGGCTCCAGCAGGATGGGCTTGGCCTTGGGCAGCGCGTTGCGGAACGCGGCCTTGGCGGCGATCTCGAAGCTCAGTGCGTCAGAGTCCACGTTGTGGAAGCTGCCATCGTACAGGGTCACTTTCAGGCTTTCCATGGGGAAGCCGGCCAGCACACCGTTCTGCAGCGAGGCGGCAAAGCCTTTTTGCACGGAAGGGATGAATTCCTTGGGAATCACGCCTCCCTTGATCTCATCCACGAACTCAAGGCCCATTTTGGTGGGATCGGTCTGCGGCTCGATGCGCACGTGGATGTCGGCGAACTTACCGCGGCCACCGGTCTGCTTCTTGTACAGCTCGCGGTGCTCCACCGTGCCGGTGATCGCCTCCTTGTACTTCACTTGGGGAGCGCCTTGGTTGCACTCCACCTTGAATTCGCGGCGCAGGCGGTCCACCAGGATGTCCAGGTGCAATTCGCCCATGCCGCTGATCACGGTCTGGCCTGTTTCGTCGTCGGTCTGCACCTTGAAGGTGGGGTCCTCCTCGGCCAGTTTGGCCAGGGCGGCGCCCATCTTGTCCAGGTCGGCCTGGGTCTTGGGCTCAATGGCAATGCCGATCACCGGCTCGGGGAAGCTCATGCTCTCGAGGATGATCTGCTTGTTTTCGTCGCAAAGCGTATCGCCCGTGCGGATGTCCTTGAAGCCCACGGCAGCGCCGATATCACCGGCCTCGATCACCTCCACGGGGTTTTGCTTGTTGGAGTGCATTTGGAAGATGCGGCTGATCCGCTCCTTCTTGCCGGTGCGCATGTTCTGCACGTAGCTGCCGGCGTCCACCTTTCCGCTGTAGCAGCGGAAGAAGGCCAAGCGGCCCACGAAGGGGTCGGTGGCGATCTTGAAGGCCAACGAGGCCATGGGCTCGTCAACCGTGGGCCGGCGGGTGATGGTCTCGCCGGTATCGGGATCGGTACCGGTAACGGCCTCAATGTCCACCGGGCTCGGCAGGTAGGCCATCACGGCATCCAGCAGGGTTTGCACGCCCTTGTTCTTGAATGAGGAGCCGCACAGCACGGGTGTAATGGACATGTTGATCGTGCTCACGCGGATGGCGTTCATGATCTCGGCCTCGGTGAGGCTGTCGGGATCCGTGAAATACTTCTCCATCAGGGTGTCGTCGCTCTCGGCCACGGCCTCGATCAGCTTGTCGCGCCACTCCTTCACGGTGTCCTGCAGTTCTTCGGGGATGGGAACCTCGGTCCAGGTCATGCCCAGGTCGGATTCGTTCCACACCATGCCCTTGTTGTTCACCAGGTCCACCACGCCCTTGAAACCGGCCTCTGCGCCGATAGGCACTTGCAGGGGCACGGGGTGGGCGTGCAGGCGCTGGCGCATTTGCGCGATCACGCTGAAGAAATCAGCGCCGCTGCGGTCCATTTTGTTCACGAATCCCAGGCGCGGCACCTTGTACTTGTTGGCTTGGCGCCACACGGTCTCGCTCTGCGGCTCCACGCCGCCCACGGCACAGAACAGGGCCACGGCACCGTCGAGCACGCGCAGGCTGCGCTCCACCTCCACGGTGAAGTCCACGTGGCCGGGGGTGTCGATCAGGTTGATCTTGTACTTGTTGCCGCGGTAGTTCCAGTAGGTGGTGGTGGCGGCGGAAGTGATGGTGATGCCACGCTCCTGCTCCTGCGCCATCCAGTCCATGGTGGCCGAGCCGTCGTGGGTTTCGCCCAGCTTGTGGTTGATGCCCGTGTAATACAGGATGCGCTCGGACGTGGTCGTCTTGCCGGCATCAATGTGGGCCATGATGCCGATGTTGCGCGTGAAATGAAGGTCGCGTGACATGTTGCTGTTCTCCTTGCTGAATTAGAAGCGGAAGTGGCTGAATGCCTTGTTGGCCTCGGCCATTTTGTGCACCTCCTCCTTCTTTTTGAATGCGGCCCCCTCCTCTTTGGCGGCGGCCATGATCTCGTTTGCCAAACGCTGCTCCATGCTGCGTTCGTTGCGCTTGCGGCTATAGCCGATCAGCCACTTCATGGCCAGGCTTTCCTTGCGGCTTTCGCGTACGGGCTGGGGAATTTGGAAGTTGGCCCCGCCCACGCGGCGGCTGCGCACTTCCACTTGCGGGGTTACGTTGGCCAGTGCCTTACGGAAGATCTCCAGGCCGTCCTCCCCGCTTTTCTCGCTCACCAGGTCGATGGCGTTGTAGAAGATGTCGAACGACTTGCTCTTCTTGCCGTCGTACATCAGGTTGTTAACGAACTTGGTCACCTGTACCTCCCCGTACTTGGGGTCGGGAAGCGTGGTGTGCTTGATTGCTTTCTTACGCATGGTCCTTTGGTCTCACAGGTTACTTTTTGGCACCTTCCTTCTTGCGCTTGGTGCCGTACTTGCTGCGGCGCTGGTTGCGGCCCTCCACCCCTGAGGTGTCGAGCACGCCGCGAACGATATGGTACTTCACGCCGGGCAGGTCCTTCACCCTTCCGCCCCGCACCAGCACAATGCTGTGCTCTTGCAGGTTGTGGCCCTCGCCGC
>JBIQMI010000334.1:0-2512 GCA_044463585.1 Cryomorphaceae bacterium
AAACTGGTGAAGGCCAACGTGGTGTGCAGCGCCAAGGGGCCGGGTGGCGGTTTCTACCTAACGCCCAAGCAAGCGGCGCAACCGGTTATCAACATCGTGGAGGCCATCGATGGCAAGGACGTCTTCAAGCAATGCGGCCTTGGCCTAAGCCGCTGCAGCGATACGCACCCCTGCCCCTTCCACGACGATTACAAGCCCATCCGCGAGCAGTTCAGCAAGCTGTGCCGCGAAAAACGCGTGCAGGACCTGTACAGCGAAGTGAACGAAGGCTCGGCGTACCTGCTGGGGTAAGTGTGGCTTGGGGTGATGGGTCCATCACCCCAAGCCCCTCATCATCCTTTCAATTTCTTCTGCACGTTGGCCGGCAGGCCATTCCTGTTCACCATAAGGGAAGTGGTCTTGTACAGCAGGTAGTTCTTGGTCATGTACAAGTAGCCCGCGCGATCGTTGTCGGTGCCCCACGAATTCTTCACCACGTACCATTCGTTGCCCTGCTGGTCCTTGGCGATGCCGGTGATCTGCATGCCGTGGTCGTCCTGCGTGGTGTAGTTGTCGAAGGCCTGCTGGCGCAGTTCGGGCGTGATCCTCATTTCAGGCTTGGGCCCGGTGAACAAGTCGGCGCGCTGTTCCTTGGTGAGTTCATCGGCCGGGGTTTCGGGCACCCAGGCGATGCCGTTGCGCCAGCTGAACGAAGGCTCGCTCACGTCGCCGCCCCAGGCCACGGTGTAGCCCTTGCGCAGCGCATTGTCCACGATGTTCACCAGCTCCTCCATCGGTACGTTCCACACCTGCTGGAAGGCCCAGTTGTCCGGTACCATCATCATGGTCTTCTTCCAATAGGGCGCATCGGTGCCCGACACAAAGACCTCATAATCGGCGGGATCGATCTTCACCACTTCCTTGGCGAAGGCCTGCGGCGTGTAGCGCTTGCCGTTGTACACGAAGGTCTCGGGCACGGGCCCGAGGTAGGCATCGAGCACGGCGCTGAAGGCATTCTTCCACACGGGTGTAAGCTTGCCGCGGTTGGGCGCCTTGATGATGGCGTCCAGCATGGCCTTCAGCACGGCCTGCATCTCGGCGAACTGGTTTTTTGATGTGCCGTAGTTCAGCCCGGTGTAGGCCTCCTCGGGCATGGTGCCGTACTTGGCGTACATGTTGATCACGTCGTGCGCCTCACCGCCGTCGCCGTAGTTCAGGCTGCCGTGCATGCGCACATAGGCATCGGCCTTCTCCTCGTAAGAGCGGCGGGCGGTGTAGATCTTCGATAAATGGATGGCGGGCCCGCCGTTGCGGATCATCTCCGATTCGATGAAACTGTTCGCAGCATAGCTCCAGCACGTGCCGGAGGAAGCCTGGTTCTGCACCGGGGTGGCCTCTGCGCTCACCACCGGCGTAAAGCGGTAGGCCGCTTGGGCACTGTCGCTTTGGTACAGGCTCGCCTTTTTCACCAGGTCGTCCTGGGCGTGCGCCATTCCGGCCACTGCCACTGCGGCCCACAGGGCCCATCCACGTATTTGCATCATATGTTCCGTATTGAAGTGAACTGCTTGCTGAACGGCCGCAAAGTACAGGACCGGTGCGGCCTGCGGCGCTCCGTCCATCCCTTTCGCGCGCCGTTCAACGCATGCGGCGCATGGCGTTCACGATCATTAACCCCGAACGCGATTTAGTTTCAGTTGAAACTATTTCACGCCCTACCTTTGCCGCCCCGAAAGCGCATGGACACCCGGAATGAACCTTCCCTTGGCTACTGGGCCGCCGTGGTGGGGCAGCAGTATTTCCAGGCCATGCGCAAGCTGCTGGCGCACTTGCCCATGGACCGCTGGTACTTCGCCCTGGTGCAGCTTGCCGAATCGGAAGGACCCGTAACGCAACAGGCCTTGGCCGACAAGCTTCATTTGGACAAGGCCACCATGGTGCGCGCCTTGGACCACCTGTGCGGCCATGGCTACGTGGAACGCCGCCAATGCCCCAACGACCGCCGCAAGCACCACCTGGTGCTGATGCCCAAGGCGCGGCCGGTGGTAAAGGAGATCAAGCAGGCCTATGCGCAGCTGAACGACCTCGCTTTCGGGCGCACCACCGAGGCACAGCGACAAAAGCTTACCGGGCAATTGCAGCAAATGACGGAACGGCTGAAGCAGGCCGAATTGGACCTGCCGGGCCCACCAACCAAGAACCGTTGATGACAACCAAGCGAAACCTTGCGGCAGGCCTGGCCGTGGCCGCAACCATGCTTTTGCTGGCCTGTGGCGGCAAGCAGAAGAACGACAACGGAGGCATGTGGTATACGCCGGTATCCGGCATCTGGCAGAGCGTATGGCTCGAGCCGGTAACTGAAAAGCATGTCACGGCCCTCAAGATCGATTCCGGAAGTGACTGGGTAGAGATAAGAGCCTACGGCATCGAGGCGGGAAGCATCGGGCTTCTGGGCGAGAAGCACGATCTGATCAGGGAGACGGCGACCGAAGAACCATGTGCGGGCATAAGGATAGACATCCATCATCCGCAT
>JBIQMI010000335.1:0-2495 GCA_044463585.1 Cryomorphaceae bacterium
CCTTGCCGTATCGCCCAGGCGGGCCTCCACGTTGGCCAGGTTGCCCAGCGAGGCGGCCAGCCCGGCCACATCGCCGATCTCCTCGCGGATCTTGGCGGCCTTTTCATGCGTGGCCATGGCCTCGTGCAGGCGCCCCAGGTTGAATTGGAGGATGGCGATGTTGTTCAGCAGCGTGGCCTCGTGCGCGGGCGGCCCGATGCGCTCGTAGATCGCCAAGGCCTTGAAATCCTCTTCCAGCGCCTGCTCGAACATGTACCGTGCCTGGTGGATGATGCCCAGCTTGTTGTGCACGGCGGCCATGCCGGCGGAATCGGCGAGCTGCACGCGCAGCGCCAACGACAGTTGCAACAGGCTGTCGGCAGCGTGGTAGTTGCTGTGGTCGATCTGCAATATGGCCAGGTCGTTGTAGGCTTGGGCCTTGCCCTTGGCGTAATTCAGCTTGCGGGCCAATTGCAGTGCGGCCTCGCCGAACATGCGCGCGGAATCGGGGTCGGCGCGCCGGTAGTTGTAGCACAGGTCGGAAAGCTTGAGCACCTTGGCCGTGTCGGGGGCCATGGCGGCGACCGCCGCTGCTTGGCCGGCCAGGCTTTGGGCGTGGGCCGCCCACGGCAACAGCGTGCACAGGGCCGGTGCCCAGGTCCATCGCTTGTTCCAAAGGCGCCTCATGGTGGTGCCGGCGAAAATAGCCGTGCGGCGGCCGGGGATCAAAGGGGGATGTTGCCGTGCTTCTTGCGCGGCATGGTGGCCGCCTTGTTCCGCAGCATGCGCAACGATTCGATCACCTTCAGGCGGGTGTCGCGCGGGCGGATCACCTCGTCGATGAAACCGCGCGCGGCGGCCTCGTACGGGTTGGCAAAGCGTTCGCGGTATTCGGCTTCCTTCTCGGCCAAGGTGGCGGCCGGGTCGGCCGAGCGGCCAATGTCGTTGCGGAAAATGATCTCCGCGGCGCCCTTGGCACCCATCACCGCGATCTCGGCCGCGGGCCAGGCAAAGTTCATGTCGCAGCCGATGTGCTTGCTGTTCATCACATCGTAGGCGCCGCCGTAGGCCTTGCGCGTGATCACCGAAATGCGGGGCACGGTGGCCTCGCTGAAGGCGTACAGCAGTTTTGCGCCGTGGTTGATGATGCCGCGCCATTCCTGTTCGGTGCCGGGCAGGAAACCGGGCACGTCCACGAATACAACCAAGGGGATGTTGAAGGCATCGCAGAAACGAACGAACCGCGCGGCCTTCAGGCTGGCGTCGATATCGAGCACCCCGGCCAGCACCGCGGGCTGGTTCGCCACGCAGCCTACTGTTTCACCGGCCACGCGCGCAAAGCCGATCACCATGTTGCGCGCGTAGTCCGCGTGTACTTCCATGCTGCTGCCCGGATCGATCACCGCGTTCAGCACCTCCCGGATGTCGTACGGCTGGTTGGGGTTTTCCGGCAGTATGTCGTCCAGCATGGGCCTCGATTCATCGCCCGCCTCGTAAGGCATTGCCGGCGGCCTTTCCTCGCAATTTGACGGCAGGTAGCCCACCAGTTGCCGCAATTGGTCGATGGCCTGTAGTTCATCGCTGGCGGTGAAATGGGCCACCCCGCTTTTGCTGGCATGGGTGGAGGCCCCGCCAAGCTCCTCGGAGGTCACGGTTTCGTGGGTCACCGTTTTCACCACGTTCGGCCCGGTCACGAACATGTAGCTGGTGCCTTCCACCATCAGCACGAAATCGGTGAGGGCAGGGCTGTACACGGCCCCGCCCGCGCAGGGGCCAAGTATGGCGCTGATCTGGGGCACAACGCCGCTGGCCTGCACGTTGCGGTGGAAAATGTCGGCGTAACCGCCCAGCGATACCACGCCTTCCTGGATGCGCGCGCCGCCGCTGTCATTCAACCCGATCACCGGTGCGCCCGTGCGCATGGCAAGGTCCATCACCTGGCAGATCTTCTGCGCGTGGGCCTCGGCCAACGATCCCCCGAGCACCGTGAAGTCCTGCGAGAATACGAATACCGTGCGGCCGTTGATGGTGCCGTGGCCGGTGACCACGCCGTCGCCCAGGAAGTGCTGCTTGTCCAACCCGAAATTCACGCTCCGGTGGGTCACCAGTTGGCCAATCTCCTGGAAACTGCCTTCGTCCAGCAGCAGGTTCACCCGCTCGCGGGCGGTGAGCTTGCCCTTTTTGTGCTGGGCCGCAATGCGCTCATCGCCGCCGCCCTTCAGCGCCAATGCGGTCTTTTCGGCCAAAAGGCCGAATTTTGCTTTCATGTCCATGCGGGCAAAGTAGTGTTCAGGCACGGCCTTTGGCGGCCGCGGCCAAATGTAAAAAGCGCGGCATGGTCCGTTCATCTACTTTCGCTGGCCCATGAATTGGCGCTTTGCAGACCTTCCCATCCGTACCAAGTTCCTGATCACCCTGGGCATTCCCGTGGTGGGACTGGTGTTGTTGATCGGCAGGCAGGTGGATTCCAGCCTGAGGAAAAGCAATGTGCTGGGCTACGTTTCCTCGCAGGCATA
>JBIQMI010000336.1:0-2481 GCA_044463585.1 Cryomorphaceae bacterium
TCCTGCGTGATGGAGATGAACGGTCCCATCCGTCCACCCTTCACATGAAATATTTCTCCAAGTTCCTGTTCATCGCCCTGCTGCTGGCGATCACCGCCCCGGCGCAAGCACAGCCCTACACGCTGTACGTATTGGGGCAAGTATCGCCGTGCGACCCCGCCATGGAAGGCACCACGGTAACCGCCCGGGTGATCCAGTATGACAACACCGAAGTGACCGCCACGGCAACACTGACCGCGAATTGCTTCTACAGCTTGCATCTCACGCTGGCGGACAGCTCGGGCCTGGTCTCGGTTTCCGCCATGTGCGGAAATGGAACTTGGGCCGGCGATTCCGCCTTTTTCGAATTGCCCGGCTCGCAGGACCTTGTGATGAACCTCACTTGCGGCAGCGTCGCGAACAACTGCCAGGCCTGCATCAACATTGTCTCCCCTGCCCCATGGTCCGCGGATTTCCTCAACTGCTCCACCGGCGGTGGCCCTGTGCCCTACACATACAACTGGTGGCTGCCCGACGGCAGCACCTCGAACGCGGAAAATGAAAGCTGGACCTTCACCAGCCCCGGCATCTATGGCGTTTGCCTGACCATTAACGACGGGGTAGGCTGTAGTGCCATGACCTGCGATACACTGACGGTAGCCGACGATGGCACCATCACCCTCGGGGCCGTGGTGCCCGATTGCCTTGGCATACCGAACGGGCCGAACATGCCCGGAACCCCATGCATGGCCGGTGGTGTAACCGGTGTTTGGGATTCCTCCTGCACATGCGTGCCTGCCCCAACATGCACGGCCTGCATCACGGTAGCGCCCACCGCGCCTTTCGCGGCGAACTTTTCCAGCTGCTCCACCGGCGGCACGGCGCCCTATACCTACGTCTGGGATTTTTCCGGCCCGGGTGGCGGAGCGGTATCAACCCCCACGGTAAACCATGCCTTCGCCGGGCCGGGTGTTTACACCGTATGCCTCAACATAACCGATGCCCTGGGTGCCTGGTGCCAAACCTGCGAAACGGTAACGGTTGATACCGACGGCACGGTGCATACCGGCCCACCCGCGCCATGCCATGCCTCGTTCTGGCCGGTGCAGGCCTACGACAGCACCGCAACGGGCGGTGTGGTGCCCATCCCGAACCTGGTATGGGTATGGAACCTGAGCAGCGGCGGAAGCGGCACATACCAGTTCCTGTGGGAATTCGGCGACGGCAGCTCTTCCACGGAAGCATACCCGACGCACGAATATTCCGGCCCGGGGCCTTGGCTGCTCTGCCTCACACTTACCGATGACCAAGGCTGCACCGACACCTATTGCGATTCGGTGAGCGTGGACGACAACGGCCTGCTGAACCAGCTGCAGTTCATTCCAAACGGCCCCGACCAGCCCATGCGCTCCGGAGGCTTCACGCTGAACGTGCGCCACGGCCTGGCCACCGGAATAGCAACGCCAGCGCCGTTGGAAATGGAACGCACGTGGCCGAACCCGGTAACTGATGAACTGAACATCAGCTTTGGCAGCCGCGGATCCGCGGAACTGGAACTGACCGTTTCCGATGCGATGGGCCGAACGGTGCTGCGTGAAAGGCAGCATGCCAACGCGGGCGAGAACCTGGTCCGGTTGAACACCACCACCTTGGAGCCCGGGCTTTACTTGTTGCGCTTGGGCAACAGCAGCGGCAGCCTTGGGCACCGCTTCATCAAAACGCGCTGATGCCCCAACCGTAGCTTTGGAAAAGTGCCCGCCCCGCGCGGGCACTTTTTGCCCTTTTGCATGGTGCCCGAGCAACTGATCCACGATTGCATCCGCAGGGATCCCCGTGCGCAAGAGGAACTGTACCGCAAACTGCATCCGCTCATGCTCTCGATCTGCAGCCGTTACGAGCATAACCGGCAGGATGCCTTGGCCACCATGAACGAGGGATTCCTGAAGGTGCTCAACAACTTGGGCCAGCGCAAGGCCGATGTGCCCTTTGAGGCCTGGGTGCGCAGGATCATGATCAACACGTCGATCGATGGGCTGCGGCGGGCGCAAAAACGAAAGAGCATGGAACGCACCGATATCCCATTGGACCATGCGGGCCGGTCCGAAACGAACGAATACCTGCGGCAAATGGAGGCCGAGGCCTTCGCCGAGCTGCTGCGCCAAGTGCCCGATATGTCGCGCAAGGTGTTCAACCTGTTCGCCATCGATGGCTTCAACGACGCCGAGATCGCGGAAATGCTGGGCATCAGCGAAGGCACCTCGAAATGGCATGTCCATGCGGCGCGCCAGCAACTGCGCGAGGCCATGGCGCGCATGTCCCGTAACCCAACCCTGAAGACCGCATGACCATGGAGCAGGACAAGGAATTCGATGAGCTGGCGCGGCAGAAACTGGCCGGGCGGGAAATGCCGTTCCAGGAAGCGGACTGGCTGGCCGCGAAGGCACTGATCGACGCCAAGCGCCGCGATCGCGGTGCCGGCAGGTGGTGGCTTGCCCTGGTGCT
>JBIQMI010000337.1:0-2477 GCA_044463585.1 Cryomorphaceae bacterium
GAGACATGCTCAAGGAGTTGACCGGGGAGCGGGGACCACAGTTCATGCAGCTTTGCCGCATGCATAAGGTGAAGGAACTATATGCCTTCGGTTCCGCAGTTAACGGGCCATTCGATGATGCAAGCGACATTGACCTCATCGTGGACCTTGAACAAGGCGACCCCGTGGAAACGGGTGAGCGACTGTGGGCCTTCTGGGACGGCATGGAGCAATTCTTCCAGCGCAAAGTGGAATTACTTACCCCGCGCTCGCTGCAGAACCCGATAAAGAAGCGCCATATCGATGCCCATAAGAAGCTGATCTATGATGGATCGACCGGAAGGCTTCTATGCTGAATCCTGCGTGCGATCGGCTTGATCGAGCCTTTCTTTCCCGAACAAAAACGGCGTACGCAGGCCCTTGGCCTGATCAGGCGTCGATCGGAATCACTTCAGCACCTCCTTCACCTTGTCGGCGGCTTCCTGCAGCGCAACGGCACCCAGCACCTTCAGGCCGCTGTTGTCGATCAGCTCCTTGGCCTCCTTGGCGTTGGTGCCTTGCAGGCGAACGATGATCGGCACCTTGATGTCGCCGATGTTCTTGTAGGCATCCACGATGCCTTGTGCCACGCGGTCGCAGCGCACAATGCCCCCGAAGATGTTCACCAGGATGGCCTTCACGTTGGGGTCCTTCAATATGATCCGGAAGGCCTTTTCCACGCGGGCCGCATCGGCGGTGCCTCCCACGTCCAGGAAGTTGGCCGGGCTGCCACCGCTTAGCTTGATGATGTCCATGGTGGCCATGGCCAGGCCGGCGCCGTTCACCATGCAGCCCACGTTGCCGTCGAGCTTCACATAGTTCAGGCCCGCCTCACCCGCCTCCACCTCGGTGGGGTCCTCCTCGGTCTTGTCCCGCATCTCCACGTAATCGGGGTGGCGGTACAGGGCGTTGCCGTCCAGGCGCACCTTGGCATCAACGGCAATGATCTTGTCGTCGCTGGTCTTCAGCACGGGGTTGATCTCGAACATGGCGCTGTCGCTGCCCTCGTACGCGGCGTACAAGGCGGCCACGAACTTCACCATCTCCTTTTTCGCTTGGCCCGTTAGGCCTAGGTTCACCGCGATCTTGTTGCACTGGAACGGCCGCAGGCCCACCCGCGGGTCGACCTCCTCCTTGAAGATCTTCTCCGGCGTGGCTTCCGCCACCTGTTCGATCTCCATGCCGCCCTCGGTGCTGTACATGATGATGTTGCGCGCACGGGCACGGTCCAGCAGCACGCTCATGTAGAACTCGCGCGTTTCGCTCGGGCCGGGGTAGTACACGTCCTCGGCGATCAGCACCTTGTTCACCTTCTTTCCCTGCGGCGGCGTTTGCGGGGTCTTCAGCATCATGCCGATGATGGCATCGGCCATCTCGCGCACATCCTCGATGTTCTTGGCCAGTTTCACCCCACCGCCCTTGCCGCGGCCACCGGCATGGATCTGGGCCTTCACCACCCACCACTGCGTGCCGGTCTCGCGCGCCAGGCGCTTGGCCTGGTCCACGGCTTCATCGGCGTTGTACGCCACCAGCCCGCGCTGCACGCGCACGCCGTACTGCGATAGAATGCTCTTTCCTTGGTATTCGTGAAGGTTCATGGATAGTGTGGTTGCAGGCCGCGAATGTACAGGCTGGACCGCAAGCAGCCCCGGCGCTTTGGTACCACTGTTGCCAATGGAATACGACGCCGGCCGGCCAAATACCACCGCATGAAAGAGAAAAACCTGCCCTTTTTCCACGAGATCTTCCACGAGTTCCTGCCCCGTCAAATGGCACGGCTCGGCGTGGCCGACGACCACGTCGCCTGGGTGGCCACCTTGGCCGGCATCGCCGCTACGGCCGTGGTGCTGGTGCTGCTCGCCAAGCTCCTGAGCTGGGTACTTACGATGGGCATGACGCGCATTTCGGTGACCACCAGCGCACGGCTCGACGACAACCTGGTGGCACACCGTTTCCCCGAGTACCTCGGGCGCGTGCTGCCACTGATCATGGGCTACAACCTGGTGCCCTCCACCTTGGCGACCTATCCCCGTTTCATGTCCCCAATGAGGCATTTGGTCGTCATCTTCTTCATCGTGCTCACCGTGCGGATCCTGCGCTCCGTAATGAAGGCCGTGCGCGATACCATGCACGCGCAGGACCGCTACCGCGGCAAACCCTTGGACAGCTACGTGCAGGTGATCTCGTTGGTGGTGTATCTCTTCGCCACGCTCTCCATCTTCTCGCAGCTCACCGGGCTCTCCATCACCAACTTCCTGGTGGGCATGGGCGCCGCCTCGGCCGTGCTGCTGCTCATCTTCAAGGACACGTTGCTCGGCTTCGTGGCCAGCATTCAGATCAGCGGCAACGACATGGTGCGGCTCGGCGATTGGATCGGCATGCCCAAGTACGGCGCCGATGGCGATGTGGTGGAGATCAACCTCACCAACGTGAAGATCCTGAACTTCGACAAAACGGTG
>JBIQMI010000338.1:0-2436 GCA_044463585.1 Cryomorphaceae bacterium
AGCTTCGGCTCCCGTTTCTTTGTTCAATCACAAGTTTCCCCGGACACTAGTGATTGGCAATTTGGCGAATTGAATTGGCAGGGCCTTCGGCGAATGCCACGTCCGCAGATTTCTTGACCCCGGCGGGGTCGCAGCAGGTGGGACCACGGATGGTTCGCACCAGCGGGCGACGCGCGCCACGGGACCGGCCCTATCCCAATAATCCGGTTCTTTGCGGCATGTCCATTTCAGTTGAAAAGAAGAAAGTGCTGCTGGTTTGCCTGGGCAACATCTGCCGCTCGCCCATGGCCGAAGGCATCTTGCGCGATCTGGCCGAGCAGCAAGGCCTGGCCATTGAAACCGATTCCGCTGGCACAGGCAGCTCGCATGTGGGCGAGGCGCCCGACCCGCGTGCCCAGCGCGAAATGCGGCGGCGGGGGCACGACATCAGCGACCTGCGCGCAAGGCGGTTCCGCGCCAGCGATTTCGAGCAGTACGACCTGCTGTTGGCCATGGACCGGCAAAACCTGCGCGACATGCAGCGCTTGGCACCTTCCCCCGAATTGGCCGGCAAGGCCCGGCTGATGCTGGAATGGGCCGCGAACAACGCGGCGTTGGACGTGCCGGACCCATGGTACGGCGGCGAGGAAGGCTTTGCCGAAGTGTACCACATGCTTGCCGGGGCATTGGACAACCTGGTGGCTGAATTGGCGGGCGATGCGTCCTGACGCCACGTTGTACCTGTTGCCCGTGTGGCTGGGCGAGCACGGCGGCACCGAATTCCTGCCGGCACGCAATGTGGAGATCGCCGAGCGGGTGAAGCTTTTCTTCTGCGAGGATGAACGCACCGCACGGCGCATGCTGCGGCGCATGAGCCGCAACATCGACCTGGGTGCGATCGAGCTGCACCTGCTGGACAAGGACACCAGCGATATTGAAGTGGCGCAGTACGGATTGCTGCTGGGGCAGCGCGATGCCGCCATCATCAGCGAGGCGGGCATGCCCTGCGTGGCCGATCCCGGTGCGCGGCTGGTGGCCGAGGCACACAAGAAAGGGATCCGCGTGGAACCGCTCACCGGCCCTTCCTCGCTCATGCTCGCCTTGGCGGCCTCGGGCCTCAACGGCCAACAGTTCAGTTTCCATGGTTATTTGGCGCGTGACCAGGCGCAGCGCCGGAAGGAAGTGCGCGCGTTGGAGGCCGATGCCGCCAAAACGGGACGTGCGCATCTTTTCATTGAAACACCATACCGCAACGACGCACTGCTGGCCGATCTGCTGGCGGCCTGCCAGCCCGGCACCAAGCTTACCCTGGCCGTGGACCTGGAGCAGCCCGGTGGCTCCGTGGCCACGCGCACCGTGGGTGAATGGCAGAAGGCAAAGCCGGTCATCGGCAAGCGGCCCTGCGTCTTTATCCTCGGCCGGTAGCGATCTTGGCACCCACAACGCAAGCAAAATGCAGGACGGATATGTAAAGACCGATGTGAAGGACGGCATCGGCACGGTCACCTTCCACCACCCGAAAAGCAACAGCCTGCCCGGTACGATCCTGCGGCAAATGGCCGAGGCCATTGAGTTGATGGCCGACCGGCCCGAGGTGCGGGTGATCGTGCTGCGCAGCGACGGCGACCGTGCCTTTTGCGCCGGTGCCAGCTTCGATGAACTGGTGGCCATTGCCGACGAGCAGCAGGGCCTGTCATTCTTCAGCGGTTTTGCCCATGTGATCAACGCGATACGCAAGGCACCGTGCATGGTGCTGGGCCGCGTGCAGGCCAAAACGGTGGGCGGCGGCGTTGGCCTTGCGGCCGCGGTGGACGTGTGCTACGCGCACAGCAGCGCCTCGGTGCGGCTGAGCGAACTGGCCGTGGGCATCGGTCCCTTTGTGGTGGGCCCCGCCGTGGAACGCAGGGTGGGCACGGGTAATTTCACCCTGCTGAGCACCACGCCCGCCCAATGGCGCAGCGCGCAATGGGCCACCGAAAAAGGCCTGTATGCCGCCACCTTCGGTACACATGCCGAACTGGATGCCGCAGTGGATGCCCACGCCAAGGAATTGGCGGCCTACAGCCCGCAGGCCATGGCCGAGCTGAAGGCGGTGTGCTGGAAAGGCACCGAGAATTGGGACCAGTTGCTGGTGGAACGGGCCAAACTGAGCGGCAGGCTCGTGCTTTCCGACTTCACCCGGGAGGCAATCGCGGAGTTCAAGAAAAAAACGGGCTAGCCCGGAACTTGGCCTTCCGTATTGCGTAGGAGCCCTTGGTTAACAAGCGGTTCCAGTGGCACGCCACCCTCAATCCACCTCCCGAAGGGTAACGCTGATGCTCTATGGAGCATCGATCGTGCTGGGCATCGGCTTGATCGTGCATGGCCACTTCAACAAAAAGTCCGCTGTGCGCGAACGGGCCATGGCACGCTTGGCGGGCGTTACCGGCACACTATCGGCCCAGCTCGACGGCGGGC
>JBIQMI010000339.1:0-2434 GCA_044463585.1 Cryomorphaceae bacterium
CAATTTGGCGAATTGGCACATTGGCAAATTGCGTCAATCCTGTCAATCCTGTACATCCTGTCAAAAAAACCGCGCTAGGCCCGGTTGGCAAATTGGCGTTTTGGCGAATTGCATCGTTCCTGTCCATCCTGTCAAAAACCCGGCAACTCGTCCTTGGCGAATTGGCGCCTTGGCCATTTGGCGAATTGAATGTGCGGCTGCGCCGGGTCCCTTCAGGTGACCGCGCGCGGACTTTTCCACAACGGTTTCCCCATTGAAGGACAAGGGTTACCTTCGCGCCCGCAAAAACCAGGCATCCGCCTCTTCTCCCTAACCGAACATCATGCCCAAGCACATTGGTAAAGTGGTCCAAGTGATCGGACCCGTGGTCGACGTCCGTTTCGACAGTGGAAAGGACCTTCCGAACATCTACGACGCGCTGCACGTGAAGCGCGATGACGGCACTGTGCTGGTGCTGGAGGTGCAGCAGCTCATTGGCGAGGACACCGTGCGCGCCGTGAGCATGGACAGCACTGACGGCCTTTCCCGCGGCACCGCCGTGGAAGGCATGGGCCACCCGATCACCATGCCCACTGGCGATGCGATCAAGGGCCGCCTGTTCAACGTGGTGGGCCAGCCCATTGATGGCATGGCCGAGGTGAAAGGCAGCAAGGGCGCCTCGATCCACCGCGAGGCCCCGAAATTCGAGGAACTGACCACCAGCGCCGAGGTGCTGTTCACCGGCATCAAGGTGATCGACCTGATCGAGCCTTATTCCAAGGGCGGGAAGATCGGTTTGTTCGGGGGTGCCGGCGTGGGCAAAACGGTGTTGATCCAGGAGTTGATCAACAACATTGCCAAAGGCCACAGCGGCTATAGCGTGTTCGCCGGCGTGGGCGAGCGCACCCGCGAGGGGAACGACCTGCTGCGCGAAATGATCGAGAGCGGCATCGTGAAATACGGGAAGGAATTCACCGAAAGCATGGAAAAGGGCGGCTGGGACCTGGACAAGGTGGACCACGAAGCCCTGCAGACCTCCCAGGCCACCTTCGTGTTCGGGCAGATGAACGAGCCCCCCGGGGCACGTGCCCGCGTGGCGCTGAGCGGCCTTACCCTGGCGGAATACTTCCGCGATGGCGACGAGGAGAGCGGCGGACGCGACATCCTATTCTTCGTGGACAACATCTTCCGCTTCACCCAGGCCGGTTCCGAGGTGAGCGCACTGCTGGGCCGTATGCCCAGCGCCGTGGGCTACCAGCCCACACTGGCCACCGAAATGGGCGCCATGCAGGAGCGGATCACCTCCACCAAGCGCGGCTCCATCACCAGCGTGCAGGCCGTGTACGTGCCCGCCGATGACCTGACCGACCCGGCGCCGGCCACCACCTTCGCCCACTTGGACGCCACCACCGTGCTCAGCCGGAAGATCGCCGAATTGGGCATCTATCCTTCCGTGGACCCGCTGGAGTCCACCAGCCGCATCCTCTCTCCCGCCGTGGTGGGCGATGAGCACTACGATTGCGCCCAGCGCGTGAAGGCCATTCTGCAGCGCTACAAGGAACTGCAGGACATCATCGCCATCTTGGGCATGGATGAACTGAGCGAGGAGGACAAGCTGGTGGTGGGCCGCGCCCGCCGCGTGCAGCGCTTCCTCAGCCAGCCCTTCTTCGTGGCCGAGCAGTTCACCGGCATACCGGGCGTGATGGTTTCCATCGAGGACACCATCAAGGGCTTCAACATGATCATGGACGGCGAAATGGATGAATACCCCGAGGCCGCGTTCAACCTCAAAGGCAGCATCGAGGACGTGATCGAGGCCGGCAAGAAAATGCTCGCCGAGGTGGCCTGAGGCCAACCCCTGGTTGTTGTTCGAAATTAAAGTAGATACCGCTCCCCCAGCATCAGTCACCAAATGGATCTCCAGATCATCACTCCGGACAAGGAACTCTTCAAGGGTGAGGCCAAGAGCATCACCGTGCCCGGCGTTGACGGCAGCATGGGCTTCCTGGACCATCATGCCCCATTGATCACCGTGCTGAAGGCCGGTGAAGTGAAGGTGACCTTGCCCGACAACAAGGTGGAATCGTTCACCCTGAACGGAGGCGTGGTGGAAGTGAGCAACAACAAGGTGATCGTGCTGGCCGAATAAGGCCTTCATCCCAAACAAGACGCGAACGGCGCGCTCCGCATGGAGGGCGCCGTTCCCTTTTCGACATGCGCGGCTGCGATCACGCGGCACGTTCCGGGGGCTTTCGCTTCCTTCGCCATGCGGTCCAGCCCATGGCCACCAACACCAAGGCGCCACCTGCGATCCATGGGGCATGGCGCTTCCATGTGGAAAGGGCCACCGGCGCCACATCGCCCACCAGCACCAGGCCAGCCCAGTAATAGGGCGCCGCCAACTCCTCCGGTGCGCCGGCCAAATGGTCCAGTTTCGCTTGGCGCAAGGCGAGAT
>JBIQMI010000340.1:0-2370 GCA_044463585.1 Cryomorphaceae bacterium
GCAAGCCTTCCAGGAAGAACACCTGGCGGATGAACCCGGGCGTGGCGCCCATGCCGCTCAGGGTGCGCATGTCCTCGCGCTTTTCGATCATCATCAGCGTAAGCGATGCGATGATGTTGAAGGCGCCGATGAGGCCGATGAAGGCCAGCACCGCGAAGGTGAACCACTTCTCGTTGGCGTTGGTGGTGTACATCAACTGGTTCTTCTGGTACCTTGTTTTCACGGTGTACCCGTTACCTGCCAGATCGGCCACGGCATCGCGCAGGCGATCGAGCCCGGTGCCCGGGCGGGCCTGCAGCTCCAGGGCATTCACCTCGTTGCCGTAGTGCAGCAACCCGGCGGCCCAGTCGAGCGGGGCCAGCATGTACTGTTGATCGAACTCGAGGTTGATGGTGAAGGCCCCGGACACCGCCACGCGGCGCTGCTCGAAAGCTGAATTGGACAGCCGCGCAAGCTTGCGGCCGCGGATCAGCGCGGCCACCTCCAAGGGTTCCGTAACGCCGTCATCCAGCGGCACATGCAGTCCGTCCTTCAGTGCCGCGCCCAGCAGCACCACAGGGCCATGGTCGTTTTGGAGCGTGGGCTCACCGGCGTACATGTGGCCTTCCATGCCGCTCATGGCCAAGTACTGCGGTTCCACGCCCTTCATGGTGGCCACCGCTTGGTCCTCGCCGGAGCGCAGGAGCACGTTCTCCTCGATCACCCAACTGGCCTGTGCCACGCCCGGCAAGGCCTTGATGGCGGCAAGGTCGAGGCTGTCGCGCCCGAAGGTCTTGCCCTGGGCCGGCGTAACGGTAATGTCCTGGTCGAACGGGCTGTAGAGCGTGTCCACCAGCGATGAAATGCCGTTCAGCGTGCTGAGCACCACCACCATGGCGGCGGTGACCACCGCCACCACCACGATGCTGATGCCCGTGATGATGTTGATGGCGTTGCGCGAGCGCTTGGCCAGCAGGTAGCGGCGGGCGAAGAGGAGGGGGAGGTGCATGCGGCCTTGCCGTGTACGGCCCAAAGTAAGCCACCGTGCCCGGCATGGGCTTGGCGGCGGCATCAGCTGCGGCGGTTGGGCAGCAGCACCGGCGCTTGCCCGTCGAAGGGATCGTCCATGCGGCCGATGCTCTTGGCGGCCATGCCGCTGGCGCGCACCACCATGCGGTCGCCGAAGCGCTGGCGCACCTTGTCCATGGCCTGGTACAGGTTCATGGCCTCCTCGGTATCGGTGAATGCGTCCATCTGGTGCCCGCCGCCCACCAAGTGGCTGAAGCGCACGCCCACCAGGCGTATCCGCTGCCGTCGGTCGTACAGCGCGCGGAAAAGGTCGTGCACCACGGGCAGGATCAGGTGGTCGGCGGCGGTGTACGGTATGCGCTGCTGGCGCGTGTGCGTGTTCATGTCGGCGTAGCGCACCTTCACGGCCACGCAGCTGGTCAGTTTGTTCCCTTTGCGCAGTTGGTAGGCCAGGTTCTCGGCCATGGCGGTGAACAGGCCGCGCAGCTTCACCATGTCCATGGTATCGCGCTCGAAGGTGCGCTCGGTGCTGATGCTCTTGCGTTCATGCCACGATACCACCGGGCTATCGTCGATGCCGTTGGCCTTGCGCCACAGCACCGGGCCCAGCTCGCCCAGCAGCCGCTGCATCATGTGCACGGGCATTTCTTGCAGCGTATGTATGCGGGCCACCCCCATGCTGCGCAACAGGTGCGCCGTTTTCTGCCCCAGCCCGGGAATGGATTCAATGGGCATTGGTGCCAGGAAGGGCTTCTCCGTGCCGCGTTCCACCTCGCGCTGCCCATTGGGCTTGGCCGTGTTGGTGGCCACCTTGCTCACGGTCTTGTTCGCGCTCAGGCCGAAGCTGTTCGGCAGGCCGGTTTCACGTGCAATGCGCTGGCGCAGTTCACTGGCCAGTTTCATGGCCCCGAAGAACCGCTCCGTGCCCGTAAGGTCGGCGTAGAACTCGTCCACGCTCGTTTTCTCGAACAGCGGCACATGCGCACGGATGATCTCGGTCACCTCGTCGCTCTTCTTCATGTACTCCGCGCCGTTGCCCCGCAAGATCACCGCCTCGGGGCACAACTGCTTGGCCGTGCGCATGGGCATGGCGCTGCGCACGCCGAAGTGCCGCGCCTCGTAGCTGCAACTGGCCACCACGCCGCGGTCGCTGTCGCTGCCCACCAGCACCGGGCGGCCCACCAGTTGCGGGTTTTTCAACCGCTCCACGCTCACGAAAAAGCTGTCCAGGTCCAGATGCACAATGGTGCGTTGGTCGTTCATGGCGCAAGCGATCGACGGTGAAGCCGTCGATCACCGGCCAGTAAGGTAACGCAGCGGAACCGTATTTGTCGGTTGCCCGGCCCCGCGTCCCCGCCTTTG
>JBIQMI010000341.1:0-2356 GCA_044463585.1 Cryomorphaceae bacterium
TCGGTGGGCGCGATGTTCACCGGGCCCAAGGGCAGGCAGAAGCTGTGCGCATCGCTGTAGCCGGGGCTGGCAGGCGACGGACTTGGCGACATATATCCCGCGTTGAAATCATCACCCAGGATGATCCTTCCGTCCAAGGTGCGCAACTGCCAGAAGCCGTTGCCGCCCAAGCCATCGCCAAAGGTGTCGTACAGCCGGAAGCCGAAGCAGCCGGGTTCGGTGCCCAAGCAAACGGTTTCGGTGATCAGCGTGTTGTTCTGGCCGGTGTAGGGGCCGCCGTAGGTTATCGTCAGCCCGGTTTCATCCACCAACTCCCAAGAGATCTCGTCACCGTTGGCATCGGTGCGGATGGCCACAACGATCGAATTTCCAGCGCAGGCCAAGGTGGTGACGGCGATCGTGCCGGAATTGCCCGAACTGCAACCGTTGCCCTCGGCGCGCACGCGGTAGTAGTAGGTCGTGTTCATGTTCAGGCCGGCGACCTGCTGTGATGTGCCCGCAATGGCCAAGTCCTCATAGCCCGCAACGAACGAGCCAACGAAGCTTTCCACGCGGGTGAACGCGAGGTTGTCGATCACTGGCCGTGCGGAGGTGTTGTTCTCCAGTACGATCTTCACGGGGCCGGTAATGTCCGCGAAGCTTTGATCGAAGGCGCCTGCGGTGGTGGTGTACGGCATGGTGCCGATCGTGGTGCTTGTTGCGAAGCCTGCTCCCGAAAGCACCTTCACCGTTAGCACGCCGCCCGAGCCCGAGAATTGCTGTACCACATCAAACGCGATATGGCTGACACCACCATCGATCTGGCCGGATTCGATGTAGGCCCCGCTTTGGTTCTGCAGGGTGATCGCATCATCCGTGCCGAATACCGACAGGTCGGTGCGTGCCTTGTAGGCGGTCCATTCCACCCCGTCGTCGCCGGTCCAGTTGCGGGTGAGGTACGAGCCCGGGTTCCCGCCTTCAATGCCCGTGAAGGTCTCGGTGGTGGTGGCCCCCGGTGATTGCAGGGCACCGAAGGTCGGGCTCGTGCTCACATCAAGGGAGTAGCCCATGGCACCGGGCACGGCGCCCCAATTGGCGGTGAATCCATTGGTGAGCACACCGGTGGCCGCACCGGCCAACGGCGCATCCAATGCCGCGGAGGTGAATGATTGCTCATCGCCGTAGGCCGTGCCGCCGGCGTTGGTGGCATAGGCCCGGAAATAGTACGGCGTGCAGGCTGCCAGGCCGGTTGCCTGGGCAGAGAATGAACCATCGCCAAGGTTGGTCGACGCGGCCTGGGTACCCGTGCCCGGCAGGAAGTTCTGTGTGCTGCTGTATTCAATGCCGTACGCGGTCAATTCGGAGCAGCCTTCCCCGATGATGGTGCCGGTGAGTTCGGCTACATCTCCCGTGATGCTGCCCGCGCTTCCGGTGGATACCTCGGCGGGTGTGTTGATGCCCGTGCCGCTTGCCTGCACATCGATACTGCCGGCACCACCACCGCCCACGGGAATGTTGCCGTCATGCACTTGCGCGATGGTGGGCACGAACAGCACCCAGACCTCTTGGCTGTAGTTTCCGCCGGAATGCGCAAGGGAGAGCGACGCGGAATAAGTACCTGTTTCCGTGGTGGAGAACGTGAAGCCGTTAAGGGGGCCGATGGTCACGTCGTCCGTGGTCAAGTTCGTTCCAGTGACCGTGAAGCTATGCGGGCCAGCCTCGGTGTTCAGGCAAACCTCGCCGAAAGCGTCCAACGTGCCTGCCAGCAGCAGCGGCGCCGTACCAGCTCCAGTGGTCACGGTCGTAGTGTTGCTGTTCTCGCCCGATGAGCATTCTCCGGCAGAGCGTACGCGATAGTAATAGGTCGTTAGCGGGTCCAGGCCGGTCACCACATGCGAGGTGGTGTTCCCAACGGAGAGGTTCTGATAGCCGGGCACGAAGGAGCTCGCAAAATCGGCATCGATCACAATGTCATCCATCCTGCTGGTGCCGTTGGAGCTGACCGTGCTACCGTTCACGGAAACGTTGGTGGCCATGATCCAGCGCAGTGCCACCATGGCCTGGTCATCGCATGCGGCAGGAAGGGGCACCTGGTTCAATACGCCAGTGGTGAAATTGTTGGCCACCACCACTCCGCCGCCGGGCACATCCGTCCATGGACCCGTACCACCCACTTGGTACTGCAGCTTGAATTCCCTAGGGCCGGTGTTGGAGCTTCGTTGTGCAGAGGAAACGGTGAGGCCCATAAGGCCGGTGGAGTTGAATTCCACCTGCCAATACTTTATTCCGGCCCCGCCATCCCAGCCATCGTCACTGATCGAATTGCCGGTTACCCCCGCCGTATAGGAGATGGCGCCGGCGGCGTTCGTGGTGATCA
>JBIQMI010000342.1:0-2353 GCA_044463585.1 Cryomorphaceae bacterium
GCGCGCGGGCGGCCAGATTTTGTTCGAGGCGCCGGCGCGCGGCGTCGCGGTGACCGCCGTGACGATGCGCTTCGACGGCCTTGCGGCGCATCGCCTCGTCCGCGCGCGCATCCTCGCGGCGGACGAGGCGGGGGTGCAGGCCGCCAGCTTGTTCAGGTCATTGCCCGTGCGATGCAGGATCTCGCGTGCCATGTCCACCGCACTCTGCTCACGTGAGCCGGAACGTATCAATATGGCCAGCAGGTCGGCATCCGACACCGCCTTGGGGCCTTGGGCCAGCAACCGCTCGCGGGGCCGGTCGTCCTTGTTCCAGTCAGCAATGCTCAAGCGTTGCTTGGGCGCACTTGTTTCTTCCATGGCCGCTCAAAGATGCCACAATATGCGCATGTGCGGTATGATCGCCCAAAATGCGTGCAGGCCCACATGGGGCCTGCACAGCAAAACTTTCCCGGGCGGCTTACTTCAGCCCAGCGATGTGCAGCTGGAGGCTACGCTTGAGGTTGGCCGCCTTGTTCTTGTGGATGATGTTGCGCTTGGCCAGCTTATCGAGCATGCTGTGCACCTTGGGCAGCAGGGCTTCAGCCTCCTTCAACTCGGTGGTGGCCCTAACGGCACGCACGGCGTTCCGGGTGGTCTTGTGCTGGTAACGGTTGCGCAGGTTGCGCGTCTTCGTTTGCCGGATGCGCTTGATGGAGGACTTATGATTGGCCATGTTCCTTTTCTACAATGGGGCGGCAAATATATGCACTTCTTGCTTTGATGGCATTCGGCCTGCTGAACTTTCCTCGGGAACGGCCCGATGGACGCTTTACTGCGGCGTCAATACGCCATTTCGTCCTTCTTCAGCATGTTGGTCACGGTCTTCAGCACGATCTTCAGGTCAAGCATGAAGGACCAGTTCTCCAGGTACCAGATGTCGAGCTCCACGCGCTTTTCCATCAGCTCCGGCGTGCGGGTCTCGCCACGGAATCCGTTCACTTGGGCCCAGCCGGTGATGCCCGGCCTTACAAAGTGGCGCACCATGTACTTGTCGATGATGTCCCTGAACTGGTCGTTGAGCTTCAACGGGTGGGGCCGGGGGCCCACAACGCTCATCTGCCCGAGCAGCACGTTGAAGAACTGCGGCATTTCGTCCAGGTTGCTCCGGCGCAGGAAAGCTCCGATCCGGGTCACCCGCGGGTCATCCTTGGTGGCCTGCCTGCTGTCCGCCTGATCGTTCATGCGCATGCTGCGGAATTTGAGGCATGTGAATTTTTTCTTGCCTTCGCCCAACCGGGTTTGCTTGAAGAAGACCGGTCCTTTTGACGAAAGCTTGATCAAGATGGCCAGGATAGGGAACAACCATGAAAACACCAGCGTGATGATCAATACGGAGAACACCAGGTCGAATGCACGCTTCAGGGCACGGTTGCCCCAACGCTCCAATGGTTCCTTACGGATCCGGCTCACCGGCACGGCGCCATGGAACGAAAGATCCGTGGTGCGCACCACCGGCACGAAACTGTCCGCACTGGGGATCACCCTGAAGCGGATGGTGTTGCGCTCGCAAAACTCCATAAGCTCGGTGATCTCGGCCCGATAACTGGCCGGCAAGGCGCAATAGAGGATATCGATCCGGTTTTGCACGGCAAAAACTTTCGCCGCTTCGATCCCCCCCAACTGGTGATCGGCCAGAATGCCGGTCAAAGGCTTTTCATGGAACACCCCCCTGAACCGGTAACCCCTTACGGTTTGGTCCTGGCAATACTGGAAGATCTCCTCCACGGCCGGCCCCTCCCCCACGATCACCAAGTCCTTTACAGGCGTAAGCGGCTCGAATGCCATCACCCGGCTGAGGCCGCTTTGGACATGATGGAGTCCTTGGCGGCTGGAACGGAGCAAACTGGCAAGCTCGCGGTTTATCTCGGTCCGTGCCGCGCGCCCCCCTACCCGGTTCGGCTCGTCCAATAAGGTTGTGGTAATCGATTTCTCCATGTTTTTTCCCGGAGGAGCAAATGTAATCGTTCGTCGAAGCTAATGTCAACTTCGTCGATGAAAACTTTTATTAACCGACAGCCGCCAAGCCCTTATCGCCGCCAGGCATGCTTGGCATATAGCCAAAGGAAGGCCGAGTTGGTCCGCAGGTAACGCTTCCACAACCGGCGTGGTTCGAGGCAAAGCCGATAAAACCATTCGAAGGATGCTTTTCGCATCCATAGCGGCGCCCTACTGTCCACACCGGCGTAGAGCAGGAAGGCACCACCCACGCCCAGCATGACTGCCGGGACCTTCCCCTTCATACGGGCCATCCAACGTTCTTGCCGAGGGCAGCCCAAGCTTACCATCACAACTTGGGCGCCGCTGCGAATGATCC
>JBIQMI010000343.1:0-2296 GCA_044463585.1 Cryomorphaceae bacterium
AAGGCGCCCGTGCGCACCACGGGCCAGTTAGCGGACCTGTTGCGGCCCTTGGCGCGTCGCGGCGAGGAGCATGGCCTGCTGGCCCAGGTTTTCCAGGCCCTGCGCATTGCCGTGAACGATGAGCTGGCCTCGCTGGAGCAGCTGCTGTTGGCCAGCGCACGCGTGCTGCGGCCGGGCGGCCGCTTGGTGGTAATGAGCTACCACAGTCTGGAGGACCGGTTGGTGAAGAATTGGATGAAGGCCGGGAGCCTCGACGGTCACGAGGAAAAGGATCTGTACGGCAACAGCCTCAGGCCGTTCACGCCTTTGGCGGGCAAGGCGGTGCAGGCCTCTGCCGAGGAGCAGGCCAGTAACCCGAGGGCGCGCAGTGCGCGGCTCAGAACAGCCGAAAGACGATGAACAAGGTGCGCCAACAACCGGCCGGGCAGGCCCCGAAAGCCAAGCGCAGCGTGCCGCGCAGCCTGGCCAACGTGCTCAACGGCACCTTCCTGACGCGTGAAAAAGTGCTGGCCAACATGCCGTTCCTGCTGTTCGTGGCCGGGCTGATGCTGGTGTACATCGGCTATGGCTACTGGACCGAGCGCACCGAGCGCGAACTGGACCGCACCGGCACCGAGCTGAAGGAGATGCGCTCGGAGTACATCACCATACGCAGCCATTTGGAAAAGGCCGAGCGCCAGAGCCAGGTGGCGGACGACATCGGCGGGCTTGGGCTGCGCGAAAGCCGCGTGCCGCCTTTGCGCATCACCGTGGACAAAAAACAAACCGCGAAAGGCAAGCGATGAGCAGCGACCAGCAACCATACCGGCTGCGGATCACCTTGGTGTACGCCGTGCTGCTGCTCTTCGGCGCGGGCATCGCCGTGAAGCTCTTCAGCATACAACTGCTGGAAGGCGAGCAATGGCGGGCAAAGGCACAGCACGTGGCCATGGCCATGCGCACCGTGCAGTCGGAGCGGGGCCACATTTTCAGCGACGATGACAGGCTGTTGGCCACCAGCGTGCCCGAGTATGAGGTGCGCATGGACATGCGGGCCGATGGCCTCACTGAAAAGCTCTTCCTGGCCAACGTGGATTCGCTGAGCTGGGAATTGTCGCAGCTCTTCGGCGACCGCACCATGCAGGATTACCGGCGCGCATTGATGGATGCCCGCGCGCGCGGCGACCGCTACTACCTGATCAAGCGGCGCTGCGACCATGAGCAACTGCAGGCCCTGCGCGCCATGCCGCTGTTCCGGTTGGGCCGGTACAAGAGCGGCTTCATCGCCGACAAGCACATGGTGCGGATCCGGCCCTTCGGACGGCTGGCCTCGCGCACGGTAGGCTACGTGCTGCGCGACAGCACCGCGATCGGCCTGGAGGCCGGCTATGCGCAATGGCTGAAGGGCATCACCGGTAAGCGCCTCGAGCGGCGCTTGGCGGGCGGAACGTGGATGCCCGTTGACGGTGGGGAAGGGCTTGACCCCGTGCCAGGCAGCGATGTGCACACCACGATCGACATGAACCTGCAGGACGTGGCCGACGACGCGCTGGCCGAACAACTGCGGAAGAACGGCGCGCACCACGGCTGCGTGGTGGTGATGGAAACCGCCACAGGCTACATCAAGGCCATCAGCAACCTCACCCTGCAAAAGGACAGCAGCTACGTGGAGGACTACAACTACGCCTTGGGCGCCACCACCGAACCGGGCAGCACCTTCAAGACCGCCGCACTGATGGTGGCACTGGAGGACGGCCGTGCCAGCATGGACCAGATCGTGGACACCCGCGGCGGCCAGCGCAAGTTCTACGACCGCACCATGCGCGACTCGCATAATGGCGGGTATGGGATGATCACCCTGCGCCGTGCCTTGGAGGTAAGCAGCAATACCGGCATCAGCCAGGTGATCGACCAGGCATACAAGAGCGATCCCGCCCGGTTCGTGGAAGGGCTGCGCGAATTGGGGTTCGGCAACACGCTCGGGCTGCCCATACCTGGCGAGGGCAAGCCGGTACTGCGCGGCCCGGAGGACAAGAAACTATGGAGCGGCACCAGCCTGCCGTGGATGAGCATCGGCTACGAAGTGGGCGCCACGCCCATACGCCTGCTCACCTTCTACAACGCCATTGCCAACAACGGCCGCATGGTGCAGCCGCAATTCGTGAAGCACATCTCGCGTGACGGCAAGGTGGTGGAGCGCTTCCCGCCGGTGGTGCTGAAGGAGAATATCTGCTCGAAGCAAACGCTGGACGAGATCCGCGCCACATTGGAGGGCGTGGTGGATTCGGGCACCGCCGTGAACCTGCGCAGCGCCCAC
>JBIQMI010000344.1:0-2232 GCA_044463585.1 Cryomorphaceae bacterium
GAGAAAAATGCCGAACTGGAGGCGGAGGTGGCAAGGGCCGCCGAAAGCCCCGAAGACCCGATCTTGCAGGAAATGGGCGACCAGGTGTACCGCTATGAAATGCGTGCCGATGTGGCCGCAATGGCCAAGGGCATCAAGCTGCCCAAATTCATGATCAAGGTGACAGCCAACATGTTTACTGGTGAAGAAGGAACATGGGGCATACTGGCGCAGGAACACCTGCTGAAGGATTTCCGCCTGGCCCAGCAGGACCTGCAGGTCGATTGGGAATACACGGACCCCGAGCTGTATGCCGTGGACCTTGCCGCCGACCGGGCCGACCCCAGCTACCGGAAGATCCTGGACACCGCAGTGAGCGGGCCGATCGTGGACCACATCCTGGCCAAGCCGCGCGAGGCCCAAATAGGGGATGTGGCCGCGCAGGTGTTGCAGCGCATCGGCGACATGTGGCCCATTGCCGACCAAGAGATCACGCGGTATGTGGAGCGCCTGTTGGAGGATTTCAACGGAGAGCGCCTGCGCGACGTGCTGGCCCGCCCCTTGGCCTACACCAACCGCATCAAGGCCAAGGTGCAAAGCTTGGCCGATGCACACGCCGAAAGGAAGTTCAATGAAATGCTGCAAGTAGGCAAGGTCCGCACCGGGGAAATTTGGCCTTTCCACGATCGGTTGGTGCCCGGCCGCCTTGGCCCCAGCATCGCCAACAGCATGTATGGGCGCGAGGGCCATATGAACGATTTCGAGGCCCGCGCCATCAGTGAATTGGGCGTGCTGCCCAATATCGCCTGCTGGCACCGCAACCTGGGGCGTGGCAAGGGGTTTGCCATCAACGGGTTCAAGAACAACCACTACCCCGATTTTATCCTGCTGACCAAGAGCGGGAAAGCGGTGATAGTGGAAACCAAAGGCGATGATCGCGACAACAGCGACAGTGCGGCCAAGGCACGCCTGGGCCGCATTTGGCAAGATCAGGCCGGCCCCGGTTTCCGCTATTTCATGGTCTTCGACCAAGCCAAGGTGGAAGGAGCCTACACACTGGCCGATGCCAAACGGCTGATCACGGAGGTTCAGTGAGGAGCGTTGTTGCCGGAGGATGGACGGCAATAGGTCATGGCAATGCTCAACCCTTTTCCGCGGGTTGAAGAATAAACACTTTGGAATTAGGCGACTTCCTTACGACTTCCTTTTCCCCATCGAGGATGTCGAAAAGATCGTTTTTCGCTAAGCCGAGTGCTCCTTTGGTACGGATCAATTGGCAACCAACCAATTCGAGAAACGGCAATATTCCGCCAAAGACAAGTTCGACAGCTTACGGGCGGCCATGTCTGCTATAACGCGAGTTCAACGTCTGCTCGTAGTGCCGGAAATCCCGGTTCATCACATCCTTCAATTCGTCATTCTCCTTTAGCATATCCAGCATGTCAGGAGCAATTACCCGCCTCCGTTTCTTGTTCACGGCCCAGCCCAAACGCTCCAGCTCAGCGAAGATGGTCTTCTTCCGTTTTGTATAAACCACGAATTCCTGAAGCATCACCTCGAATGAAGCCTTTGCCTCGGCATCTGTCTTGCCATACCCGTAATATCCAACGACGGCGACATGTAATAGTAGATGCCGTCCTCTTCCCAAGCCAATACCGTAAGCCCCAAGCTGATCTTCGCTTTATCAACTTGAAGTTCTGCCTTAAGATGCCTCTTGCTCATGCCGAATGCTGGTGTGGATCCTAGGGTATGTGCCCGTAGTCTTCGAGGCAGTATTGGCCACGCCTGCGCCCTACACACTGGGGATCACACAACCCCGCACTACCCCAACACCTTCTTCACCTCCGCACCAATGGTGGCCGGGCTGTCCACCACGTGGATGCCGCACTCGCGCATCACCTTCTTCTTTGCGGCGGCGCTTTCATCGGCACCGCTTACAATGGCGCCCGCATGGCCCATGGTACGGCCTGCGGGTGCGGTTTCACCGGCGATGAAGCCAACCACGGGCTTTTTGCAATGTTCCTTGATCCAGCGCGCGGCACGGATCTCCAGGTCGCCGCCGATCTCGCCGATCATTACGATGGCATCGGTTTCCTGGTCGTTGGCGAAAAGTTGGATGGCCTCCAGGGTGGTGGTGCCGATGATCGGATCGCCGCCGATGCCGATGGCCGTGCTGATGCCCAGTCCCGCTTTCACCACCTGGTCAGCGGCCTCGTAGGTGAGGGTGCCGCTCTTGCTCACAATGCCCACCCG
>JBIQMI010000345.1:0-2232 GCA_044463585.1 Cryomorphaceae bacterium
GGTGTCTGGAAAGTCCGGCACAGGCCGGCCTTGACCCTGGCCTCTGGTGACAATCCGGTAACATCCTTGCCGTCGATTCGAATGCGCCCGCGAGAAACCGGATAAAGGCCTGCTACCAGATTGAAGAGGGTGGTTTTGCCTGCACCGCTGGCGCCCACAATGCTTACCACTTCGCCCTTGGCCACGTGCAGGTCCACGCCCTTCAGCACTTCAAGGTCTCCGAAGCGCTTGCGGATGTTGCGGGCCTGGATCATGGGGCGGGCGGGTTGAATGCGCGCGCCAGGAAGCGCACGTCATCGGCAGCGGGTTTTTCGAAGACCGTGAGGCCGAAGGTGGGCGCGGCGGCGATCAGGTGGTCGAAAATATCGGATTGCACGCCTTCGTAGCCCACGAAGTTCACATCGCTGGAGAAGCAGTACAGTTCCAGCGGAAGCCCGAATTCATCGGGTGCCAATTGGCGCACCATGCGCGTCATGTCCTTCCGCACTTCGGGGCGGTCCAAAATGTACAGTTCCATGTACTTGCGGAACAGGCCCACGTTGGTGAGATTGCGGCCGTTGAGCAGCAGGCTCTTGTCCACCTCGTGCTTGGCGTTGAATGCTTCGATCTCTTGCTGCCGTTCGGCGATGTAGCCGGCCAGGATCTCGATGCGTTTCAGGTCCTGCAGTTCCTCCGGTGCCAGGTAGCGGATGGAGCTCATTTTGATCCTGATGCTGCGCTTGATCCGGCGCCCGCCGCCCTGCTGCATGGAGCGGTAGTTCTGGAAGGAATCGGAGATGAGGGCGTAGGTGGGGATGGTGGTGACGGTCTTGTCGAAGTTGAGCACCTTCACGGTGGTGAGGTTGATCTCGATCACATCGCCGTCGGCGCCGTACTTGGGCATGGCGATCCAGTCGCCGATGTGCACCATGTTGTTGGCGCTGATCTGTATGCTTGCGACGAAGCCGAGGATGGTGTCCTTGAAGATGAGCAGGAGCACGGCGGATGCTGCGCCCATGCTGAGCAGGAAGGTGCCGATGGAGCGGCCGGTGAGCTGGCTGAAGATGGCGAGGCCGCCGAAGATGTAAAGCACCAAGGAGAGCACCTGCACGTAGCTGCCCAGCGGTTTGCCGCGGTAGGTGTCCTGCACTTGCAGCGTGTCGCGGCCGGCCTGCAGCACGGCCCGCACAATGCGGATGATGAGGACGATGAAGAAGATGTTGAACAGGTGCTCCACGGGCCGCACCATGCGCGGGAAGGCCTGGAAGGCGGCCGGGATGAGGTTGTAGCCCAGGGCCAACGGGATCACGCGGGCCAGATAACCGGGCAGGCGGCGTTCCACCAAATGGTCGTCGAAGCGGCCCACGGTGGTTACCGCGATGCGCCTGAGGGCGAGGTTGAATACCCAGCTGAGGAGGTGCGCCAAGGCGAGCAACAGCACGGCGGCCACGCTGATGCCCGCCAACATGCTCAGCCATTCCACGTGGCGGTCGGCAACGCCCCAGCGCTGCAGCAGTTCCGGCAGGTACACGTTGAATACCTCGTGGAACAGGGGGAGTTCGCGTTCCTTCATGGTTGCAGGCAAAGGAAAGGAACACCCGTTAAAGGCGGGTTTTGCCGTGTGGAAGAATGGCAAGGCGGTGATCCCACCGGCTGCGACCCCGCCGGGGTCGGTGTTTGACGGGGTGTTGTGGTTTCTACATGCTGCGACCCCGCTGGGGTCGATGTTTGGCATTCGACCCTCAAATGATCCAGCCGGTGTTTGTGGCGCACCGCGCTTTCGCCCGGTTATTCGAAGATCTTCAGGCCGAAGGCCGGGGCCACGGAAATGAGGTGGTCGAAGATGTCCGCCTGCAATTTTTCCATGCCCTCGAAATCCACGGCCTTGGAGAAGCAGTACAGTTCGATGGGCAGGCCCTTGTCGTCGCTTTGCAATTGGCGCACGGTGAGCATCATGTCGGCATGCACGCCGGGGCATTGCGCGGCGTAGCGTTCCATGTACTTGCGGAACAGGCCCAGGTTGGTGCGGTTGGGGCCGCAGGTGGCGGCATCGTCGGGCATGCCGCGGCGCATGGCCTCCACGTCGGAGGCGATCAGTTGGAAGGCCTCCAGCCGGTCCAGGTCCTCGCGGGTGAGCTCGCGCACGGTGCTCATGCGTATGCGCAACGAGCGCTTGATGCGCCGCGCACCCGATTCCTGCATGGCGCGGAAATTCGTGAAGGAGTCGGAGATCAGTGCGTAGGTGGGCACGGT
>JBIQMI010000346.1:0-2176 GCA_044463585.1 Cryomorphaceae bacterium
TACGATGTGGCGCTGTACTACCTGCAGGCCGCCATGCGCTTCGGCAGCAGCTTCCCCCAGCACTATGCCGAGGAGGTGCCAAGTACCGTGTACCTCGATTTCCGCATGTCGAAACTGGGCGCGGAGAACGGATGGACCAACACCAGCGCAGTGATGCTCGAGTACACGCGCGAAGGCTTGGTGCGCGCCAAGTAGCGCTTTACCCTCAGCGCAGCCAGCGGCGCTCCAGCACGAAGGTGCCGAAAGGCAGGAGCGAGGCCACTCCCACGCCGTACATGCGCTCGCCGGGCCACTTCAACTTGGTGAAGAGGGGAATGGCCAGCACGATGTAACCGATGAAAAGGAGGCCGTGGGCCCAGCCCACGTACTTCACCATCAACGGCATGCCGCCCCAATATTTCAGCGGCATGGCGATAAAGAGCAGGACCAGGAAGCTGATGCCTTCCAGGATGGCCACCCAGCGGAACCGGCGGATGATGGAAGCGTGTTCGTTCATTGCGGCCGCGAAGATCGCACGGCTGACCGGAACGTCGGTCATGCTTGGGCAACAAGCCACCCATCGCGGCCCAGGCATTCTTCCGCGCCTCGGCGCAATCGAAATGGAACACCGGCTGCGACGCCGCCGGGGTCGGGGTGCGGTGCAGGTATACCGTTCTACAGGCTGCGACCCAGTCGGGGTCGAAACCGCATTCCGGCCAACCCATGCATTCGGCGTTTACCCAACCGACCTCATCGCGGTTATGGCATAAATCTGCTGGCGGGTCGAACCGGTGGTTCGACGCTACGGGAGCCACGGATATTCTCTGTGCCTCTGTGTTTACTGTGGATGAAACCATCGCGGCCCAGGTATTCCTCCGCGCCCCCTATTGTCCTACAGCTCTGCGTTCTCGGCGCTCTCTGCGGTTAACCCATCGCGGCCCAGGCATTAATCTGCTGGCGGGTCGAACCGGTGGTTCGACGCTACGGGAGCCACGGATATTCTCTGTGCCTCTGTGTTTACTGTGGATGAAACCATCGCGGCCCAGGTATTCCTCCGCGCCCCCTATTGTCCTACAGCTCTGCGTTCTCGGCGCTCTCTGCGGTTAACCCATCGCGGCCCAGGCATTAATCTGCGCCTCTGCGTCTCCGCGGCAAAAACCCGTCGCGCCCTCACGCGGGTCCGCTAAGTTTGCGCCATGGGCGGCAAAGGCTGGTGGTTGATGGGCTTTGCCGCCTTCGTGCTGCTGATGGCCGGCCTGGCCTTGGCCTTGGGCAGCGTGGCCTTGCCCGCATCGCATGTGTGGCGGGCGCTCACCGGCGGCGATGATGGACTGGGCGGCATGATCGTGCACGGCGTGCGCTTGCCCGGCATGCTCACGTCCGCTGGCGCCGGTGCCGGATTGGCAGCGGCCGGCCTCCTCATGCAAACCGTTTTCCACAACCCCTTGGCCGGCCCCGGCGTGCTGGGCATCAGCGGCGGCGCCTCGGTGGGCGTGGCCGTGGCCATGCTGGCCGCACCATGGGCCGCAAGCCTGCACGTGCCCAGTGAGTTGCTTGTGCTGATGGCCGCCTTGGCGGGTGCCATGGCCGTGCTGCTGCTGATCGTGCTGGCCGACCGCCGCGTGGGCGACGGCGCCACCCTGCTGATCATGGGCCTTATGGTGGGGTACCTGTGCAATGCCGTGGTGAGCGTGTTGCAGGTGTACGGCGAAGCCCGCGCCGTGAAGGGCTTCGTGCTGTGGGGCATGGGCTCGTTCGCCGGCGTGGCACCGGACCGGTTGCCGTGGCTGCTGGTGCCGGTTGTGCTGGGGCTGCTGCTGGCACTTACCCTGGTGAAGCCGATGAATGCTTTGCTGATCGGCGAGGAACAGGCGCGCAGCCTTGGCACGGACGTGCGGCGCGTGCGCTCCGTGGTGATCTGGACCACCGGGCTGCTCGCGGGCACCATCACCGCTTTTTGCGGGCCCATCGCATTCCTGGGTCTGGCCGTGCCCCATGTGGCCCGTGCTTTCCTGCGCACCGCCGACCACCGGCTGCTCATGCCCGGCACCATTTTGCTTGGGGCAGGGCTGGCCATGCTATGCGACATTATCGTGCGTGTTGCGGGCGGCGGTTCAGGGCTGCCGCTGAACGCCGTTACCAGCATGCTCGGCGCACCCGTGGTTCTTTGGGTGTTGCTCGCGGGCCGAAAATGGGG
>JBIQMI010000347.1:0-2170 GCA_044463585.1 Cryomorphaceae bacterium
CCCAAGGAAAGCCACGATCGGCATTGCACAACTCCTACCGCCGGGTGCCGCCGTTCCGCGCCCGCCGCCTTTCATTTGCAACCATGTCACCCATCCTGCTGCTCGCCATCGTCTTCGGCTACTTCCTGGTGCTGCTGGGCATCGCCTGGTACACCTCGCGCGGTGCGGGGGAACACAGCTTCTACAGCGGCGACCGAAAGAGCCTTTGGTACGTGGTGGCCTTCGGCATGATCGGCACCTCGCTCAGCGGGGTCACCTTCATCAGCGTGCCGGGCTATGTGCAGGCCAAGGCCTGGACGTATTTCCAGTTGGTGTTCGGCTTTGCAATCGGGTACTGGGTGGTGGCCGGGGTGCTGCTTCCGCTTTACTACCGCATGCACCTCACCAGCATCTATGGCTACCTGCGCGAGCGGTTCGGCCTGCACAGTTACCGCACAGGTGCATCCTTCTTCATCCTCAGCCGCCTGGCCGGGGCCACCATCCGCATTTTTGTTGTGCTGAACGTGATCCAGCTCTTCGTGCTCGATGCCATGGGGGTGCCTTTCGAGGCCACCGCCGTGCTGGTGATGGTAATGATCGTGCTATACACACTGAAAGGCGGGGTGAAGACGATCGTGTGGACCGATACGCTGCAGACCCTGTTCATGCTGGGCGCCTTGGTGGGCACCATCATCTTCATTACCCAGCAAACAGGCATGCACGGCTGGTGGCAGGCCATCCGCGAGAACGGCAGCACCCAGGTGCTCGACCTCGATTGGCGCAGCGACAGCTTTTTCCTGAAGCAGGTGCTGGCGGGCATCTTCATCACCATCGCCATGACCGGGCTGGACCAGGAAATGATGCAGAAGAACCTGAGCGTGGCCACGGTGGAGGGCAGCAAGAAGAACATGCGCACCTTCAGCGTGATCCTGCTTGGCGCCAATCTCCTCTTCCTGCTGCTGGGCTCGCTCCTTTTCCTCTACCTGCAGCACAACGGCATTCCGCAACCGGCCCATTCAGATGATGTGTTCCCCACCTTGGCGCTCCAGCATTTTCCGCCGTGGCTGGGCCTGTTGTTCATCATCGGCCTCATCAGCGCATTGTTCCCCAGTGCCGACGGTGCCCTAACGGCGCTTACCGCCAGCACCTGCATCGACTTGGTGGGCATACGCGACAGGGGCTGGAACGAGGCCCGGCAAAAGCGCGTGCGGCAGCGCATACACCTGGGCATGGCCGTGCTCTTCCTCGCCTTCATCCTCTACTTCCATTGGCTGGCCACGCCCACGGTGATCAAAACGCTGTTCGATATCGCAGGCTTCACCTACGGGCCATTGCTGGGACTGTTCGCCTTCGGGATCTTCTTCAAGGCCGTGCCCCGCGAAAAGTGGGTGCCTTGGATCTGCGTGGCGGCCCCCATCATCACCTTCTTCATCCGCCGCTATTCCGACAAGCTGTTCTACGGCTACAAAATGGGCTTTGAAGTGCTGTTGGTGGTGGCAGGCCTTACCATGCTGGGCCTCGGCCTTTCGGCCCTGTGGAGGCCACCTGCCAAAAGTTGAGCCGCGTGCAACCCATGGGCGAAGCGCTACGTCCTTGGAACGCAAGCTGTTGTATACTCGTGCTCTGGACCCATGCGCATCCGCTCGGTAATGATCCTCCTGGCCGGTCTGGTGGCCGCGCTGGCCAGCTGCCGCAAGGATCCGCCCTTGTCGCCTTTGGTGCAAGGCGAAGTGAGCACAGGCCTCTCATTGGACCTTGACGCGGTGCCCTATCCGAAACTTTCGGACTATGGATTCTTTACCGGCCGCATGGCCGATATGCAACCCGCGCCCGGCGTGCTGCCCTACCGGCCGATCACGCCGGCATTCGGCGACTATTCGGAAAAGTTCCGGTTCGTGTGGATGCCCGCGGGCCAAGAAGCCCGGTACGTATCGGACGACCAACCGCTGGATTTCCCGGAAGGTGCGGTACTGATCAAGGCGGCCTACTATCCACGTGTGCTCCCCGACATGGAGCGCAGGCTGCTGGATACGCGCCTGATGATCCGCAAGGGCAGCACATGGATCTTCGCCCAGTATGTATGGAACGAAGAACAGACCGAAGCGGTGCTGGACATGGAAGGAAGCTATGTGCCATTGACCTGGGCCGATGAAGCAGGCCAAGGCCATGACGAGATCTTCCGGATCCCTTC
>JBIQMI010000348.1:0-2132 GCA_044463585.1 Cryomorphaceae bacterium
CATTTTCATCATGTCGTTCATCATCTTCATCCCCTCGAAATACTTCAGTTTCGGGAGGGGTGCGGCCGGCATCTCCATGCCCTGCCCCAGCCAAAGCGAGGCCGCGCCGGAACGGTCCTCCGGGGTGGCGAGCAGTTCGTACTGCATGCCTTCCGGTACATCCACCACCAGGTCCGTGGTCTCGGCCGGCCCCAGGATCAGGCGGTCCACTTCCACGGGCACCACGTCGTTGCCGTCGTTGGCCACAACCGTCATTTTACCGCCGCCGTAGTTGAGCCAGAAGTAGGAGGAGGCCCCACCGTTCACCACACGCAGGCGCACTTTTCCGCCGGAGGCGAATTGCGGCATGCGCTGGGCCTCCAGGCCGTTGATCAGGAAGCGCTCGTAATGCACATCGCTCACGTCCATGGCGGTCATCCGCTTCCACTCATTGGTGAACTTGGCGCCCAGGCGCTTGGCCTTTAGCGCTTCCCAATAGCTCTGCGTGGCCTTTTTGCGGATGGCGAACCAGTCGTTGGCGGTGTGCAGCATGCGGTCGATCTCTTCCGGGCGCGTATCGCTCCAATCGCTGAGCACCACGGGCACGGTGGGGATGTCCGGCTCGGTGCGCTTGTTGAAGACCAATGCGCCGAACAGGCCGATCTGTGATTGGAACATGAAATGACTGTGGTACCAATAGGTGCCGGCCTGCACCACGGGGAATTTGTAGATGTAAGTGGTGTTGGGCGGTATGGGCTGCTGCGTAAGGAAGGGCACGCCGTCCATGCGGGCGGGCAATTGCACGCCGTGCCAGTGCACCGATGTGGGCTCATTGGTGCGGTTGTGGAATTAGACGAGCAGCGTATCGCCGATGGTGGCGGTGAGCGTGGGCGCGGGGTATTCGCCGTTCACGGCCAAGGCGCGCCTCTTTTTGCCGGTGAAATTCACCAAGGTGTCGGTGAAGTACAGGTCGTAGCGGACAGTACGTACACCGGGCGTACCCTTCGGGAAGTGCTCGCCTGAGTTGGCGCCGGCAATCGGCTTGTGGGTGATATCGCCTTCAAGATTCGAGATGGTGCCGGTGAACGGCGGCGGATGGTCCAACGGTGTTTCACGCGCCGTGGGTGCCGCCATGCCGGCATACGGGGTGAACCGCGTATTGGTGCCGTGATCGAATTGCTGCGCCGGGACCAACGTGCAGGCCAATAAACCGATCAGCAAGGAAATCAAACGGCCCGGGCGGTGCTCTGCGTGGAACGGGGTCGTTCCCATGTTCAACCCGGTGAACAATGAGGGGAAGCGTTAGGTTCCCATGGCATTTATGGGCCGGATCACCTGCCCAAGATCAGGTAATACCTCCGATGGGCCTTGTTCACTTGCACCGTGGCCACATGCGCCACGCGGTACTTCCGCTTGCCGTTGCGGCCGGTGGCGGTAACGGTTACGTGCCGCAACGGGTCGTCCCACAATTCGCCCATGCTGTACATGCCGCCGCGCAGGGTGTCGCCGCGGAGCATGGTGGCGGATATCTCCTTGGCCGCAGGGCTTGGTTCCACGGGCTTCACGTGCACACGACAATTCTTGCGGGCCACCACGAAATATTCGCTGGTGAACATTTCCTGTTCCCGCACTTCGGTTTGGCGAAGCACCGGCGCCACGCGCGGGCCGATCGGCCCTTCGTTGTCCCAGCCTTGTTCATCGAAGCCGGTCTGGTTGCCCGCCGTATCGAAACTGGTGGTGCTGCGGTACCATTGTATGCCGCCGTCCGGTGCCTCGCTCACTTGGGCCTTGCTTACGGCGCCATTGGCATGGTAGCTGAAGTGCACCGAGGCATGGCCGGCGAAGCGCCGTGTTTGCCGGTCGAAGATCACTTGGCCCTGCTTGTTGTAGGCTGAACTGCGGCCCCAGCGGCCAGCGCTGTCGGTCCACGCCTTGGTGCTAATGCCCCCTGCTGTGAAATAGTGCAATACCACCGTGCCCGTGTCGGTTGCAATGGTTTTTTCCTGCCCTTGGGCGCATAGGCCGAGTGGCATACCAATGGCGATCACGGCCAAGCTTTTCATGGCGCGATGTTGCCAAGAATCGGGCCAGCATCCTCACTCATTCAGCATCTTCGGTGCGCTTTCCCGTTGCCGCTGTTTTTTCAATTCAGC
>JBIQMI010000349.1:0-2064 GCA_044463585.1 Cryomorphaceae bacterium
ATGGCCGAGCGCTATGCCGAGGTCTTCGACTATACCAACATGGCCAAGGTGTACGAGGACATCGTGCAGGGAAAGCACGCCGAACCGGCCGACTACCGGCAGCTTGCCTTCGCCTATAAGAAACTCGGTGACCATGCACGCGCCGCCGGGGCGTACAAGCGCCTGATCGACCTCGGCAATCCAGCCCCGGATGATATCCTGGGCTATGCGGACCAGCTGCGTGCCCAAGGCAAATACGAGGAGGCCGTTACGTGGTACCGCACCTATTCCGAAAAAGCGCCCGACGACGATTGGGTGAAACCCTACCTCAAGAGCGGCGACTACTTCGAGCGGTTGCAGCGGGACAGCACCAAGGACGCCGTGCGCAGCCTGCCCATCAATTCACCCGACGCCGACCTGGCACCGGCCATCATGGACGACCTGTTGCTCTTCAGCAGTTCGCGCGGTGAGGGTGTGGGCGGGAAAACGCCCTACAGGTGGGACCGCGAACCCTTCCTCAACATCTATTCCGCCTTGCTGAAAGGGGAGACCGCCACCGACCCCATGGTCATGCGCAAGGACCTGAACAGCCGCTACCACGACGGCATGGCCTCGTACGATGCGGTGCGCAAGCGCCTCTACTTCACCCGCAACAACTATTACTATGGCAAGTTGTCCAAGGCGAAGGACGGCGAAGTGAAGCTCGGCATCTACTATGCGGAGATCACCAAGGGTGAATTCGGGCAGCCGGAATGGGGCGCCTTGGTGCCGTTCACCTACAACGATCCCGAGTACAACCTCGGCCACCCCTTTGTTTCCGCCGATGGGCAACGGCTGTTCTTCGTAAGCGACAGGGCCGGCGGGCGCGGCGCCACCGACATCTGGTACTGCGAGGCCGCAGGCGACGATTGGGGCGAGCCCAAGAACATGGGCAGCAAGGTGAATACGCCCGGCAGCGAAATGTTCCCCTTCCTCTCGCGCGACAGCACACTCTACTTCAGCAGCACCGGGCACCCCGGCCTGGGCGGTTACGACCTGTTCTCGGTGCGGCTTACGCCCGATGGGCCCGGCCGCGTGTTCAACCTGGGCTACCCCATGAACACGGCGCATAACGAACAAAGCCTTGTGCTGTTGGCCGACGACAGCACCGGATTCTTCGCCAGCGACCGCCCCGGTGGGCAGGGCAGCCTCGATATCTATGGCTGCACCGTGCATCCGCCGCGCATACGCATACAGGGCGCCGTGGTGGACAAACTGGCGCAAACCGGTGTTTCCGGCGCCGTGATCGACATCAAGGATGTGAACGGCAAGTTCATCGAGAATGCCAAGGTTGAGATGCTCGACGGCGGCCGCTTCACCATTGAATTGCCGTACAGCGAGAAATACACGCTTACCGCCAACCGCAACGGCTACCGCCAAGGCACACGCACCGTGGACAGCGAACTGGACGACCTGGACAACGTGGTGCTGCAACTGGAGAAGTACGATTACGGGGCGGAAGGCATTGTGCGCAACGGCGAGACCAAGCAACCCTTGGAAGGTGCGACCGTGCGCCTGATGCGCCCCGATGGCACCGTGGTGGAGGAAATGGCCACCACCGCCGATGGCCATTACCAATTCGCCCTGCAGGCCGAAAACGATTACCGGATCAGCGTGGGAAAGGACGGCTTCTTCAAGCAGAGCGCAAGGGTGAGCACCAAGGGCAAGCCCAACTCGGTGCAGCATACCGACTTCAATCTCTTCCCGCTGCAGGTTGACCAAGTGGTGCGCCTGGACAACATCTATTACGACCTGGCCAAATGGAACATACGGCCGGATGCCGCCGTGGAACTGGACAAACTGGTGCAAACGTTGAACGACAACCCCACGGTGAAGATCGAGCTCAGCTCCCACACCGACTGCCGCGGCAACGCCGCCTACAACCTTTCCCTCTCGGAAAAGCGGGCAAAGAGCGCGGTGGACTACCTGATCAAGCAAGGCATCGCAAAGGACCGTCTGAGCTATAAGGGCTATGGCCTTACCAAGCCCGTGGACGCATGTGAGTGCAAGAAGTGCACGGAGGAACAGCACCAGGCCAACAGGCGC
>JBIQMI010000350.1:0-2062 GCA_044463585.1 Cryomorphaceae bacterium
GAATTCCACCCCGGCCGTGCCCAGCACATTGCCGATCTCGTGCGGGTCGCTAACGGTAGCCACCGTGCCGTGCACCGTGGCCAAGCGCGCGAATTCGCTCGGAATGAGCATGCTGCTTTCCACGTGCACGTGCGCATCCACGAAGCCGGGCGACAGATAGCCCTTCACCTCGCGGTCCAACGGCGTTATCGCAACGATCTTTCCGTGCTCCACGGCCACTTCCGCCGCGTAAATGCGCTGCGCTTCAATGTCCACCAAGTTGCCCTCCAGCTTGAATTGTGCCATGGGGCCAAGGTAGAAAGCCCGGTTCAGGAACGAAGGGCCGAAGCCGGTGGCGGAGAAAGCGATCGCACCACATGCTTGGCCATGCCCACGTAGGCCGCGCCCCAGGCCCCCCAGGCAAGCCAAATGAAGTAGTGCGGTACCTGGTGCACGATCGGCACATCGAATAGCCGGCCCAAGTGCCAGGTGCACAACGTGTACATGCCCAACGGGAACACGAGCGACCAATAGCCCGATTGATAGCGCAGGGGCATGTAGCGGTGCTTCCACAGGCCAACGATGAAAACGATGGGGATCCACCAAATGCCCGCCACCCATGCAGAGGCGGCCAATAGCTTGAACATGGGCACCAGCCCGGGCCATGGCGATGAGCTTTGGAAGGCACTGGTGAGCATGCTGGCCGCCAGGGTGGTAATGGCGGCGGCGCCCATGTTGATCCAATAGCTCGGCTCGAACCCATCGGGGCGCAGCGGTGCGAACGCGGTGCGGAAGAAGATGATGCCGATGAGTATGAGGTAGAAGATCCAGCCCAAGAGGTGGAAGAGCATGGCCGTGAACAATGCCTCGCGCAGGGGCAGCCCCATGTAGCCCGCGTTGGCGCAGGCCAGGATGGAAAGTGCCTGTACGGCCACCACCATCAGCAGCCACGAACCGTTGATGCCTTGCTGCAGGCGGGGCTTGTGCTTCCGGATGGAGACCAGGATGAAGAAGGCGTAAGCGAGCACGGCCCAGGCCAGCAGGGCAACGTACCAAAGCACGGCAGCAGCCCTGTGGTCCTGTGCGAAATGCAGGTGTTGCATGCCCAACAGGCAAGTGGCCGCCACCAGGGTAAGAAAGCCCGCGCCCTTGGCGTGATCAGAGAGGTCGGCGACCAGTGCGGACCGTTGGAACAGCAGGCGCAGCGCGAACAGCACGCACAACACGCCGTACTCGGCATGGTTGACCACAAAGAGCAGCTTGCCCACCGTAGTGTGGCCCAAGGCCTGCGATGCCAAAGCGATCACGCCGGTGGCCATGGGCAGGCCGAAATAACCGGGGGCCAGGTCCTTCACGCCTTCGCGCAGCCGCTGCACCAACATGCCCGCAATCTACTGCGGCATCTTGCCCGCCTGGTCACGGAGGGGCCTATCCGGCGAACATCTCGCGCACGCGCTCGAAGAAGCCTTTGTCCTTGCTGGTGGGCTTGGGCTGGATGCCGGGGCTGGTGCGCATCTTCTCGAAGACCTTGCGCTCTTCCTTGCTCAGTTCCGTGGGCGTCCATACCATTACGTGCACGAAGAGGTCGCCCTGCCCCATGCGGTTCACGCTGGGCAGCCCTTTGTTCTTCAGGCGCAGCACATGGTTGCATTGGGTGCCCGGCTCGATCTTCACCTTTGCCTTCCCGCTTACCAGCGGCACCTCAACGCTGGTGCCCAGTGCCGCGTCGGCCACGTTGATGAAGGCCTCGTAGTGCAGATCGTTGCCGTCGCGCTTCAGGTCCGGGTGGTCCTCCTCCTCGATCACCACCAGCAGGTCGCCGGAAACGCCGCCGGTGGGCGCTTCGTTGCCCAGCCCGCTCAGGTTCAGCTGCATGCCCTCCTCCACGCCGGCGGGGATCTTCACCGTTACCACTACTTCCTCGCGCACCAGCCCGTTGGCATCGGCACCGGGGCCGCGCTTGGTAACGGTTTGGCCTAGTCCGCCGCAATTGGGGCAGGTGGTCACGGTTTGCATCTGGCCCAGGAAGGTGTTCTGCACCCGGTGCACCTGGCCGGCACCTTTGCAGGTGGGGCAGGTACCG
>JBIQMI010000351.1:0-2062 GCA_044463585.1 Cryomorphaceae bacterium
AGGCCCCGGGCACACCGGCCGGCAGTTGCCTGAAGAAGCTGATGCCGGTGTAGATGAACCGGCCTTGGCCGTAATCGCAGGCGATGAGCGCACCGTCCAGCGGCTCCTCACCGGGGTCGTGCCAACTGATCAGCGCGGTGTACTGGGGGTCCCGTTCACCGGCGAAGTACAGTCCGCGCTCCTGCACCCAGCCCTCGAAATCCTTGGCGGTGATCTTGTTGGGCCGGTTCAACAGCGGGTGGCCCGGATGGGGGAATGCCGGTTGCGCTTCCTCCACGGTCACACGGCCGCGCGATAGTTTGAACGGGTACGGACCGATCAAGCTGTCCGGCAATACCATGTCAGTGCTTTGGGTGATGTACTGCACCAGCATGGTGCCGCCGTTGTGCACGTACTGCATCAGCAAGGGATTGAGTGTTTTCAACGCGTGCACGGTGTTGTAGGCGCGCACGCCCACCACAATGGCATCGTACTTCCGCAGGTCCGGTGCAGTGGCCGTTGCCGGGTCGATCAGGTCCACTTGCAGCCCGAGCATTTCCAGCGCGGTGGGTACTTCATCGCCGGCGCCCATGATGTAGCCTACCCTTTTCGCGTACACCTGTGCATCCAGGGGTTCCGCGCGGAAGCTGGCCCGGGTGTACCACGAGCGTTGCGGGATGTGGTCGTAATGCACGGTGCGGCGCGTGAGCGCGGCCGGGCCGGCATGGTCCGTGGTGGCCCGCAGGTAGGGTGAATTGCTGCCCGCGCCAGCTTCCGCGTGCACTTTCAACGGTTGCATGGCCGTTCCATCGGCCTTCAAAGGGCCGAAGTTGGTTTCCTGGGGCACCACTTGCCAGCCGCCCATCAGTTCGGCGCGTACCTGCATGTGCTGCAGGTCGGTGAAGGGTTCCGCCACGAGCAGCGTGGTGGCGGTGTCGGCATCCTTCACCAAAAGCAATCCGGGCCGGCAGCTGAGGGATACCGGGGGCACCACTTCGCAATACTGCACCACATCGCCTTTTACACGATCCACCGTGCGGTGGATCACCGGAGCACTGCCGCTTATTTCCGTACCGCCGGGAAAGCGCAACGTCCACGGCACCTGCAATTGGGTGGGGGCCACCGCCAGCCCGATCTGGGCCGGGTCCTCAATGTCGAACATGTTGCCGTGCGGTTTGGCCAGCCAGAAGGGTTGGTCCGGGACCAGCGGGGCACGCAGGCCCACGGCCGTTTTCACCTCCTTGTTGCGGGGCAGCACCGTGAGCCTGCTGCCCTGCTTCAGCTGTACGGCCACCTCGCTGCGGCACAACACCGAAAGCGACACCCGCAGGCTATCGCCGGTAACTACTTGCGGTACCGGGGCCAACGCCTCTACCACGGTGCCCGAAACGTCGAGCAGCAAACGCTGAACGATGTCCAGCGCATGGTTTTTCCATGTTGAATTAGGCAGCGCATGCAACTTGGTGGCCAGTTGCTCCAAGGGTGCAGTGCTTTTCCAGGGCTGGCGGGCATCGTAGCTCTTCACCAACGATTCCACGGACTTGGCCACGGACTGGCCGCCCGGCATGCGGCCCCAAGTCAGGTCCAGGCCGGAGAGGAAATCCTTTCCCGTAGGGCGTTCCCCTTTCACGAACCGCAGGTATTCCAGTTGTTCGCCCCTTGTTTCGGGCGCGCCGAAGCCTTGGCTTTTGTGCATGCTTCGGCTTTTGCCGGCCAGTTCGGTGTAGCTCAGCCCCAGCAGCGGATCATAGCCGCCCACGTCCACACTGTACCATTCGGGGTCATTCGCCGCCAGCTTGGGCAGGTCCTTGTTCCACCAGGTGCTGCCGTTGAAGAACAGGCGCTTGGGCTGCCACGGTTGCAGGCCCTGCTGCAGTTGTTCGGGGAAAGCGCTGGGGTCCCCGGCCAGGTCGAAGGCCTCGGCGGCCAGCAATGCACTGGCCTCGTGGTGGCCATGCCCCGCGGTGCGGTCAGGCGGGAAACGGGTGATCACCACATCGGGCCTGAAGCCGCGGATCACGCGCACCACATCGGACAACACGGCCTCATGCCCCCACTTGGCGAAGCTTTCCGCAGCGTTCTT
>JBIQMI010000352.1:0-2050 GCA_044463585.1 Cryomorphaceae bacterium
AAATGATCACCAGGTTCTTGCTGAGCATGGGCAGCTCAAGGGCCGTGGCCTCCTCGATCTCCTGCTTCACCGTGTTGATCTTGGTCTCCTTGTCCAACGTGGGGTCATTGATCACGGTCTTGTACTTCACCAGGCCGCTGCGCATCACGTTGGCCACGCTGCCCTGTTGCTCGTCGCAAACGGTGAGCGCCTCGTCGATACGGTCGTTGCTGAGCAGCTGCCGCACATTGTGCAGGAACTCGTCCACGCGGCCCTTGCCCGAGGCACGGCTGAGGGTGATGCCCCGCTCAATGGAGAAAATGATCACCAGCAACAAGATGGTGACCAGCAGCGGCACGATGAATCCGCCTTTGTGGATCAACCCGAAGGTGTGGGCGGGGTCCTGCGCCACAGGATGGCCGTGGATCGGGTCGCCGCCCTCGAAGTTGGCCGGATCGCCGAGCACGAACATGTAGAAGAGGATGCTGGCACCCAGGGCCAAGGGAAAGGCCAAGGCCACCAACAGGCTGGACAACTTTCCGGATTTCGCTGCGCTCATGTACTAAAGGTTTCTGTGTGTTGCTGGTTCACTGGTTTGCTTGCAATGCACTGCCGTTTGGGCAAGAGGGGCGCAAACATAGGAACAACACGCATAAATGTGCGCCCCAAATCGTGCCCACCCCCACCGCCCGTGGCTTGGCCTTGCATGGAACGTACCCCGCCGCGGATCCTTGCCCCAGGCCGGTCCAAAGGAACCAACGGCAACAGATAGGCAGTTAACGGCAGCGAACATGCGGCCAACGGAAAACAGGATTGCCATAGTGGCCGGTATTTTCATTTGGAAGTATTTTACATGTAAACTACTTTTGTGCAGTTAAAAAACGCGAACCATGGACCCGGACACCACAACTTCAGTGACCGTACAGCGGGCGAACGACCGCGGCCATGCCGACCACGGCTGGCTCAACACTTGGCATTCCTTCAGCTTTGCGGGCTGGTACCATCCGGAACACATCCATTTCGGGGCCCTGCGCGTGCTGAACGATGATACCGTGGCACCCGGGGGAGGCTTCGGGCTGCACCCGCACGCCAACATGGAGATCATCTCATTGGTGACAGAAGGTGCCTTGGAGCACAAGGACAGCATGGGCCATGAGGGCGTGGTGCGCGCGGGCGAGCTTCAGGTGATCAGCGCCGGAACCGGCATACGGCACAGCGAGTTCAACCCGGATCCCACGGCGCCCTCCAAATTCTTCCAGATCTGGATCTTCCCCCGCGAGCAGGGCACGAAGCCCCGGTACCAACAGGCGGCCATTGCAACCGGCGACCTTCAGAACAATTTTGCCCCCATCGTGCGCCCTGGCCCCGCCGATGATGGCGTTTGGATCGGACAGGATGCCTGGCTGCACCTGGGGCGCCTGGATGCAGGCCACGATTCCACCTATGCGATCAAAAAGCCGGGCAATGGTGTTTACGCCATAGTGGTGCGCGGCAGCGCCCAGCTCATGGGCCACCAACTCAACGAGCGTGATGCCGCGGCCATCACCGGCGCAAGCCAACTGCAAGTGGCCGCGGGAAGCAACGGTGCCGAGGTACTGTTGATCGAGGTCCCGATGATCGAACACCCCTGAACCTATAAACCATTCTGAACATGAACCAAGAACTAGCAGCAAAAGCAACGGCAACCGACAAGATCGTGAAGTGGTCGATAGATCCGGCACACAGCGAGATCCAATTCAAGGTACGGCACCTGATGATCAGCAACGTGACCGGCACCTTCCAACGCTACAAGGCGGACATTGAGACCAAGGGTGACGACCTGGCCCACGCCAGCGTGCTTTTCACCGCCGATGTGGACAGCATTACCACCAACAACGAACAGCGCGATGCCCACCTGCGCAGCGCCGACTTCTTCAACAACGACAAAACCCCGCATGTCACCTTCAGGGCCACGCGCACCGAACCGGTGGACCACGATGGAAGCTGGACCCTTTGGGGCGACCTGACCATGAACGGGATCACCAAGAACATCAAGCTGGGTGTTGAATGGGGCGGTGTGATCAAGGATCCG
>JBIQMI010000353.1:0-2000 GCA_044463585.1 Cryomorphaceae bacterium
CTGTACCACCACGATGCCCACCGCACCTGCCACGAAACCGGCCAGCATGCCGGCCACGGGCACATGCGCGGTTTCGGGCAGCGCGAAGAAACCGAGCTGGAACATGCCCACGTAGGCGGCCCAGATCAGCAGGGTGAAAAGGATGAAGCCCCAACGGTCCTTGGTGCGCAGCACCGAACGCAGGCCTTGTCCGAAACCCCGGCCCAAGGCTATCAGTTTCGCGCGCCATGCCGGGCGCTTCAGTACCAGCCAAATGGCCGCCAGGGCGCCAAATGCCAACGCCGCCACCACCCATGGGCCCCAGGACAGGCTTTCCTCGGCCGGTGTTTCCTGGCCGGCCTTGAACAGCGCGATGCGCTCTTGGAAGAGGCTGAGCTTGTCCAACTGCAGCAGCAGCGTTGCCCCGGCTATGCCAAGCAGCATCAGCATGTCCACCGCGCGTTCGGCCATGATGGTGCCGAACCCTTGCTCGAAGGGCACCTTTTCGGTGCGGTACAGCGATAGGGCACGGCTGGCCTCGCCCGCGCGCGGCAGGAAGAGGTTCATGAAATAGCCTGCCATCACGGCATGGTAGCAATGCCAGAACGCAGGCATATGGCCGAGCGGTTCAAGGATGTAGCGCCAACGCCATGCACGCGCCACGTGCGAAAGCCACCCCACCACGGTGGCCACCAGCAGCCAAACGGGGTCGGCCTGGCGGAAGGCCGCGAACAGCTCCTTGCGCTGCGCGGGGTCGAGTGCCTGGTAGAAATAGAAAACCAGCCATACCCCGATGGCGAGCGGCACGCCCACTTTCAACAAGCCGATGGTCGCCTGTTTAAGTGACCAGCTTGTTCGTGCGCTCATCGGGGAACACCACAGTGGGCTTGAAGTTGCGGGCTTCCTCCAGCGTCATGTGCGCATAGGAGAGCACGATCACGATATCGCCCACCGATGCCCGCAGGGCGGCCGGCCCGTTCAGGCAAACCTGTCCGCTTCCGCGCTCGCCGGGGATCACGTAGGTCACCAGCCGGTTGCCGTTGTTCACGTTGAGCACGTGCACCTTTTCCCCCTCCACGAAGCCGGCGGCATCGATCAGGTCGCGGTCGAGGGTGATGCTGCCGATGTAGTCCACATCGGCCTCGGTGATGCGCACACGGTGCAATTTGGCGCGGAGCACTTCAATGGTCATGGGGTCCAAGGCCCTAAGGCAGGAAAATGGGGCGCAAAACTACCTATTGAACGCCATGTTGTCGATCAATCGTACCGGCCCTACTTGTGCGGCCACCAGGGCCACGGCCTCGTTCAACTGCCCCCAGTCCCGCAAAGGCTCCAATGTTAGGGGATGAGCCACCACCAGATAATCCAGCTGCACCTGGGGTTCATCCTCCAGCACCCGGTGGCCTTTACGCAGCGTGTCGGCAGGTGAAGCGCGAAAGGCGACCTCGCGCATCGCCGCCAGGGCGCGGTACAATACCAAGGCCTGCCGCCGCTCATCGGCCGATAGGCGCTCGTTGCGCGAGCTAAGCGCCAGGCCGTCGCTTGCGCGCACGGTAGGGTGCGAGAGAATGGCCACGGGCCAGCGTTCGGCCGCGGCCACCTGGCGGATGACCGCCAGCTGCTGGCGGTCCTTTTCACCGAACCAGGCCTCATCGGGCCTAACGTAATGGAACAGCCGTTCCACCACGTTGGCCACACCTTGGAAATGGCCCGGGCGCGAACTTCCCTCCAGCATTTGCTCCAAGGAACCGATGTCGTACCTGCGGGGCGAAAATTGTGCGAAAAGGCTATCGCCGCGGGGCATGAGCACCATGTCGGCACCGGCCTGCTCCAGCATATCGCGGTCGCGGAGCGGTTGCCGCGGATAATGGGCCAGGTCCTCCGGGTTGTTGAATTGCAGCGGGTTCACGTACACGCTTGCGGCCACGGCGTCGGCGCTTTTGCGGGCGGCGCGCACCAGTTGCAGGTGCCCTTCGTGCAGGGCGCCCATGGTGGGCACGAAAGCAATGCGCTTATGCGCC
>JBIQMI010000354.1:0-1954 GCA_044463585.1 Cryomorphaceae bacterium
GCGGCCTTCCTGTCCGCCCACGTACCAATACGCCGCGTCGCCGGTCCGGCCCATGGGCATGATGGCGGACCGGTCCTTCAAGGCCACACCCACCGTTCTTGAGCGTTTCGCTGTTCTCAATTCCAGTTCATCGGCCAGGGTTGACGCCAACAGTTGCGTGGGCGAGCGTTGGCCCCGGTCGCTATTGGTGCCCACACCCTGTACGGTTGTGTCGCGTGCGATGTACCAGGTCTTCCCCAGGTCGCGCCGGTACGGGTGGTTGGCCACGATCCCGTGGTGCGCCGGAGTGGTGCCGGTGTAGATGCTGGCATGCCCCGGCGCCGTGTAGGTGGGCACGTAATCGTAGTGGGCTTCCCGCTGGAACGAGCCTTCGCGCACCAGGCGCTTGAAGCCCTGTTCGCCGAAGTTGTTCCAATAACGGTAGATGTAGTCCGTGCGCATTTGGTCCACCACAATGCCAACCACGAGCCGGGGCGGATCGGCCCATTGTTGTGCGCAGGTGGCCGTGGCCATGCACAGGCCGAAGGCGCAGAGCAGGTTTGCCTTGTTCATGATCCGCGTGAAAGCAGGAAAAACACGCCGATGCAAACCACCAGGCTAACGGCGATATTGGCGGCCGCCATGCCGAACAAGCCCTGCCGCATCAGCAGGAAATTCTCGTAGCTGAAGGTGCTGAAAGTGCTGAAACCGCCGCAGAAACCGATCGTGGCGAATGCGGCCATCGCGGGGCGTCCGGTGCCCCCCGGGGCCCACCGCAGCAGCAGCCACGCCAGCAACACGCTGGCCAATGCATTGCTGGCCAAGGTGGCCCATGGAAACGCACCGCGCAGGTCGAGGGCCAGCAGGCCCCGCGTGATGCCATAGCGGGCCAAGCTGCCCAACCCACCGCCGAAGAATACCGCCAGCCAGATGCTCATCGCTCGCCAATGTATTGGTGAATGCTCCGGAACAGGTTATAGGCCAAGGCACCGATGACCGTGCCGTAAAGCCCGCCTGCAAGCACATCTCCGGGGTAATGCGCGCCGAGGTAAATGCGGCTGTAGCCTACAGCACCGGCCCAAAGCAGCAACAATGGCACGCTCCACCACGGGCGTCGGCGCAACAGGCCGATCATAAGCACGGCAATAGCGAAATGGTTGGAGGCGTGGGAGGAAATAAAACCGTACTTGCCCCCGCAGTGGCCCTTCACCAAATGCACCAGGCCTTGCAGGTCGGGGGCGTGGCAGGGCCGCAACCGCTGCACGGTGTTCTTGAAGAGCACCACGGAGCCGCTGTCGCTGCACAGGATCATGAGCCCCAAAATGGGCAGTAGGATCCAGAGGCCGCGCCACCCCCAGCGCAACTTCACCAGCGCAAGGAAAAAGACATACAGCGGCACCCAAAAGACCGGTTCGCTCAGCCATGACATCCACTGATCGGCCATGGGGCCATGGGCGCCGTTCACCGCAAGGAATGCACTGCGATCGGCTTGAAGCAAGGCATCCGTCCAGCCCATGTCCACTTTATTCCAGCGGTGCTGCGTGCAGCTTTGCCCAGATCTTGTCCTTCAGGCGTTCGAGGCCTTTATTGGCCACCGAGCTGATGAAAACGTGCTCCACATCGCGCGGTAGCTCCTTGGTCAATGCCGCTTCCAGTTCAGCGTCGAGCAGGTCGCTTTTGGTAATGGCCAACAGGCGGTCCTTGTGCAGCAGTTCCGGTGAATACTTGCCCAATTCGTTCAGCAGCACTTCGTACTCCTCCTTGATGCCGGGGCTGTCCGCCGCGATCATGAACAGCAGTAGGCTGTTGCGCTCGATGTGGCGGAGGAAACGCAGGCCGATGCCCTTGCCTTCCGCGGCACCTTCAATGATGCCCGGGATGTCGGCCATGACGAAGCTGGCCTGGTCGCGGTACTGCACAATGCCCAGGTTGGGAACCAATGTGGTGAAAGGGTAGTCGGCGATCTTGGGCTTGG
>JBIQMI010000355.1:0-1953 GCA_044463585.1 Cryomorphaceae bacterium
TGCACCAAAAGGAAGAGGCGGCCGGTGGCCGCCCCTTCCGTGATGCGGTCTTTCCTATGCCGTGGCCTCGGCCACTTTGGAGTTGTCCACCTTTTCGAGCAGGATCGTTTCCTCACCCTTGGGCAGCATCCATGTAATACTGGTGCCTTCGCGGTAGCCGATCAGGGCCGAGCCCATGACCGTGAACACCGAAAGTTTGTTGGCCTTCAGGTCCGCGTCCTTGGGCATCACCAGCTGTAGCCCCTCCTTGCGGATGGAGGGCGATTTGAAGGTGACGATGCTGCCCACGCGCACCACATCGGAGGGAAGCTCGTTTTCCTTGCGGACGTCGGCCTGCTTCAGTTCATCAGCAAGTTTGCGCAGGCTCTTCTGCGTGTTCAGGTCGGGAGCGTTGAAGCCCGCGATCCAATCGCTTATCAGGTCGCGTTCCTTGGCGGACACGATCAACTTGGGGTTCGCCATGTTAAATGCGTTTTAGTTCGTTAATGATCTCTTCCAGGCTGCTTTTGGCATCGCCGAAGAGCACTTTGCAGTTCTGACGGTCGAACAAGGTATTCACTGCGCCGGAATATCCTTTCGCCGTGCTGCGCTTGAGCACGATTACCTGCTTGGCCTTGTACGCCCTGATGATGGGCATGCCGTAGATCGGGCTGTCCGGATCGTTCTCGGCCGCCGGGTTCACCACATCGTTCGCCCCGATCACCAACACCGTGTCGTAATGCTCCATGGTACTGTTCACCTCGCTCATCTCCTTTACGGATGCGTAGGGAATGTTGGCCTCTGCGAGCAGTACGTTCATGTGGCCGGGCATTCGCCCCGCCACAGGGTGGATGATGAAATGCAGGTCCACGCCTTGCTGGCGCAGCAGCTCCTGCAGGGCGAAGCACTCGCGCTGGGCCTGCGCCACCGCCATGCCGTAGCCGGGCACCACCGCCACCTGCTTGCTGAAGGCCAGCAGGCTTGCGGTCTCCACGGCTGAAATGCTTTGCAGCTCCTGTTCACCTTCGGCCTGTGCCGCACCCGAACCGCTGAACTTGCCGGCCAGCACGCCCGAAAGCGATCGGTTCATGGCCACGCACATCTGCAGGGTGAGGATCACGCCAGTGGCCCCCACCAAGATCCCGCCAATGATCATCACCGGATCATGGAACACGAGGCCCGCCATAAGCGTGGCCACGCCGGAAAGCGCATTCAGCAGCGAGATCATCACCGGCATGTCGGCGCCACCCACCGGTAGTGCGAAGTACACGCCGTAAAGCAACGATACCACCGATACCACCAAGATCAGCAAGGGGAACTGGGCGGGGTCGGGGCCGGCCAACAAATAATAAGCGAACACCGCTGCCACAACGGCCAGCAGCACTTGCGCCAGCACCTTCTGGCTTTTGGCGGGCTTGGGCAATTTGCGGCCATCGAGTTTCAGGTAGGCCACAATGCTGCCGGTAAAGGCCACTGCGCCGAAAAGGCTGGTGAGCAACAGCACCGACCCCCCGAGTTTACTGTCCACCAACGCGTCCTGGCCGTACACTTGGTTGAGGCCCAGCACTACGGCGCAGGCACCACCGAGCCCGTTGAAAATGCTCACCAATTGCGGCATGGCCGTCATGGCCACACGGTTGCTCCAGATGTTGCCGATCACCACGCCCACGGCCATCATGGCCAGCAAGAGCAACAGGTTGGCCGAAGCGGTCCAGCCGGTGGTGATCACCAGCGCCACCAAGGCCACCAGCACGGCCCCGGCCGCTACCAGGTTGCCCAACTTGGCCTTGGCCGGGTCGCCCATGAATTTCAGGCCTTGTACCAGGCCCACCGTGGCCACGAGGTATGCGATCTCCAGCATCAGGCCTTGGTGTTTTTGGGTTTGCGCTTCACCACGAACATCGAGAGCATACGGTGCGTGACGAAAAAGCCGCCCGCCAGGTTGATGGTGCCCAGCACCACCGCCACGCATGC
>JBIQMI010000356.1:0-1947 GCA_044463585.1 Cryomorphaceae bacterium
GTTCACATAGCCCACGCCTTTCATGTGCACAATGCCGCGGCGGATGGGGGTGAGCAGCTCCAGGCGGAACACGAGCGTATCGCCCGGGATCACCTTGCGCCGGTAGCGCACGCCGTCGGTCTTCAGGAAGTACGTGGTGTAGTTCTCGGGGTCGGGCACTTGGCTCAACGCGAAAATGCCGCCCACCTGGGCCATGGCCTCCACCTGCAGCACGCCGGGCATCACGGGGTTTTCCGGGAAGTGCCCCGTGAAATGCGGCTCGTTCATCGTCACGTTCTTCACGCCAACAATGCTGTTCGCGTCCATGCTCAGCACCTTGTCCACCAGCAGGAACGGGTAGCGGTGCGGCAGCATTTTGGTGATCGCATTGATGTCGAACAGCGGCTCCTTGGTGAGGTCGAAGAACATGCGGGGATCCTTTTCCTCCTCGCGGATGCGGTCCTTGATGCGCTTGGCGAAGCTGGTGTTGCCGAAATGGCCCGGGCGCGCCGCCAGGATGTGCCCCTTGATCGGGCGGCCCACCAGGGCAAGGTCGCCGATGATGTCCATGAGCTTGTGGCGCGCCGGCTCGTTCAGGAATTTCAGGTCCGTGGTGTTCAGCACGCCGTTGCGGCGGATCTCCACGTCCTGGAACTCGCGGCCGATGCTTTTGGCCAGGGCCTTCAGGTCGTCCTGCGTAATGTCCTCCCGGTCCTCCAGCACGATCGCATTGTCCAGGTCGCCGCCCTTGATCAGCCCTGCCTTGGCCAGTTGCTCCACCTCGCGCAGGAACACGAAGGTGCGGCATGGCGCGATCTCGGTCTTGAATTCGCCGGCGTTGTACATGCTGGCATGCTGGGTGCCCAGCACGGGGCTGTTGTAGTCCACCATAACGGTAAGGCGGAATTCGCCGCCTGGCGCGGGCACGCCGAGCATTTCGGTGCCGCGTTCCTCGGTCTCGAACCAGATGGGTTCCTTCAGCACCCACCAGTTGCGCGGCGCGTCCTGCTCTTGGAAGCCGGCCTTTTCAATGGCCTCCACGAAAGGGGTGGCGCTGCCGTCCATTATGGGCACCTCGGGCCCGTCGAGCTGGATCAGGCAGTTGTCCACGCCCAGCGCGTACAGCGCCGCCAGCACGTGCTCGGTGGTGTTCACCTTGGTATCGCCCTTGCCCAGCGTGGTGCCGCGGGCGGTGCTCACCACCAGGTCGGCATCGGCGTCGATCACCGGTTTGCCCTCCAGGTCGGTGCGCTGGAATTTCAGGCCATGGCCCACGGGGGCGGGGTTCAGGGTGAGGGTGACGGGCACTCCGGTATGCAGGCCCACGCCCTTCACCTCGGCCTTGCCTTTTAGGGTATGCTGCTTATCGCTCATCACTGCTTGGTGCCGCTTCGCCCTTGTTCCGGGGCGGCTGCTTGTTCTTTTGCCTTTAGTTGGTCGAGCTCGTTGGAAAGTTTGTCCAGCTGCTGCTTCATCGCGGGCAGGTTGCGGAACATGACGTAGCTGCGCTTGTAGTCGCCGATGGCATAGGCGGGCGATCCCTGCACCACGGCATCGTCGGGCAGGTTGGCGCCCACGCCGCTTTGCGCGGCGATCTTCACGCGGTTGCCGATGTGCAGGTGGCCCACGATGCCCACCTGGCCGCCGATCAGGCAATGCGCGCCGATGCGGGTGCTGCCCGCAATGCCGGTCTGCGCCACCACCACCGTATGGGGGCCGATCTCCACGTTGTGGCCCACCTGTATCAGGTTGTCCAGCTTTACGCCGGTGCGGATCACCGTGTGGCCCAAGGTGGCGCGGTCCACCGTGGTATTGGCCCCGATCTCCACATCATCCTCGATCACCACGTTGCCGATCTGCGGCATCTTCTCCTGCAGGCCGCCCTCCGCGGGCACGAAGCCGAAGCCATCGGCGCCGATCACCACCCCGCTGTGCACCACCGCCCGTTCGCCGAGGTGGCAGCCATGC
>JBIQMI010000357.1:0-1907 GCA_044463585.1 Cryomorphaceae bacterium
GGTGGAAAAACCACCGCCGTGGTGGTGCTGAAGGAGGATGAAATGCTCGGCAACCCTGCCCTGCTCATCATGGACATGGCCTGCCTGCCCGGCCATGAAAAGGCCCTGCTGTACCTGATCGACCAAGTGCGCAGGAACCCCAAGCTCACCGGCTTCCGTTTCGACCTCATCTTCGCCATGGGCATCGCGCCCTTCTTTGCGCAACTTGGCCGGATCGGGTTCCTCCGCATACCGGAAAAACTGAATCCGCGCGTGCTCAACCTGGTGGTGCGGAACATCACCTTGGCCGATGGCGGCCAACTGCAGGAGGCAAGGAATTGGCTGCTCACCCTGGGGGATTGGGACGTTTTCTGAGGATGCGCCCTGGCACCGTCCGCCGGTACCGCATTAGGGCCATCCGCGTGATCGGCCGCTGAACCCAAGGCGTTTTCGCGTGTACTTTGTGGTACTGCACGCGATCTGCAATACCTGTACACATGCGAAACCCGCTTCTACTGGCCGGCCTCACCCTCGCGGCCCTGCTCGGCTGCGCCACCGCCAAGCACGCCGCCAAGCCCACGCCAATGGCAAGTGACCCCACCTGGTCGCGGATCGATTCGCTGGACCGCTTGGGCCAATACGCCACGGCCTTGGCCGCCACCGAAAAATTGCTCGGCCGCGCACAGGCGTCCGGCGACTGGCGCACCGAGTTCCGCGCATGGATGTACAAGGGCCGTTTCCAGCAGTACACCGGCACCGACCTGAAGGAATCGCTGCGCGAAATGCAGGTGCGCGCCGGAACTGCCAACGTGCCCCTTGCACCGCTGCTGCGCAGCGTGATCGCCGACCAATGGTGGACGTACTACCAGCGCAACCGCTGGAGCATCCTCGACCGCACGCCGCTCGCCACCGGCTCCGATGACCCCGACACCTGGGACCAGGCCGCCTTCATGCGCGAGGTGATCGGCGGGTTCAATGCCTCGCTGGGGCCGCAAAAGGAATTGGCGGCCATACCGGTGAAGGAGCTGGCGGCACTGCTGGAGCCGGGAAAAACGGACCCACAGCTGCGGCCCAAGCTATTCGACCTGCTCGCCTACCGCGCCCTTTCCGTTTTCCGCAACAGCGAGAGCCGGTTGGCCGAACCCGTGGACCGGTTCCGCATGGATGATCCCGGCCTGTTCGCCTTGCCGGCAGCATTTGCCCGCAGCGCACCGGCCACCACCGATACCGCTTCATGGCAATGGCAGGCCCTTCAGCTTTACCGCTCGCTTACCGCGCTGCACCTGAACGATGGCCAAACCATGGCCTTGGCCCAGGCCACCTTGGAGCGGCTGGATTTCGCCCGCGCCAACAGCAGCCTGCCCAACAAGGACAGCCTGTACCTGGATGCGCTGCACGCCTTCGGCCGAACGCTGCAGGCGCCCGATGCCAAGGCCGAGGTGGACCTGGCCATGGCGCAATGGCACACCGAAAAAGGCGGCCAATACCAGCGCCTCGCGCCGGACAGCGCATGGAAGTGGGAGAAGCGCACCGCGGCCACGATCTGCCGCCAAGTGATCGCGGATGGCCCCGGCCCGTTCGCCGTGAAAAGGGCGAAGGCGATGCTGGACCGGTTGCAGATGGCCCAACTCGCGCTGACCGCGGAAGAAGCGGTGACCCCGGACAAACCGTTCCGGCTGGCCGTGAACTACACCAACGTGGGCAAGCTCTGGCTGCGCGTGGTGCCGGATGAGGCCGGCAACGGGGAAAGGACCTACCGCGACCAGCAGGCCCTGCAGCGCCTGCTCGGCCTGAAACCCTTGCGCACCTGGGCGGAGGAGCTGCCCGACGATGGCGACATGAACGCGCATGTGGTGGAAATTCCCGTGGAAGGGCTGCCCCTGGGCTGGTACAGCGTGATCGCCAGCACCACGGCCACACCCGGGCCG
>JBIQMI010000358.1:0-1897 GCA_044463585.1 Cryomorphaceae bacterium
GGTTTCGCCAATGACCTGGTGAAGGTGAAGGACGGTTACGCCCGTAACTTCCTGCTCCCCCGCAAACTGGCCGTGGCCGCCACGCCCAGCGAAAAGAAGCAATTGGCCGAAACGCTGAAACAGCGCGCCCACAAAGAGGTGCAACTGCGCGATGCGGCCGAACAGAACGCGGCCAAGCTTGCCGACCAAAGCATCCAGATCCCCGCCAAGGTGGGCGAGAAGGGGCGCATCTTCGGCAGCGTGAACACCATCATGCTCAGCGATGCACTGAAGGACCTGGGCGTGGAGGTGGACCGCAAGCACATCAAGCTCAAGGGCGAGGCCATCAAGACCGTGGGCAAGTACGAGGCAGAGGTCTCCTTCCACCGCGAGGTGGTGAAGACCATCAGCTTCGAGGTTGTGCCCGAGGAATAACATTGACCCTATCATTCACAGAAGGCCGCGGAAATGCGGCCTTCTGTCGTTAAGGGGCCTTCGCGGCCCGGCGGTAGCTTCGCACCATGTCTTCAACCCCGGCGGACCAACGCGTGCTGTTGCACTTCCTGGCAAGGCTGGGCCAGGCGGAATTGGCGGCGGGCAACGCCGTGGCCTTGGTGGAGCGCGACCTCGGCCTGATCGCACAGCGCCACGGCCAGCCCAACATTCTTGTATTCGCCCTGCCCACTGTGCTGATCGTACAATCCGAGGAAGGGCAGGAGCACAGGGTGCAGGTAACACCCGGCCCGTACCGGGTGGGCGAACTGCGCTTCGACCAAATGGAAGGTGTGCTGGAGATCGCGCGCGAAGCAAGGCTCGGGCACCTTTCCCCCAAGGATGGCTTGCGCAAGCTGGATGCGGTTTGGCGCATGAAGCACCGCTACGGCGACCTGGGTTTCGTGCTGGGCTACCTGCTTACCACAATCGGGGTGGCGCTGATCATCCGGCCCACTTGGTCGGGCTTGGGCTGGGTGGCCTTGCTGGGCCTGGTGTGCGCGTTGTTGCTGGTCGCGGTGCGCCGGCAACCGGCCTGGAATGCGGTAATGCCGGTGGCGGTGGCCTTCATCTTGGCCGCTGCGGTGTCCATGCTGTACAACAACGGCGTGCAGGAGCCTCCCATGCAACTGCTCATTCCGCCGTTGATCGTGTTCCTGCCGGGCATTACGCTTACGGTGGCCGTGGTGGAACTGGCCTTCGCGAACATGGTATCGGGCAGCAGCCGCTTGGTGGCGGGCTTCGCCCAATTGATCCTGCTGGCCTTCGGCCTGTTGGGCGGCTTCCGGCTATTCGGCGGCAACATGCCGGATTTTGTGGCGGTGCAGCGCACGGCCCCTTGGCTGGCCTGGGCAGGGGTCATCATTTTCGCCTTGGGCCTGCACATGTTCAAAAGCAGCAGGCGCCGTTCCCTGCTTTGGATGATGCTCACCATGCTCATGGCCTTCCTCGGGCAGAACATCTCCAGCCTGTTCATGGACGGTGCCTCCACCGCCTTTATCGGCGCCGCCGTAATGAGCCTTACCGCCCTGCTGATCGAATACCGCCTGAAAGGGCCGCCCGCGCTGGTGACCATCATTCCGGCCTTCTGGCTGTTGGCGCCCGGATCCTTCGGCCTGGTAAGCGTTACCACCATGGCCACCGAGGGCATGGACACGGCGGGGAGCATCCTGCAGTTGCTGTTCATCCTGGTGGCCATCGCCACGGGGGCGCTGATCGGGGCCTTCATATACAGCGGTGCCCTGCACGTGCGCAAGGCACGCTGGTGGCGCAAAGGCCCGCCGGTGCCCATGCGCCCCGAGGAACATGGCGAGGCGCCGGGGCCCTTGTGACCGGCCGGCAGCCGGCAAAAACGGCAAGCTTCGCCTGCTGCCTACCTTTGCACCTTAGAAACTATAGCAAACACCATGGCACACGTTTTCGATAT
>JBIQMI010000359.1:0-1834 GCA_044463585.1 Cryomorphaceae bacterium
CTTGATCAGCTCCAGCCCGGCAAACCCACCACCCACCACCAGCACGGTGGGGTAGGGAAGGGCATCAAAGGCGGCGCGCTCGGGTGTTTTCATGGATGTAAAGTTCTGCTGCACGTCATTAGAAGCGTTGACCAGGGTCAGCAATTCCATTTCTTACAAACAGATGATACAGATCGTTCAGAGCGACGGGGTCGGAGGCTGGACCCGTCCTGTCCGTTCGGACCAACGGACAGGCGTTGCACCTTTGCGGCATGTACAGCAGGGGAACCATTGCAGCATTGGCCACTCCGCATGGCACGGGCGCCATTGCCGTGCTGCGCATCAGCGGGCCCGATACACTGGGGATCCTGCACACCCTGTCGCCCGGCATGCTGTTGGACCCCGAGCCGCGGAAGGCTGTGCTGGCCGGGCTGCGCGATGCCGAAGGGCAGGTGGATGAAGGCTTGATCACATTTTTTCCTGGCCCGCGCAGTTATACCGGCGAGGACATGGCCGAGATCGGCCTGCACGGTTCAGTATACATCCAGCAGCGCATGCTGATGGCCGCCGTGATGGCGGGCGCCAGCATTGCCGAGCCGGGCGAATTCACGAAAAGGGCCTTCCTCAATAAGAAGCTCGACCTCAGCCAGGCCGAGGCGGTGGCCGATCTGATATCCAGCGGAAGTACGGCCGCCCACAAATTGGCGTTGCAGCAACTGCGCGGTGGATACAGCCGGCAGATCGATGAATTGCGCGAACAACTTGTGAGCCTGGCCGCCTTGGTGGAGCTTGAATTGGACTTTGGCGAAGAGGACGTGGAATTCGCGGACCGGCGCGAACTGACCGTGTTGCTGGATGCCATTATCGGAATATGCGACCGTTTGATCGGGAGCTTCCGCTATGGGAATGCGGTAAAACAAGGCGTGCCAGTGGCCATCATCGGGCCGCCCAACAGCGGAAAGAGCACGTTGCTCAATGCCTTGTTGATGGAGGATCGCGCGATCGTGAGCGACATACCCGGCACCACGCGGGACACGATCGAGGAAACGATCAACCTGGAAGGCATCCTCTACCGGTTCATCGATACCGCAGGCATTCGGCAAACCGCGGACGAGGTGGAGAAATTGGGCATCGAACGCAGCTATGCCAAGGCGGCCCAAGCTGTTATCGTGGTGCTGCTCGGCGATGCCAGCACACTGAGCGGCGGGGCTTTCCGCACCCAGGCCAAGATGTTGCGCAAACGGATCGGGGAAGGGCCTGTGATCATTCCCGTGCTGAACAAGGTCGATCTGCTCGGCGATGGCGCGGAAGTCGAAGGGGTCATGCACATTTCCGCCAAGAAAGGGAGCGGGCTCGAAATTTTGAAGGCGTCGTTCCTTCACCATGTGCGGGAGTTGCAATCGGATGAAGTTGATATCGTTGTGACCAACGCGCGCCATGTGGAGGCGCTCGGTCATGCGCGCGAAGCGCTTCTCTCCGCCAAGCGCGGGGTTGAGCAACAGATCAGCGGGGAACTGCTGGCCACGGATCTAAGGGCGGCGCAGTATCACCTGGGTTCGATCACAGGCAAGATCACCGTGGAGGACCTGCTAGGAAATATTTTCTCGAAGTTCTGTATTGGGAAATGATCGGTATTGCACGTGGCTTCGCCACCGGCACAAGGTAGCAGCTAGAGGCTAACAGCTAGAAGCTTGCAAGCCATTGGCAAATTGGCGAATTGGCACTTTGGCAAAATTGTAATCCTGTAAATCCTGTTCATCCTGTCAAAAACAAGGAACCCGTTTTGTTCGGTTGGCGAATTGATTGCAAGCCGGGAAGCGATCGACACCGGACGGCGTCGCACCAATTAGAAAAG
>JBIQMI010000360.1:0-1814 GCA_044463585.1 Cryomorphaceae bacterium
CTGCAGGAACAGGGCGTGGTTCTTCACCGGCACCAGCCGCCCCACAATGGCAATGGCGATCTCGTCGTCGGCCACGCCGTACACCCTGCGGAAAAGCGCGCGCTTGGCGGCTTGGTCCTCCCGGAATTTCGATAGGTCGAAACCCAAGGGGATCACGTTCACTTTTTCCGCATTGCAGATCCGGTGCTCGTCCACCAATTCGGCCTTCTGCCTTTCGCTGATGGCGATGATGCGCGTGGTGCGATGGCCCAGGAACCGCTCCACGTTCTTGTACACTTGGGTGCGCACAGGGCCGAAATAGCTGTGGAAGAAATGCCCATGGAAGGTGTGCACCACGGCCTTCACGCCCAGGTGGCTGGCCGCCAAGCGACCCACCGCACCGGCCTTTGCGGCGTGGGTATGCACCACGTCCGGCCGGAAATCCTTGATGATCTTCTTGATCCGCTGGTAGGCGATCCGGTCGTGCCACGGCGACACCTCGCGTTGCATTTCCGGCAGCACCACGGCGCCCACGCCCAGGTTGTCGAGTATGTGGCGGCTGCTTTCCTCGTGCTCGCCCGGTGGGCCGCCCACCAACAGGGTCTCGAATTCGTTGGGCAGGTAGCGGGTGAGGTAGGCCGCGTTGTGCGTGGGACCGCCAAGGTTGAAGCGGTTGATGATCCTGAGGACGCGGGGCATGGTGGTGGCGAATATCGCATCAAACGGTGAAGCCTGCACCCTAGGTGGCGGTGCAGGCCAACCGGATCTGGTTCATCGGTTGGGGTTGTGGCCAATGGTGGAGCCTTGATCGTGCCACCACCGTACATAGACGATCAGCGCGTGAACGGTTGCCTGTGCAGTGCCCGGATCATTGGAGCGCAGTTGCCGCACCACAGTGGCCACGGCGTGCGGATCCAACCCCGCCGCGGCAACTGCATCCGGCCCCAAGGTATCATCCACCAAGGTGGCCAACGGGCCGCGCAACAGGTCGAGCAGCGGTACCTCGAAGCCTTTTTTCCTCCGCGTCATCACTTCCGGCGGAAGCATATGCCCGAACGTGGTGCGCAGGATGTGCTTGCCCGAGCCGATCCGCATTTTTTCGGCCGCGGGCAGCGCAAAGGCGTATTCCACCACGCGCTTGTCCAGGAAAGGCGGGCGTACCTCAAGCCCATGGGCCATGCTGGTGTGGTCCACCTTGTAAAGCATGTCGTTGGGCAGGGTGGAGCACACGTCCGCCAATAGGGCGCCGTTCATGCCGGGAAATTGCTGCAGCGGCCGCGCCAATTCCATGTTCCGCTCCTCCAATCCGGCCAATGGTGCCTTGCCCAGCAACGCCTCGGCCACCTGCGGCGCGTTGAATGCCGCCAATTGCAGGAATTGTTGCGCCGGGGTTGAACGCTGCAGCGATGCGAAGCGGTCGAATTGGCGGAAACGGTCCTGCCAGGCGCTGTTGCGCGAACGGGGCAGCCTGCGCCACAGGGGCGCCAGGGCGCTTACCGCGCGTTCCGCCAGCCCGGGCGATTGGCACCGCATCAGGGCCTGGTGCTTCCGGTAGCCCCCGAAAATTTCATCGGCGCCATCGCCGCTCAGCGCAACCTTCACTTGGCGGCGGGTGCGCTCGCAAAGCAGGAAGGAGGGCAGGGCCGAACTGTCCGCGAACGGTTCGTCAACATGGTCCAACAGCCGCAGGTACCCTTCGGCCAGCTCATCCGTGCCGAGCATGAAGGTCTGGTGATCGCTACCGATGTGCCGCGCCACGGCCTCCGCGTACTTCGATTCATCGTAATAAGGCTGCCCCTTGTAGCCGATGCTGAAGGTGAGCAGCTTCGGGTGGT
>JBIQMI010000361.1:0-1809 GCA_044463585.1 Cryomorphaceae bacterium
ATGATCACCAGGCCCAGCATGACCTCAAAGAAGCTTACGCGCTGCTTGGTCCAAAAAGGCGTGATCAGGGCCGTGAAAAAGGTGCTTGTGCTGAGGCAGGTAACCGCCACCGAAGCGCTGCCGCGCTTGATGGCCAGGTAAAAAGTGGTCCAATGCGCCAGGATGATCAGGCCCGTGAGCAGGTACCGCCCCAGGTCGGGCGTGCGGGGCGATAGGGTCACCTTCATCCAGCGCGCAACCGCTACCAAGCCTATGCAGGCGATCACCGTGCGCACCAACACGATGTGCTCCGCGCTCTGTTCGATCCATTTGCCCAGGATGCCGGTCCAGCCCCAGATGAAAACGGTGATGTGGAGCAACAGCAAAGCGCTGCGCCGCGATGCGTCCGCGCCCGGTTGATCGGCGGTGATGGCCATGCTAGCGGATGTTCTGCAGCTTGGTCCTCAATTCCTCCACCAAGGCCTGCTGGCGCTCGATCTCAGCCTGCTTGGCCTGTTGGTCCGCGCGGTTCTTCTTCAACGCCCATTGCAGGTCCTCCTTCCGCTTTTCCTGGGCCTGCATGGTGTGCGTTGCCCGCTTCAGCCTGTTCCGCAGCAGTTGTTGTTCCTTCAGTTGTGCGCGTGCCGCGGCGTCCTGCCCGGCACTGTCCGCGGGGGACGGGGCATCCGCCATTTCCTGCAATCGTTTTTCCGCCTCTTCGCGCTCGCGCACGGCCTGCTGCCCCCGTTGTTCGGCTTTTCGGGTGGCTTCCCCGGCGCGTTGTTCCTCGCGTTTCAATAGGTCAAGCTGGCGGCCCAATTGGTCCGCCTGGCGCTGCGCTTGGTCCAGGTCGGCCTGGGCCAGTTGGCGCCTGAGGAGCAATGCGCGCTGCTCCACCCAATCGGTGCAGCCGGCCAGCTCGCGCTCGGGTGAATCGGGCCCCACGTAGCCGCTGGTGGCAAGGAAGGCGATGTGCGCAATGGTGCGGTTGGAGCCTTTGGGCTGTTCCACGGCGATCAAGATGCGGATGGTGTCCGCCGAGGCGGAGGGGATGCGCGCGGCGGCACCGGTCATTTCCTTCCGGTCGGTCACCTTCATGCTCACCGATTTCAATTCGTTGTACCAGAAACGCGACACCTCACGGAGCCTTTCCCCCTCCACCAGCACATCGAAGCAGGGGTGCACGCCATTGCTGTACTGGTGGGCACCGCGCACCACACCTTGCTGGGCGTGCAGGGCCGAATGCAGCAGCGTTCCCATGGCCAGAAGCAAGGCCGCCCGGAGGCGATGGCGATGCACCCGGCCGTTCGTCATTCTTCGTCCACACGGGTTACGCCGCCGCTCAGGATGAATTTCATCACCTCGGCGGCCTTGGCATCAATGGGCTTCACGCTGGCCACCGGCACAATGAACAGGCGGCCGCTCCAGGCGAAACTGTACGGCACGTACACGGCCACGTGGTCCGCCCCGATGCCCAGGTGCGTAAGGTCCTCCTGGGTGAGGAAGCCCAATTGACCAAGGCCCGAGCCGTCCAGGGGCATGATCAATACCGGCCGGTCGAATTTTTTCTTGCTGCCCACCAACCCTTCCATCAGGTCCTTCAGGGCATCGTACACGGTCTTCAGGAAAGGCACGCGGCGCAGCAGGTCGTCACCGATCTCGGCCAGGCGCTGGTACAGGAACGTGGAACCCAGCCAGCCGATGAGCACCACGCTGAGCAGCACGATCAACAGGCCGAGGCCGGGGATCTCCACCTGTACGATCTGGTCGAGCCAAGCGAGCACCTCGTAGGCCACCAAGGCGATCACGGCCACCGGAACGATCAGCAAC
>JBIQMI010000362.1:0-1800 GCA_044463585.1 Cryomorphaceae bacterium
ACCCGCTACGGGGTCGGATTTCCGTTGGGTTCACTTTTCTAATTGGTGCGATCCCGTCCGGGGTCGGGTTGCCACTGTTCTTCCAGCTCCCAACTTCTCCGTGCGCGTAGGCTACCTATCCGTCCGCGCAAGGTCACCTGCAAGAAACCTTGCGCGCCCGCACACCGTCACCGCGAGGTTACCTGCAAGGGACCTTGCGCGGCAAGACGCCAATTGCCGTGCGCCACGCGAAGCAACCTGTTCTATCCCTTACACCACCTGTTCCAGCAGGAACCTCATGGTATCCACATTGTCGGCATAATCGCTTGGGCCGGGGTATTGCGCAGCGCCGAACGGAATATGGCCATGCCCAACGATACATTGGATCTTATCTGCATCCATGTCCAACCGCCGTTGCAGTGCGGCGCGGTCAGCGTACCGTTCAAAGTACAGCGCTGCCACGGGGCTGTTCAACGCCGATTCTTCCTTCATGACCAGGAAACCGTTCTCGGTGATCGGGGCACGGTCCAGCAGCCACACGGCACGGTTGTAGTCGTAGTTGTTGGCGTATTTGTGGTGGTGAATGATCTCCTTCCAGGCATAGAAGGCCGCGAACAGGCGATCGAGGTCGTATCCCTCCGGCACGAAAACCTTGCCCACATTCCGGCAGCCCAATCCGAAATACCGGAAAACATCCTCGCCCAAGGCGGCCAGTTCAGCCTCGCTTTCGCTACCGTCGATCACGGCCACACTGGTGCGCCCCTTGCGGATGATGTGGGGCATTTTGCCGAAATAGAACTCGAAATAGCGCGCGGTGTTGTTGCTGCCGGTGGCGATCATGGCATCCACATCACCCAACTGGCCCGGCCGCACTTCCGCCATGGCCGCCAACGCGGGGGCAAAGCGCCCCAGCAGTTGCAGCAACGCAGGCGTCAGGCCCGCATCGTCGGACGAGGTCTTCACCTTGGCCCTGTGGCCGCTGAGCAGTACGCACAGCAGGTCGTGGAAACCAACAAAAGGCACGTTGCCCGCCATGATGATGCCCACGGTGCACACCGGGCGGTCGGCCGTTAATGCCGGATAACCCTTTAGCCAGGCACCGAGCTGATGCCCGCTTAGCAACCGCGAGAGGCCTGTGGCTGCGTGCCGTACCTCAGCCGGCGTGAACCAAGCATTGCGCACATGGGCCTTCATGAGCGCGCCCTCAAAGGCCATGAACTCATCCTCGGTAAGGCCCACGGAATGGCCGGGCCATGGCCGGGCCTGGCCGAAATGGGCGAGCACCTTGCCCAGTTGCACGAACGCGTCCAGGCGCCCGCTCACCAGCGGCCGATCAGGGGTTACATGGTCCATGGGCATGCCAAGCGTTACCTTTGCGGCCGATTACAGGGCCTGCAAGGGCTGCAAAGTTATCGTTGTACCATGGCCATCATCATTACCGAAGAGTGCATCAACTGCGGAGCGTGCGAACCAGAGTGCCCCAACAATGCCATTTATGAAGGCGGCGCTGAGTGGAAGCTCAGCGATGGCACAAGCCTGCACGGCATGCAAACCATGCCCACTGGCAACACCTACGATGCCGACAAGGCCTATGCCCCCGTGGCCATGGACATCTATTACATCGTACCGGACAAGTGCACCGAATGCACCGGTTTCCACGATGAGCCGCAATGTGCGGCTGTTTGCCCGGTGGATTGCTGCGTGGATGACCCGGACCATCGCGAGACCAAGGAGCAATTGATGGCCAAGAAGGAATTCATGCACCTGTGAGCTCTTTCACCATCGATCGTACATAACATTTCGTGGGCCGGGCATTACGGC
>JBIQMI010000363.1:0-1753 GCA_044463585.1 Cryomorphaceae bacterium
GCGGTCAGCCACGCCGCCGCTGTCCGTCAGTGTGGGCCCGGTCTGCTAATAGTACGGCGCCATCAGCAGGTACACCACCACGCCGGTAATGCTTACGTACAGCCAGAGGGGGAGCGTCCACCGGGCGATCTTGCGGTGCTTGGCGAAGTCGCCGCCCAGCGCCCGCGTAAGGGTGAGCAGCACCAAGGGCACCACTACGGCCGCCAGCGTGATGTGCGAAAGCAGCACCGGATAGTACAGCCAGCCCAAGTTGCCGCCATACGTGGCGGAGGAGAAGCTGCTGTGCTGCACCAAGTAGCTCACCAGGAACAGCACGGTGATGCCCAGCGCGGTGAACATCAGGCGGCGGTGCAGCTGGATCTTGCGGCGCACAATGGCCACCCAGGCCATGATCAATGTGATGCTTGCAGCCCCGTTCAGTATGGCATTCACCTTGGGCAATACCCGGGGGGAGAGCCCGCCCACCTGCACCAGCTGCGGCCCCAGGTTGATGAAGGCGATGGCACCCACCAGCACCACGCCAATGGAAAGGGCCAGGAACGTGCGCTGCCGGTCGGACCGCATCGTGCTCATGGGCTGCTTCGTTTGGCTTGGCGCGCCTCGGAGTCCTGCAGGGCCTTCAGGTCGGTCACCAGGTCGCGCATGGCATCGCTGTTGGTGCCGTCGTACATGCCGCGGATGTGGCGCTGCTTGTCCACCAGCACGAATTGCGGCGAGTGTACGAAGAGTTCCGCCGCCGCGGAGTCAACATTGGCGCTTAACAGGTAGCCCAGGTTGCCCTGCCGGTAAATATCGGCGGCGTTGCCCGTGAGGAACTTCCAGCGCTTGGGATCGGCATCGAGCTTTTTGCCGTAGGCCTTCAGCACCTCGGGCGTGTCGTGCTCGGGGTCCACCGTGTGGCTCAGGAAAAGCACATCGTCGTACCGGGGTCCTTCCAAGCGCAGTTGCAGCTGCTGCATCTGTGCGCTCATGCGCGGGCAGATGCTGGTGCAGCGCGTGAAGAAGAAATCCACCACCAGGATCTTGCCCTCGGTGTCCTTATCGGTAAAGGGCTCCCCGTTCTCATCGATGAAGGAGAAGGGCGGCACCGTGAAGTAGGTGGTATCGCCGGGGGCGTTCACCTCGCGCACGCCGATGTATGGCAGGGTGTTGTAGTGGTTCCGGCTGCCCAGGCCGAGGAAGATGGCACCGGGCACGCAGACCAGCAACACCAGCAACAAGAGGAATTTCTTGCGCTTGCTTGCCGGTTTGATCGAAGGGGTCACAGGAAGATCTTCAGCACGTTATGGAGGTACGTGGCCTCCCAAATGATGATGAACACCAGGTACATCAGGAACAGGCCGTAGGGCATGAGGATGATGCTGCGGATGTTGCGCCGTTCATCGCCCAGGTGCATGAAGGTCATCACGATGTACGAGGCTTTCACCAGGGTCATCATGATGAAGGCCCATTTCACCCAGTGCCATGCACCGGGGAAGAGCTGCATCCAGAAAACGCCGAGCAGCACTTCAACCGCGGTGATCACCGAAAGCAGGATGGTCACAAAATAGATCCGCTTGCGGATCACCTTGCCCTGTTCCTCGCTGTGGCCTGCGTCCAGGCTGTATTCAATGATGTCGTCGCGTTCCATTTCAGGTCACCGTGGCGGTGCGGATTTGAGGTTCTTTTCGATGCTAATGGAGGCTGTGGCCGCCAAGTGTCAAACAAGGTAGAAGAAGGTGAACACGAACACCCATACCAGGTCAACGAAGTG
>JBIQMI010000364.1:0-1750 GCA_044463585.1 Cryomorphaceae bacterium
CTCCTGGCCGAACAGGCGTTGGATGGCCTTCACGCCTTGCGGGTCACCAATGGGGGTGCTGGTGCCGTGGGTGTTGATGTAGTCGATGTCACCCGGCTTCATGCCCGCATCCTGCAAGGCATGCTTCATGCACAGGTATGCGCCCAGGCCATCGGGGTGCGGTGCGGTGATGTGGTAGGCGTCGCTGCTCATGCCGCTGCCCACCATTTCGCAATAGATCTTGGCCCCGCGTGCCTTGGCGTGCTCCAGCTCCTCCAGCACAATGATGCCACCCCCCTCGCCCAGCACGAATCCGTCGCGGTCCTTGTCGTAGGGCCGGCTGGCCGTGGCAGGGTCGTCGTTGCGGGTGCTCATGGCGTGCATGGCATTGAAGCCCCCTACCCCGGCCTCGTGGATCGAGGCCTCGGAGCCGCCCGATACCATTACGTCCGCCGTGCCCAGGCGGATGTAATTGAACGAGTCGATCAAGGCGTTGTTGGCACTGGCGCATGCGCTAACGGTCACGTAGCTCGGCCCGCGCAGCAGGTGCCGCATGCTGATCAGCCCCGATGAACTGTCGGCGATCATTTTGGGGATGAAGAACGGGTTGAAGCGTGGCGTGCCGTCGCCCCGTGCAAAGCCGATGCACTCTTCCTGGAAGGTGAGCAGACCCCCGATGCCCGAGCCCAGGATCACCCCGCGGCGCTCCTGGTCGGTATCGCTGCCCTTTTCCAGCCCGGCATCGCGGATGGCCTCGTCGCTGGCGGCCACGGCGAATTGCGACACCGGGTCCATTTTCCGCGCCTCCTTGCGGTCCATGTACTGGGTGGGGTCGAAACCCTTCACCTCGCACGCGAACTGCGTCTTGAACTTCGACGCGTCGAAGTTGGTAATGGGCGCGGCACCGCTGATGCCGTCCACGAGGCTTTTCCAATACGCTACAAGCGTATTGCCTAGGGGCGTGAGGGCGCCCAAGCCGGTGACCACCACTCGCCTGAGCTGCATGCTGCCGGGTTACTTCGCGTTCTTCTCCACGTAGTCCACGGCCTGGCCTACGGTTTGGATCTTCTCCGCCTGATCGTCGGGAATGGCGATGTTGAATTCCTTCTCGAACTCCATGATGAGCTCGACGGTATCCAGGCTGTCGGCGCCAAGGTCGTTGGTGAAGCTGGCCTCGGGCGTTACCTCTGCTTGGTCCACTCCGAGCTTGTCCACGATGATTGCGATGACCCTTGACTTGATATCGGACATATCCGTTTGTTGTTGGTTGAACAGGCTGCAAAGGAAAGACATTTTCGACATCCGCAACCCGATCCACCAAAACCGTTTCGCCCAAACACCCTTCCCAAAGACAAAAAGACCGCCGAAATGCCTGATTGAAAGGATGTTCCGCGGTGGCCTGCGGCAGGCCCAAAGGTTTTTCCACCCATAAGCCGGGAAAACCGCAATTTCGCGCCTCGCACGCCCCACCATGGTACGCATAGGCATCCTCGCTTCCGGCTCTGGCACCAATGCCGAACGCCTGATCCGCCATTTTGCCCACTCGCCCTTGGCCGAGGTGGCCCTGGTGGCCTGCGACCGGCCCCGGGCCGGCGTGCTGCAGCGCGCATGGGACCTGGGCGTGCCCAGCTACCTGTTCGATGCCACGGATCTGCGCAACGGCACCTTGCAGCGCGAATTGGCCAACGCAGGGGTCGATCTGCTCCTGCTTGCGGGTTTCCTCAGGCTGTTGCCGCCCGCCTTGGTGCAGGCCTGGCCCGAACGCATCATC
>JBIQMI010000365.1:0-1734 GCA_044463585.1 Cryomorphaceae bacterium
TCGCTGCCCTTGGTCACCTGCACCAGGCAGGTGCGGCAGTAGCCGCCGCTTCCTTCCAGCTTGCTGTAGTAGCACATGGTGGGCGGCGCCACGTAGCGTTCGGCGCTGTTGCGCTCGCCGATCATGCGCGCGGCCTGCAGGATCGTGGTGCCCTCGGGCACTTCGATCTCGATGTTGTCTATGGTTACCTTGGGCATAATGAACCGCTTAAGGGCCGGTTTGCCTATTCGCTACAAAGAAAGGCATGCAAGGCCACATAAGCCAACACATCCATCAGCCTTGCGGTGGTGCGGGCCCATGCGGCCCGCCCGATAGCTTGGCCAACTTGTGTTCGATCGCGGCCAGCATGCGCAGTTGCTGCTCCTGCATTTCGGCCAATGACCCCATTTCCTCCTGCAGCAGCAGGTCCATTTTTTGGTGCAGGCTGCGCAGTTCAAGCTCTGCCTTCAGGTTGATCAGGTAGTCGTTCTCGCTCTGTTTGCGGTCCTTCTCCTCCTGCCGGTTCTGGCTCATCATGATCACGGGTGCCTGCACCGCGGCAATGCAGCTCAGCACCAGGTTCATCAATATGAAGGGGTAAGGGTCGAAGTGGTCGCGCACATGGCCCAGGCTGTTGAAGAGGATCCACACGGCCAACACCGCGAAAAAGGAGAGGATGAACCCCCAGCTACCGCCGAAGGCGGCCACCTTGTCCGCCAGCTTTTGGCCCCGCGTCATTGTTTCCTGCGGTGGGTTGGCCAAGTGGTTGATGATCAACTGCTGCTCATCGATCGCCTCCTTCACGATGTCCTGTAGTTTCTTCACCCGCTCGTTGCGTGCGGTGAGCAGCTTGTTCATCTCGTTGGTGATCCGGGTGCGCGGCATGGTGAAAGGTTGAAAGTGGGTGGGGTAAATAAGTGCATTTGACCGATGGGTTGCCCGTTGTCGGTTGTTACGCCATTTGCGCAACCAGCACCCCCTCACCTCTGTTCCCTGCAAGGGAAAATTTATCAATAAAGAATGCCGTAACTCGCGATCGGCCGCACCAAAGTCCGGTATCATTGTTCACATTCTGCAACCATGTGCCGCTTCCTTGCCTACCTCGGTGCCCCCATCGGTATGGGCGCCCTGCTATTCGATCCCTCGGATTCCATTATCAAGCAGAGCTATGCGGCGCGCGAGATCGAAGAGCCTTTGAACGGCGACGGTTTTGGGGTGGGCTGGTACCATCATGATCAAAGCCCTTGGCCCGCCGTGTTCGTGAGCGTGATGCCAGCATGGAACAACCGCAACCTGCAGTACTTGGCGCCGAAGGTGGTGTCGCCCTGCATTGTGGCGCACGTGCGGGCGGCCAGCGTAGGCGATGTGGCCGAGAACAATTGCCACCCTTTCCATTACAAGGACCGCCTGCTGATGCATAATGGCGGCGTGGAGCACTTCCAGCGGATCAAGCGCGACCTGTGCAACCGCCTCAGCCAACCCATGTACGATTGGGTGAACGGCCAAACCGATAGCCAGCACCTGTTCGCGCTAATGTTGGACCACTTGAAGAATGCCCGCCCCACCCCCGATGAGGTGGCCGATGCCTTCGAGGCGATGATCGCCGAACTGCTGGGGCTGATGGCCGTGCACGGCATAAGCGAGCCGGCCTATTTGAACATGGTGTACACGGACGGGCGTATCGCGGTGGGCCTGCGCCACGTTACCGATGGCAGCAAGCCGCTAACGCTTTACTACAGCGCAGGCCGCAAGTAC
>JBIQMI010000366.1:0-1705 GCA_044463585.1 Cryomorphaceae bacterium
GCGGTGAAAAGCGCACGGCCCCGTTCCAGTGCTGACCTTAGTGAGGCGGGGGTAGGGTCCTCTACTTGCACATTGAACAAGCGAAAAGCCGGCTCGGAGCCCATTTCGCGCGGAAGGTGGGGCAATACCTCGTCCGTGGTGAAACCTGCGCAACCAGAAAGGCCTCCCGTTGGCACGCCCTGCCGGTGCGCTTCCTTCAGTACCCAATGCACGAGCCGCGGATCACCGCCGCCCAATTGCAGGTCCACGCCGGCCAGCATCACATCGCGGAGTGTTCCAGCGAGATCGGTACCATCCGGGATCAGTGCCGAATCCATTCCCCCCATCAGGTCCGTCAGGAGCAATGGATTCGGGTCAGGACCTGCCTGGCGCAGGTCCGTGGTCATGCGCCAGGCCGTGCCACGCCCGAGTCCCCGCCGGCCATCCGCAACGTATCCCTGGGCATCCTCGGGCATGCCGAAAGGGCTCAGCTTGGATCCGTCCCATAAATGGACATCCAGCTCTTCCAGGGGGCGTCCTTTCAATTCCTTCACCACAAGCTGTTCCCACTCTTTGCGGCCCATGTGGCGGAAAGCATGAAAAATCGGATCGTTGCTCATTGCGGCGAAGTTCGCAAGGAAGTGGCGACCATGGACCACGCGCCAACACCATATCCGACGGATGGCGGCCTTGAAGGGTGCTCCGAAAGGCGCGGCCAGCATGGGCTTGGCCTAATACGGACAAATTTGTCCGGAATACCGCGGGCCTGTTCTACATTTGGCCCCGGAATCCACCAACCGTTCCACCGACGTGTTTTTCTCGAAGACGTGCGAGTATGCCTTCAGGGCCGCAGTGGAGTTAGCCTTGGCCTCCCACCAAGGTGAGCGGTTGACGCTGCCTGTTGTGGCTGCCCGCACCGAGGCCCCGGAGGCCTTCATCGCCAAAGTGCTTCAAAGTTTGGCGCGTGCGGGCATCATCAATTCGCACCGTGGCCCGCACGGCGGCTTCGACCTGCCACCCGACCGTGCGGCCGAGGTGAACCTGCGCATGGTGATGCAGGCCGTGGGCGAGGATGTGGAACAGCAGCATTGCGTGATGGGTTTGCGCCAATGCGGTGTTGATGAACCCTGTCCACTGCATTACGAATTCATCGGCATGAAACGGGAAATGGGCAGGATCATCGACAGCACCTATTTGAACCATTTCACAGGCGACCTGGAAAAAGGAAAAAAGAGAAAGATCACATGAGCTTGTCACAACCAGCCCGACCCCGGCATACGGCCATCCTGCGCAGCCTTCTGGCCTTGGGTGTTCTCTTGGCGTGGGGCACCACCCATGCACAAACGGTGAATACCGACAAATGGGCCACCAGTACCGGTGTAGTGGGTACGCTGGTGCTGCTGGGGATCGTGCTTTTCATCGGTGCCTTGATCATTACGGCACAAGTGAACCGCATGATCACAGAGGCGAAAGCCAAGAAGCACGGGCATAGCGAAGGCGGGGAGGACGAGGAATTGAAGGCAAAGCGCGCCGCGGCCCGGAAATACCGGCTTCGGGGAGATGAGTTGGGCGGTAGCGAAATGCCGTTCGACGACAAGGCACTGATCGCAAGTGCCACCAGCGATCCGGACAATCCGCTGGTGGATGAAAAGATCTACTCGCGTGTGCGCCTGCAAGTGCCCCCGGAATTACAGCGGGTTGTGGTGGCCTATTTGGGCGCATCCGC
>JBIQMI010000367.1:0-1642 GCA_044463585.1 Cryomorphaceae bacterium
TGCCTTTCCGCACCGTGGCGCACGAGCTGGGCCTGCCGCAGGACCTGCACACGCTGCAGTTGCCGCAAAGCGATCATGTGCTGGGCCGGTTGATCAGCTTCAACATCCGTGTCACCTGGACGCCCGCCGAGCTGGACAGCTACCTGGACAAGGTGGAAGCGGCCGTGCGCAAGGCCATGGCGCAGGTGACGGCCTGAAGGCAGATCCGCAGGACGGGCCTGCGTGGCATCACATCCGCGGTCCGCGCCGCTGAAGCGCCAACTTCAGCGTGATCTGCTTTTCGCTGTTGTACAGCCGGGCCATGTAAAATCCGTTGGGCAGGGAACGGAGGTCGAAATTCTCACCATCGCGGCTGAATGCGCGGCTCATCACCATTCGGCCCGAGGCATCATACAGTTCCAACTGGCCCTCGCTGGTAAAGCCGCTGTCCATCACGCGGAACCAACCGGATGAGGGGTTGGGGTAGAGCATGGGCTCGGGGTCTAGCGGCCTGAAGCGCGTGCTGCCATCGGGGTTGCAGCCCACCGGCACGCCGTTGCCCGTGCCGAACTGCTGGAAGTAGGCACCGGCCCACTCATCCACGCTGGCCATTTCCAGCGGCACATCGTAGCTGCACGGCTGGCCGCACAGGATCGACTTGAAGAAACAGACGGTGCGCGATACAATGAACTGCGTGCGTACCAAACGTGCCTGGCTCATGTCACGCCCTGGTTCAAGGAACATGTCGAGCCACACCCATTTATGCCTCGCATGCGGGTCCAGGTACACCTGTGCCGGGTAACCGTACTCACGCCGCAACTGGAACATGCCCTTTCCGCCCAATCCCTCGATCACGCCTGGGCAATTGTAAGGTGGTCCTTTCACCACGGGATAAAGCTTGTCGAGCACCCCATGGAATGCGATCACGCCGGCATCATCAGGGGTGGCATCGCCGGGGTCGTCCAAAGGGTGGGGGTCCATAACATGCGGCCCGAGAGTGGCCCCCCAGCACGACATTACGCCGCGGAACCGGACCGGGCCGGTGTAGTAGGGTGGCGCCCCCGCCGGTGGGTGGCAGGGCAGCACATCGTAGGCCATGGTGCATGGGGGCGGATTCAAAGGGCCTTCGCCGGGGAAATAGGCCGCCCAAGTGCCCTCGAGTTCACCTTCCTTGGCGAACGCCAGGTTCACGGCCACCTCCGCGCCGGCGCTCACACCGCCACAAAAGAGCGCATTGGGATCGATCGGGTAATTGGCTGGATGGGCCAGCAGGAAGCGGGTGGCGGTACGCGCATCCAGCACGGCCCGTGCCACGGCGCGGTACATGGTGGCCGGGTCGCCTTCGCAATCGCGCACCGAGGCACTGTCCAGGTCCACAGGGTCGATCACCCCGTCGCCGTTCACGTCCCAACCGGTGCGGTAATCAATGGTGGCCACGATCATGCCGCGCTTCACGAATTGTTCCGGCCATTGCGACATCTCGGCATCGGTGCGCATGAAACCGCCACCCGGGATCATCAGCATCAGCGGGAACTGTGCCGGCATGGAATAGCCCGCCGCCATTTCGGTGGGCTTGTACACGAACATGCGCAGGTTGGGCCCTTGCTCGGGGCACGCGGGATCCTGGCACTCTGCAAATTCCACTTCGGTCCGGCTATAGGTC
>JBIQMI010000368.1:0-1615 GCA_044463585.1 Cryomorphaceae bacterium
AGGAAGGGCTGCAGCTGGTGATGCCGAAGGATGCCGACCTGAAGGCGAACAAGCTCTCGGTATTCACGGTAATGGGCTCGGCACTGATCGGCTACCGCGAGGGCACCAGCATAACCTGGACCCTGCCCAAGGGAGAGGAAACGATCCTGCTCGAAAAAGTGGACAACTCGAAGGTGGCCGAGGCCACAGCGTGAAGGTTATGACATAATGGAAAAGGGCGGCCTCGGCCGCCTTTTTTTTGGTGCAAGCAACAGCCCCGCCCTACAAGAACTTGCGGATGTTGGCCTCGATCTCCTCGCTGAAATTCTCCCATTGCTTGGTGTTGCCGGTGGCGGCCAGCACGGCCTCCTCCACTTTCGAGCGGCCGAACCCGAAGACCTGCTTCCAGGTGATGTGCGGCGGAAGGGCCACCTCCCCCGCGCTCACCACGGCATCGATGATGAACGGCTTTTTCGAGGCCTTGGCCATGTCCACCGCGGCCTCCACATCGCGGGCCTGCTCCACGCGAACGCCATCGCCACCGCACACTTTTGCATAGGCCGCAAAGTCGGGATTGAATTGCTTGAGGGCTTCATAGCCCGGGGCCAACCCCATCTGCTCCATCTCCAGCTTCACAAAGGCCAGTTCCTGGTTGTTGAACACCACCAGTTTGATGGGCAAGGAACGCTCCACGGCGGTCAGGAATTCCTGTAGGCACATGGTGAACGAACCGTCGCCCACCAGCGCCCATACCTCGCGGTGGGGGTACAAGGCCTGGGCACCGATGGCAGAAGGCAGCCCCACCCCCATGGACCCATGGTTGAACGAGCCCAAAATGCGCCGGTCCTCGTGGAATGACATGTAGCGCGCGGCCCAGATGGCCGATGTGCCCGTTTCTATGCTGAACACGGCATCGGCGGCCGCTTTTTGGCTGACGCAACGGGCGAACATCTGCGGGTGCAACGGTTCGCGGTCACGCTCGGTGCTGGCGTCCACGCGCATGTGGTCCTTCCAGGTGGCGAAAGCATCCATGAGGGCGTGGCGGAAACTGCCGTCCCGGTCCTTGGGAAGAAGGGCGTTCAACTGGGTCACCGATTCCTTGATGTCGCCATGCACCGCCACTTCCACGGGCGTGCGGTTGCCTATGGTCTCCATATGCCGGTCCACCTGAACGGTGCGGGTATCATGGGGCAGGAAATCGATGTAGGGGAAATCGGTGCCCAACATCAGCAGCCGGTCCGCCTTCATGATGGCGTTGTAGCCTGCCGGATCGCCGATCAGGCCGGTCAACCCCACCACACCTGGCGTGTCGTGATCGAAAATGTCCGCCGCGCGCAGGGTATGCACAATGGGTGCCTGTAGGGTTTCGGCCAATTCCAGCACGGCCTCCTTCGCCCCCCTGCATCCTGCCCCGGCCAAAATGGACACCCGCTTACCTGACGACAAAACATCGGCAGCGGCGCGCAGCGCGCTTTTGCTGGGGTGCAGCACGGCGTGGCTGGTGCGTAGTTCCGAAATAAATTGGCTTCCATCTGCATCCATTTGCGCGATATCGGCCGGCAGTTCCACCCGGCACACAACCCGGTGGGCTGTGGCGATGCGCAAGGCCCGTTGGATCAGGCGTGGCGCCTCCTGC
>JBIQMI010000369.1:0-1550 GCA_044463585.1 Cryomorphaceae bacterium
ATTGAGGCCGCTGATGGGTATGCCCGCTGCAATTTTGATCTGCTCGCGAACCAGGTCGAAGTCGATCACTTCCTCGGTGATGGTGTGCTCCACTTGGATCCGCGTGTTCATTTCCATGAAGTAGAAGTTGCGGTCCTTGTCCACCAGGAATTCCACGGTGCCCACGCCTTCGTAGTTCACGCTTGCGGCGGCCTTTATGGCGGCCTCGCCCATTTTCTTGCGCAGGGCCTTGGTCATGAACGGGCTTGGCGTTTCCTCCACCAGTTTTTGGTGGCGGCGCTGTATGCTGCAATCGCGCTCGCTCATGTGGCAGAAGGTGCCGTACTGGTCGCCCGCGATCTGGATCTCAATGTGGCGCGGCTCCTGGATGTACTTTTCCATGTACATGCCGGGGTTGCCGAAGGCAGCACCCGCTTCTTGGCTGGCCTGCTCGAAGGCGTGATCGAATTCCTCTTCCTTCCACACCAGGCGCATGCCCTTGCCGCCCCCGCCTGCCGTGGCCTTCAGGATAACCGGGTAGCCGATGCGCTTGGCCTCGGCCTTGGCCAGGGCATTGTCCTCCACCAGGCCCTCGGTACCGGGCACGCAGGGCACGCCGGCGGCGAGCATGGTCTTTTTGGCGCTGGCCTTGTCGCCCATGGCCTCGATCTGCTCGGGCAGCGCGCCGATGAACTTGATCCCGTGCTCCTGGCAGATGCGGCTGAACTTGGCGTTCTCGCTCAGGAAGCCATAGCCCGGGTGGATCGCGTCGGCGTTGGTGATCTCCGCAGCGGCAATGATCCGGCTCATGTTCAGGTAGCTGTCCTTGCTGGAGGCCGGGCCAATGCACACGGCCTCATCGGCAAAGCGCACGGGTAGGCTGTCGCGGTCGGCGGTGCTGTACACGGCCACCGTTTTAATGCCCATTTCACGGGCGGTACGGATCACACGCAGGGCTATTTCGCCACGGTTGGCTATAAGGATCTTCTTGAACATGGTCTCCTGTATTTACCGCCAAGACGCAAAGCACGCCAAGGAAATCCTTTGCGGTCTTTGCGTCTTGGCGGGGGAATGGATTTAAGCGGGATCTACCAGGAACAACGGCTGGTCGTACTCCACCGGTTTGGCATCGTCCACCAGCACCTTCACGATCTTACCGGTCACCTCGCTTTCGATCTCGTTGAAGAGCTTCATGGCCTCGATGATGCAGATGGTCTTGCCGGGCTTTATGTCGTCGCCCACGTTCACGAACACGGGCTTGCCGGGACCCGCCGACCGGTAGAAGGTGCCGATCATGGGTGACTTGATGGTTACGTACTTGGCCTCGGCCGCTGGTGCTGGCGCTGCCGGTGGCGCAGCAGCAGCAGCTGGTGCTGGGGGCGCGGCAGCCGGTGGCGGCGGCGGCAGGGCCGCTTGGGCGTATGCCGGCGGCGCGATCACCTGCACCGGGGCGGGCTCCTTGCTGGCCGCCTTGATCGTGAGCTTGAAGTCCTTCTGCTCGATCTCCACTTCGCTGACGCCGCTCTTGGCCACGAATTTGATCAAGTCCTGGATCTGGGTAATGTTCATGG
>JBIQMI010000370.1:0-1526 GCA_044463585.1 Cryomorphaceae bacterium
AGGAAGGCTGCTACGGCTTTGTGGTGGACCGCCGCAGCAACAAGGTGGAGATCGCCAACGCTGTGGAGCAGCAGTTCAATGTGAAGGTGACCGGCGTGCGCACCATGATCGTGCGCGGCAAGCAACGCACGCGTTACACAAAAAGCCACATCCTGCGCGGCGCAAGCAGCTCATGGAAGAAGGCCATAGTTACCCTGGCCAAGGGCGACACCATCGATTTCTATAGCAACCTCTGATCCCTGCTGACCGAATCATGGGCATACGTAAAATAAACCCTGTTACCGCCGGCACCCGTCACAAGGTGGCGGTCGATTTCGAGGAGATCACCTCCTCCACGCCCGAGCGCAGCCTGCTGCGCGGAAGCGTGGGCAAGAGCGGAGGCCGCAACAACTCGGGCAAAATGACCATGCGCTACATCGGCGGTGGGCATAAGCGCCGCTACCGGGTGATCGACACGAAACGGGACAAGACCGGCATCGCCGGCATCGTGAAAACGATCGAGTACGATCCGAACCGCAGCGCGCGCATCGCCTTGATCCACTACCCCGATGGGGAGAAGCGCTACATCCTGGCCCCGGGCGGGCTTAAGGTGGGCCAAGTGGTGGTGAGCGGAAAAGGCGCCCCCCCCGAGGTGGGCAATGCATTGCCGCTGAGCGATATTCCCTTGGGCACCTTGGTGCACAACGTGGAATTGCAGCCCGGAAAGGGCGGCTCATTCGCACGCAGCGCCGGCACGTTCGCGCAGCTCAACGCCCGCGAGGGCCGCTACGCCACCCTGAAGATGCCCAGCGGCGAAGTACGCATGGTGCTGGTGACCTGCATGGCCACCGTGGGCGTGGTGGGCAATGCCGAGCATATGCTGCAGCGCAGCGGAAAGGCCGGCCGTAGCCGTTGGCTGGGCCGCAGGCCACGCACGCGTCCCGTGGCCATGAACCCGGTTGACCACCCCATGGGCGGTGGCGAGGGCCGGGCATCGGGCGGCCACCCGCGCAGCCGCAAGGGCCTGTTGGCCAAGGGCCGCAAGACCCGCGCACCAAAGCGCCTGTCAAACCAGTTCATTATCCAGCGTGCCAACCACAAGGCAAACTGATCATTCATAGCCGATGAGCCGTTCACTCAAGAAACCACCCTTTGTGCACTACAAGCTCGCCAAGCGTGTCGCCGACATGCACAAGGGCGGCAAGAAAACGGTGCTGAAGACCTGGTCAAGGGCCAGCACCATCACCCCCGATTTCGTGGGGTTCACCTTCGCCGTGCACAACGGAAACAAGTTCATTCCGGTTTACGTGACCGAGAACATGGTGGGGCACAAGCTGGGCGAGTTCGCCCCGACGCGCACCTTCCGTGGTCACTCCGGCAACAACAAGAAGTAATCCATGGGATCGCGCAAGAAAATAGCCGCTGAAAAGCGCAAGGAGGCCAAGAAGCAAACGGCCATCGCAAGCCTGCGCAACGTGCCCACCAGCCCGCGCAAAATGCGCCAAGTGGCCGATACCATCCGCGGGGTGGAGGTGGAAAGGGCACTT
>JBIQMI010000371.1:0-1500 GCA_044463585.1 Cryomorphaceae bacterium
CCTGCGTGACCGCGGGGGCGGTCTGGAGCGCAGGCTGATCTTCATGACCGGGGAGCACGACCGGCTGCGGCCCGATGTGGCGGCCATGGACCTGGACCGTGAACAGGCCCTGGCCAATGCCCCCGTGAAGGACAGCGACTACTTCAAGGTGCCCAAGGTGGTTGGACAGTGATCCACCGGTAGGAATCAAATACAGAACAACAATGTACGGAAAGTTCAAGGATCATTTAGCCAAGGAATTGTCGGCCATTGAAGAGGCCGGCCTGTACAAGCGCGAGCGGATCATCACCAGCGAACAAAATGCCGAGATCACGGTCAACGGCAAGCAGGTGCTGAATTTCTGCGCAAACAATTACCTGGGGCTCAGCTCGCATCCCGAGGTGGTGAAGGCCGCCCATGCCACGCTGGACAGCCACGGGTACGGTATGAGCAGTGTGCGGTTCATTTGCGGAACACAGGACATACACAAGGAACTGGAGCGAAAGCTGGCCGAGTTCCACGGCACTGAGGATACCATCCTGTACGCGGCCTGCTTCGATGCCAACGGAGGCGTGTTCGAGCCGTTGCTTGGCCAGGAGGACGCCATCATCTCCGACTCGCTCAACCATGCCAGCATCATCGACGGGGTGCGCCTGTGCAAGGCGAAGCGGTACCGGTATGCCAACAACGACATGGCCGACCTCGAGGCGCAGCTCCGGGCAGCCCGCGCCGACGGTGCACGCTACATCGTGATCGTTACCGATGGCGTGTTCAGCATGGACGGGATCATCGCCGATCTGGCCTCCATCTGCGACCTCGCCGACAAGTACGAGGCCTTGGTAATGGTGGACGATTGCCATGCGGCGGGCTTCATTGGCAAGACCGGCCGCGGTTCCGCCGAGCACTGCGGCGTAATGGGACGCATCGATATCATCACGGGTACCTTGGGCAAGGCCCTGGGCGGCGCCATGGGCGGCTACACCACCGGCCGCAAGGAGATCATCGACATGCTGCGCCAGCGCTCGCGTCCGTACTTGTTCAGCAATTCACTGGCACCGGCCATCGTAGGGGCCTCCATCCGCGTGATCGATCTGCTCAGCTCTTCCACCGAGCTGCACGACAAGCTCGAGCGTAACGTCAAGCAATTCAGGGATGGGATCGAAAAGCTTGGGTTCAAGACCAGGGGTGCCGGTGCGGCCATCGTGCCGGTGATGCTCGGCGATGCCAAGCTCAGCCAAGTAATGGCCGACAAGCTGCTGGAGGAAGGGATCTATGTGATCGGCTTCTTCTTTCCCGTGGTGCCCAAAGGCGAAGCCCGCATAAGGGTGCAACTGAGCGCCGCCCACAGTGCGGAACAGATCGACAAGGCCCTGGCGGCCTTTGCCAAAGTGGGCAAGGAGCTCGGCGTGATCAAGTAGGTGGGACGGCTACTGGCGCTCCACCTCGTAGCGCACCACATCGATGGCGCCAGTCTCGTTGTTCTTCGTGATCAGCGCCTTCAGCAGCATGGAGCCTTCGGCG